>SIAM01000022.1 GCA_009691785.1 Phycisphaerales bacterium
GCGGCGCGGCGCAATCGATCAAGCACGGCGAACCACAAACCGTCCTGGCCTTGCGGCTCCTCAATGACAATGTGCGTCAGCCCCGAAAGTTCCGCCTCGCGCAACTTTGAATACAACATGCGCGCGTATGCGGACGCGTCGGTTTGCATTTGAATGCCAATGTGCGGCGCCGACACGCGCGCGCTGTCAAGAGTGAGCACCGCGGCGGGCTCCTTGAGCGTGGCCAGAAAAGATTCCAGCCGATTGGACGGCACCAACATGGTTGGAATTTTTGGCGAGTAGTGAATCAGCCGAGTGCCCGGACTCACGCCCTGGCCAATGCCTTGCGCCACTTCCACCGCGCCCAACACGCGCGCGAGCGACTCCAGCGTGATGGAGCCAGGCCTGCGAATCACAGGCATTTCACCTGTTAAATCAAGCACCGTGCTTTCAATGCCAAAGTTGGCGCGGCCACCTTCAAGCACCAACAAATCTTCTTGCTCCGGAAAATCCGCCATCACATGTTCGGTGGTGGTGGGCGAAATATGTCCCGAACGATTGGCGCTTGGCGCGCTGATAGGACCATCAACGGCGTACAACAACGCGCGCGCCACGGGATGCATGGGCGAACGCACGGCGATGGTTTGCAAACCCGCGGTGGCCTCTTCGGGCACATCAAGTGCCTTGTTCAAAATCATGGTGAGCGGACCGGGCCAGAATTTGGCGGCCAGCCTGCTGCAGCGCAGGTCCCACCCCGACACAAGCGTGCGCGCCTCCACGGCGTCAAGCACATGCGCGATCAACGGATTGTCCGATGGCCGCCCCTTGATTTCATAAATCAATTTCAAGCCTTCCACCGCGAAAGTGCTGGCGCCAAGTCCATACACGGTCTCTGTTGGAAACGCCACAACGCCGCCCGCTTCAATGCGCGCCGCGGCCTCTTCAATTCCATCGTGATTACTTTGCAATAGTCGTGGCATTTTTTGTGGACCCATCTTGGTCGGGATCGAACACATTCAACTCTATGCGGTTCATTTGCAAACCCGTTCCCATGTTCATCCACAACGACGCGATGGCGTTGTTGTATTCCACCATGGAAAGAATTTCCTGATTCTCCGCGCTGGCCAAATCGTTCTGGCGCTGAAATTTCAAACTGAGAAACTCTGGCGTTAAACTTGGAATAGTTTGCTCGTCCACCATCAACGCGCGCATATTTTCCGCCTGCGCCAAACGGTACGCGCGCGTTTGCTCAATCAATCTATATTGCGTGTCAATGTTGCGCAGCGAATCTTTGACCAAGTACACCACCTGCTGAATGGCGGCGCGATAAGTAATGACCGCCTTGGAACGCTCCAGGCGCGACCGGCGGTAATTGGCTTCTGGAGCGCGGTTTCCAATAGGTTGACTGAAATTGGCGCCCACCAAATAGCTCATGAAATTGGCCGCGCCAACCTCGCTCCAGGCCTCGCCGTAATTGCCGTTTTGCTGATCCATGCCTTGAAATTGCAACTGCGCTGTCAAGTTCAGCGAGGGCAAGCGGCCGTTGTCGGCAACCACTTGGCGAATACTTGCGTCATCAACGCCAAGCAACGCCTGCGTGATGATTGGACTTTGATCAACGCCCGTGCCAATGGCGTCCTTCAATGAAAATGCAAGCGGTTCATCAACCATGAAATCGGTGGGCACAATCATGGTCTCGTCGCCAACTGGAAAATTGGAATCATTCAACAGCACTTTTAATTTGTCCACGGCCGCGGTCACATCGCGCTGGGCGCGGATCACTTGACTCTTGCGATCCTCCACCTTGGCCACGGCGTCGGCGTAGTTGGCAAGCGTGGCGTCAAAGCTGCGCCGCTTGGCAAGCACATCGCGAACCTCTGTTCCAACTTTCACAAGCCACCGCGCGGTGACCACGCGTTGGCGCGCAAGCACCACTTGCCAATACGCGGCCTCCACATCGCGGCACAGCATGAGCAAGTTGGCGCGCAACTGTTGCAAACTGCGGCGATCATTGTTGCGCGCAATGCGAATGCCGGCCATGTTCACATCGCTTCCAAAACCCTGCAAAAGTGGCTGCGTTAGACCAAGTTGCACGCTGTTGATCCACGCCGGATTAGGCGAGTAGCCACTGGCTGGATACAACTTTGTGTATTCATTCACAACCGTGGCGCTGAACTGTCCGCCAGTTTCCATGGGCGTTTGAATGCCGCTGGAAAAATTAAACTGACGAAATTGATTCATGAAGTCAACGGGAATGGGAACGCTTGAGCCTTGAAGATTGATGTCCTGCGCTGGCGCGTTTGAAATATTCGCTTGCGTGCTGGCCACGAACGAAGAATCAAACGCGGCTTGCGCGGCCAGCAACTCCGCTTGCGTCACGCCTTGCTGCAGACGCGCAACTTGCGTTCCAAGATTGTGCTCCACGGAAATTCGAATGGCGTCTTTCAAAGACAAATTCACTTCGGGATACGGCTTGCCATACAAGTCGCTGCCCAGCGGCATGCCTGCTCCAGCTTCTGAAATTTGCGGCCCCAAGGCATCCAGTTGAGCGCGGCGTTTCTGCAACGCGTTGAACACTTCATTCACTTCGCGCGTCACGGGCTTCACCGGATCTTGCGTCGGAGCTTGCACCAACTCCCGCGCGACGGCGGTATCCATGGCGTGGCGCAAACCCTCTGTTCCATCGGGGTCATCCATGGGCGATGTGCAAGAACAGACGCAAACCGCTGTGAGAAGGGCAAATGCGCGCGCCTGAATTGACCAACGGAGAATCATGAAGTGTGCACTGTATACAACTCAAAGAATGCGTAGAATCACATCCATGAAATTGGCTCTCCTACTGATCGTTCTCGTTCTTCCCGTTTTCAGCAACGCAACTTTGGCGCAAGCCCCTGCCACTCCGGCCGCGCCAAGCAAGGCTTACATTGGAACTGTCGTAGCGAACGGTGTCTACATTCGTTGCGGACCCAGTACACAAAGTGCGTATCCATTTGGCATGTTGTCAAGTGGCGATGTGATTGAAGTGGTTGGGGAGAGTTTTGATTGGGCAACAGTGCGTACTAGTGGTCCCTCTTTCAAGAACATCCATGCGTATGTTTTGGCCAACGACAAAGTGGTTCTATCACCTGATGGGCAAACCATCACTGTAAACGCGGAGACCTCCCTGCTCGCTCCAGACATTGGCAACGATGGAGATGCGGACAAATCAAATAAAGAAATCGGCAAAGCAACATCCGGTCAAATATTAAAAGTGCTCGGCACTATGAATGGCGCGCGCGAGAAGGCGTACAAAATTTCTATTCCACCTAATTGCACCGGCTTTATTCATGTGCCTTACATCCGCCGAGCAAGTCAAGGAGAAGCAGCGAAGATCACATCAACAACTTCGTCAAAGAGCGCGTCTGTTGCAGCCACTGCAGTTGTGGCCGCCAACCCAGCCTTAGTGATTGAGGAACAAACAGCGGATGGCAGCGAGACAATTCCCGCCACCGTTGCGACAACTGAAATTGCGCCCGCCCAGGGAACCTCGACCGAAACCATAGTCATAGAAACTGTTGCGGAAACTCCAAAGCCAGCCGTTGTTGTTGCTCCACCCGCGCCCGTAGTCAAGACTGCGCAAATGATCGCCGCTGAAAATCGTCGCCAAACCTTGAAGGACCTTGAAGCGATTTGGCTCACAGTAAAAGCGGAACCCTTGGCTTCCAGCGAAGTGGGTGTCTTAAAGGATCGCTACATGATTCTGCTGAATGATCCAGATTGCGAACCTGAGATCAAGATGGTTGTTGACACTCGCGTGAAACAACTTGGAGTTCAAATTGAGACGCAACAAAAAATGCGACAACTAAAAGAAATGCGCACTTCGCTAGATGCCGATGTGGATCAAGTTCGCGCCATCAAGATTGCTCTGGAGGCTCGCTCCGATTACACCGTGGTCGGCGTTCTTAACGCCAGCAGCATTTATGATGGCAAGCGCCTGCCACTGCTTTATCGCTTGGTTGATCCAGCCGTTGGTCAAACTGTGGCGTATGTCACTGCGAAAAAACCAAGTCAACTTGCGACCATGCTTGGAACCCTGGTGGGTGTTCGCGGCGAGAAGCGTTACGACGAGGCTCTGCGTGTCAGCGTGATTGATCCAACCGCGATTGAAATTCTGACCAAACGCCCTGGCGGCGGTTTCTAAAGTAATCAAAGATGTTTCCAATCGAGAATTTTATTTTCTCATATAACTATTTGTCTTTATACTTTGCCCCTCTGGGGTGCTAGCTCAACTGGGAGAGCGCCGCCTTTGCAAGGCGGAGGTTATCGGTTCGATCCCGATGCACTCCATTACACAACTTGGTTTTGCGCGTAAAAGCGTACAAAACCAGCGGTCATTGCGGCCGCCGTTTCTATGCGAAGCGTGGTTGACCCAAGTGAAATTTGAATTGCGTGCGCGGCGAGCGTGTCTGCAATTTCCGCGTCCGTGAAACCACCCTCGGGGCCAATCAAGATCATGCAACTGGGCTGATCAAATTTTAGTTTGGCCAGCGGCTTTCCATCTGGATGGGCCACAAACGCGGGAATGTTTTTCGTGCGGCAAGTTTCCGCGCATGACTTGGGAGTGTGCGCGCTGGCGACTTGCGTGGTCCACGCGCCACGGCTTTGCTTCATGGCCTCCACAAAAATTCGGTGTGCGCGCGCGCCATCAAAGCGATCCGCCGGAACAACGCCACGCTCGCAATCAAGCGGAGTGAATGACGCGACGGAAAATTGCCCAAGCATGTCAAGCATGGTGGCCAATCGATCGCCTTTGGGAATGGCGGACGCGATATGAATTTCTGGAGCCAGGCGCGGCTGATTGTGGCACGCGGAAACTTGCGCGCCGGTTTCGCCCGCGGCATTTCGCGTTGGCAAAATTGTGGACAGCGCCACGCCGCCGCGGCCATCGACCAATTCAAGCGCGTCCCCCGCTTCAAGACGACGGCTACCCATGGCGTGCTTGGCCTCATCTTTGCTTAGCCACGCGATGTCGCCAACGGTGGGAAGTTTTTCAACAATACATCGCGGATGTGCCACGCGCGAAGTGTAGTGCGCATTTCAAAGCGCGCCGGCGCGATACACATCAAAACGCAGCAATTTGCCTTGGATTGTCCAATCCGGCGCGCGGCCTGAAAGTGGCGGCGCAAGGCGCGAGCGCTTCACAATAACGCGCTGAGTTGCTACGGCAATAGCCATGTCAAGAAGCGCGTCGGCGTCGGCGTCGGCGCCCACCGTCGCTGCTAGAGCCTGAATTTCTTTGGATGGTTTGGCAGCGCCGCGATCGCCGCCAAACATTGGATCAAGCAAGATCATGTCGGGCAACATAAATTCGCGCGCCGTGAAGAGCGGCAATGAGAACCCAACTTTCGCGCGCAGCGTTGGCAAGCGCGTGTGCGCGTTGGCGTATTCAATTTGTATGCGCGCCGCGGCCGCGGATAATTTGTCATCACTCTTGGCCCGCGCCAACGCATCCGAAAGCAACGCGAACACATTCGCGTCGCGCTCCCACGCCAACACTTCAACGCCAAGAAGAGCCAGCGCGAAAGTGTCGTAACCCAAACCCGCCGTGGCATCGACCGCGGTACGAATATTTTTTCCAACCGCGCGGCCAAGCGGTTGATTTCGCAGCGAGTTGACGCCATCGGGTAGACGCAGCGATTTCCAATCGGCGCGCACGCCCGTTCCAGGCTTGTCATCCGCTTGGCGCAACTCCGGCTGCCCTTGAAATGTTTCAAGTGTCCATGCGCCAGACTGCGGCAAGTTGGGCGACGCGCTCATGGCGCTATTGTGACCAAGAATTCAACGTTGGTATGCGTGATTGCCAATCGGTACACTTGAAATATGAAGTCCATGTCCACAATCACAGGGCGTTCACTTGCACCTGTTTTTGGCGGCATTTTAGAAATGATCGGCAACACGCCCATGCTGGAGTTGAAACATTTAGACACGGGCCCGTGCCGGCTGTTTGTGAAGATGGAGAACATGAATCCGGGCGGCTCTATTAAGGACAGAATTGCCGTGACCATGATTGAAGAGGCCGAGTCCTGCGGCGCGCTGAAGCCCGGCGGCACGCTTGTTGAAGCCACCGCTGGCAACACTGGGTTGGCGCTGGCATTGGTGGCGGCGCAAAAAGGCTACAAGTTAGTGGTGGTTGTGCCAGACAAAATGAGCGATGAAAAAATCAGCCACTTGCGCGCCATGGGAGCCGAGGTAATTCTGACTCGCAGCGATGTGGCCAAGGGCCACCCCGAGTATTACCAAGACATTGCGGCGCGCATAGCAAGTGAGCGGCCCGGACATTTCTATGTGAACCAATTCGCCAACGAGGCCAATCCGCGCGCGCATGAAGAGACCACTGGCCCGGAAATATGGGAGCAAATGGGCGGCGACATAGACGCGTTTGTTTCGGGCGTTGGTTCCGGCGGAACAGTTTCTGGCGTTGGTCGCTTTCTGAAATCCAAAAATCCAAACTTAAAAATGATTTTGGCGGACCCCGTTGGCTCTATTCTTGAGCCACTCATCAACGAGGGCCGCACCGTTGAAGCGGGCTCATGGTTGGTGGAGGGAATTGGCGAGGACTTTGTGCCCAGCATTCTGGACTTGAAATTAGTTGACAAGGCCTACGCCATCAGCGACGCCGAGGCCTTTCACTCCGCGCGCGAATTGCTGAAAAAAGAAGGCGTTTTAGCGGGCTCCAGCGTTGGAACATTGCTGGCGGCCACGCTTCAATTTTGCCGAGAGCAAACCAAACCGCTGCGCGTGGCCACGCTGATCTGCGACACGGGCGCCAAGTATCTCAGCAAAATGTTTTCTGATCCATGGATGATTGACAATGGATTTATTCAGCGCAAAAGTTTTGGGGATCTGCGCGATTTAATTTCCCGGCGCCACTTGGACCGCGAGGACTATGTCTTGAGTCCGCAGATGCCGATTCAACAAGCCATCAAGCGAATGCACATGTATGACGTGAGCCAATTGGCTGTGCTTGACGCGGCGGACCGCGTGATTGGAATTCTGGATGAAAGCGATGTGCTTTTGGCGTTGGTCAAGGGCGGCAATATTGCCAAATTGCCAGTGAGTGATTTTATGACCAGTCGCTTAGAGACCATCTCGCCCAAGTCCAGCGTGAATGACCTGCACCCAATTTTCCGCGCCGACCGCGTGGCCATTGTCGCCGACGACAACCACTTCTACGGCATCATTACGCGTATTGATTTAATCCACTACCTGCGCAAGCAACTTCCGTAAAGTTAAAAAAAACATGGATATTCCAGGTATTTTGACCATATTTATATCGCTGATCGCGTTGATTGATCCGCTGGGCACGGTCGGATTTTTCTTGGCGATCACGTGCAAGGATTCTCCTGCCGTGCGCAAACACACCGCGCTCCTTGGTTGCGTGTACGCATTCTGTATTTTGATTTTGTTTCTTGGCTTTGGCGGTTCCATTCTTTCATTCTTTGGAATCACCGTGTCCGCGGTGCAAGTGGGCGGCGGTTTAATTCTGGCCAAGATTGGACTTAATTTGATCGACGTCAAACTGGAATCCAAATCAAGTCCCGAAGAGGAACACGACGCCGTAGTGCGTGAAAATTCAGCGTTCTTTCCACTGGCCATGCCACTGCTGGCTGGACCAGGCGCACTCACCGTTGTCCTTGAGGAGAGCAGCCACCTCCGCGCGGGGTACTGGAGCGATTTACTATCCGCCACCATCGCCATTGCCTTGGCATGTTTTGTCACTTGGATTGTGCTTGATAAAGCATTCTATATTCAAAAAGTGTTGGGTAAGTCCGGCACCAACGCCATCACGCGCATCATGGGATTTATTTTGGTGTGTATTGCGGCGCAAATGACCATTGTTGGAATTCAAGGCGTGATTGCCAGCGTGACGAATGTGCCCACGCCATTGCCGCCCATAGTCAGCATTTCTGCAGCCGTTAGCATCCTGCCATGGCTCACGAACATCTCAATTTAGAAAGTCGTTGCGTTCATGGTGGTCAACACCCAGACCCCGTGACCGGCGCGGTCATGCCAGCCATTGCCACCAGCAGCACATTTATTCAAGAGAGTCCGGGCGTGCACAAGGGGTTTGAATATTCGCGCAGCCACAACGCCACGCGCTTTGCCTTTGAGCGCGCGATTGCCAATTTGGAATCAAGCGGACTGTCCGAAGAGCAAGAGCGAACATGCGGCGGCTTTGCCTTCGCCAGTGGTCTTGCGGCAATCAGCACTTGCTTGGAAATGTTGGACACAGGCGACACGCTTGTCAGCATGGACGATGTGTACGGCGGAACCTATCGGCTGCTTTCAAAGGTTCGTCAACGCAGCGCCGGACTTGCGCCCGTGTATGTTGACCTGACCAACCCCGCGTTGTTTGAGGCGGCGATACAAAAGAAAAAACCCGGCATGGTGTGGGTGGAAACTCCCACCAACCCCACGCTGAAAGTTGTCGACCTTGCCTCCATCGCCGCCATCGCCAAGAAGCACGGAATTATCAGCGTGTGCGACAACACATTCGCCACGCCCATGTTGCAACGGCCACTTGAAATGGGTTTCGACATTGTCATGCACTCGGTCACCAAATACTTGGGCGGCCACAGCGATGTTGTCGGTGGAGCGCTGGTGACAAATCGCGCTGATCTTGCGGAAAAACTGCGGTTTTTGCAGAACGCCATTGGCAGCGTCATGGGTCCCTTTGACGCCTACTTGGCGCTGCGTGGCGTGAAGACGTTGGCGGTTCGCATGCAGCGGCATTGCGAAAGCGCCATGCATATCGCGCAGTGGCTACAGAAGCACCCCAAGGTTGAACGCGTGGTGTATCCAGGTCTTGCATCACACGCGCAACACGCCATTGCCAAAAAGCAAATGCAACTTGTGGGCAAGCCAGCATTTGGTGGAATGATCACCATCTTTATTCGCGGAGGCTTGGCGGAAAGTCGCCGCTTCTTGGAACACGTGCACATGTTCGCGCTGGCGGAAAGTTTGGGCGGCGTGGAAAGTTTGATCGAGCACCCCGCCATCATGACCCACGCCAGTGTTCCCTCCGAAAGCCGCAAGGCGCTTGGTATTTCTGACAACTTAGTGCGCCTCAGCGTTGGCATTGAACATCAGCAAGACTTGATCAATGATCTTGAGAAGGCCCTTGCGCATGTGTGACTTTTCATTCGCTGAGCCAGCCTCACTTGCGTCACACAAAATCGTGCGCCACATATTTAAACTTTTAAATTATATTTCCAACTTGCCCCATTCAACACAACTTCAAGGAGCCATTTCGTGAGCCAGAACTATCAACGCGTTGTATTGAAACTAAGCGGCGAAAGCTTTGCGCAAGAGGGCCAGCTTGGCATTGCGCCTGAACAATTGGCGCACATTGCCGCTGAAATTGCCGCTGCGTATCACGCGGTGAATGGCTTGAAATTGGCCATTGTTGTGGGCGGCGGAAATATTGTGCGCGGCGCCAAGTTGGCCGAGAAGGGCCGCATTGCGCAGGCCACCGCCGACTACATGGGCATGATGGGAACCATTATCAACGGCCTTGCGTTGCGCGAGGCGCTGGAAGGAACCGGCGTGGCCAGTCGCCTGATGACCGCGCTTGAAGTGAAGTCCGTAGCGGAACCATTCATCCGCGCGCGCGCCTTGCGCCACATGGAAAAAGGCCGCGTGATTATCTTGGCGGCGGGCACCGGCAATCCATTCTTCACCACGGACACATGCGCCAGTTTGCGCGGCGTTGAATTGCAGGCGCAAATGTTGTTGAAGGCCACCAAAGTGGACGGCGTGTACACCGCGGATCCAAAGAAGGATCCCACCGCCACCAAATTGAACGAGATTAAATTCTCCGAGGCCATTGCCAAGCGCTTGGCCGTGATGGATTTGACCGCGCTCACCATGTGCATGGAGCATTCGCTGCCAGTTCGCGTGTTCAACTTCCACCAAAGTGGAAATGTCAAGCGCGCCATGTGCGGCGAGGCCATCGGCACGCTGGTTTCGAATTAAGTTGCGCATGCGCGCTTCATTCACGGCGAATATTTCTTGCCAGCCAAGCCGGCGCGCAAGCGTCTTGCTACAAACACCGCGCGGATCCATGAATCAACGGCTACGCCCATCATTTTCCCTGCTATTCTCGCACACTCTTGAAGGAGAAATAACATGGACCTAGACACTATTTTGCTTGAATGTGAAGATCAGATGGAAAAGAGCGTGGAGCACCTGAGCAAGGAGCTGCGCGGCATGCGCACTGGCCGGGCCACCACCGCCATGTTGGAGTACATCAAGGTTGACTACTATGGTTCCATGACAGACCTGCGCGAACTTGCCGCCATTAGCGTGCCAGAGCCCACGCAACTTTTGGTGAAGCCGTTTGATCCCGGCGCCAAAACGGAAATTGTAAAAGCCATTGAGAAGTCCGGTCTGGGTTTGAATCCGCAAACCGAAGGCACGCAAATTCGCATCATTGTTCCGTCGCCAAGTTCCGACAGGCGCAAGCAACTTGCCACGCATGCCAAGAAACTTTCCGAGGACACCAAGGTCGCCATTCGCAATAGCCGCCGCGACGCCAACAAGCGCATTGACACATTGCTTGCGGACAAAAAATCTGGCTTGACCGAGGACGCCGCCGAGCGCGCCCAAAAAGATGTTGACGAAGCCACCAAAAAACAGACGACGCGCGTGGAAGAAGTTGTGACTAAGAAAGTCACCGAGATTGAGGAGGCGTAATTCGTGCGCTGTCCCTTTTGCACCGCTGACAATGACAAGGTGATTGACAGTCGCCCGGGCGAGGACGGCGACACCATTCGACGACGACGCGAGTGCATTGCCTGCGAAAAACGCTTCACAACCTACGAGCGATTTGAGCGAACTGCCCGCTTAATGGTGGTAAAACGCGATGGAACGCGCGTTGCGTACTTGGCGGAAAGTCTGTCGCGCGGATTGCACGCGGCGTGTGGCAAGCGCCCCATTCCCCAAGAGGACAAGGAGCGTTTGTGCCGCGAAGTGGAGGAGGAAATTCACCGCGACTTTGACCGCGAAGTGCCCAGCACCGAAATTGGGCAGCGCCTAGCCAACAAACTTCGCGCGGTTGATCCCATTGCCTACATCCGATTTGTCAGCGAGCACCATGGGTTCAGTTCCATAGCGGAGTTCGCCGCGGAAATGGCGACAATGCAATCGCGTCCACGACCTGTCGCCAACGAGCGCGATTTATTTCCAGACACTAAAACAAAATAAATCCACAACACCATGCCAGTCATCACGCTTCCAGACGGAACTAAAAAAACTTATGACGCACCCGTAACCGCCGCGCAAGTTGCCGCCGACATTGGTGCGGGTCTTGCCAAGGCCGCGCTTGGCGCCAAGATTGACGGCGTGTTGTGCGACCTTTCCACAAAAATTTCGCGCGACGCGCAGCTGGCCATTGTCACTCCCAAAAAACGCGATGGCACCATTGACCCAGACGCTCTGTTCTTGGTGCGCCATTCCGCGGCGCACATTATGGCCGAGGCCATCAGCAATTTATTTTCAGGCGTGCAACTGGTCTACGGCCCGCCCGTGGAGCAAGGCTTTTATTACGACATGGCTTTCCCCGCCGGGCAAATTCCAAGCGCCGACGATTTCGCCAAAATTGAGCAAGAAATGGCTCGAATTGTGGCGCAGGACCGCCCCTTCACGCGCTATGAATTGAGCGCCACCGATGGCATGGCCAAGGCCAACAGCGAGGGCAGCAAATATAAAATTGACAACGCGCAGCGCGCTTGCGACGCGGCAAAAATGTCCGGCGCCAACGCCACGCTTAGTTGGTACGCCACGGGTGAGCCTGGGAAAAATTGGGAGGACCTGTGCCGCGGTCCACACGTTCCCACCACCGCGCGAGTTGCCGCGTACAAAGTGACCACGCTTGCCAGCAGCTATTGGCACGGCGACGAAAAAAGCGATCGACTGACGCGCGTGTATGGAACGGCCTTCGCATCCAAGGCTGAACTTGACGCGCACATGAAGCAACTTGAGGAAGCCAAGTTGCGCGACCACCGCGTAATTGGAAAGCAGCTGCAACTTTTTCACATCGATGAAATGGTTGGTCAAGGTCTTGTGTTGTGGAAACCAAATGGCGCCGTCATTCGACAAGAGTTGCAAACTTTCATTGGCGAGGCGCTGCGTCAACAGGGTTACCACCAAGTGTTCACGCCGCACATTGGCAAGTTGGATCTGTATCGCACCAGCGGCCACTTCCCCTACTACCGCGAGAGTCAGTACCCGCCAATCATTGACCACGAAAGCATGAGCGCGCTGGCCAAAGAAGGTTGCACATGCGCGGACCTTTCAAATCGATTGGAAACAGGCGAGATTGAGGGCTATTTGCTGAGGCCCATGAATTGCCCGCACCACATCCGCATCTTCGCTAGCGAGCCGCGCTCTTGGCGCGATTTGCCCGTGCGTTTGGCTGAATTTGGAACGGTCTATCGATGGGAACAGTCGGGCGAAATTGGCGGCTTGACGCGCGTTCGTGGCTTCACGCAAGACGACGCGCATTTATTCTGCCGCGAGGATCAAGTGGCGCATGAACTGCAAGGCTGCTTGAAACTTGTCAAACTAATTTTTGCAACGCTGAGAATGAGCGACTACCGCGTGCGCGTTGGCTTACGCGGTCCGGACTCCGCCAAGTATGTTGGTCTTGCGGAAAATTGGGACAAGGCCGAGCAAGCGTGCCGCGACGCGGCGCAATCACTTGGCGTTCCTTTCAGCGAGGAGCAAGGCGAGGCCGCGTTCTACGGACCCAAGATTGACTTTGTGGTGCGCGATGTCATTGGTCGCTCTTGGCAACTTGGCACCGTGCAAGTGGATTACAACTTGCCCATTCGATTTGATCTTTCATATCAAGGTGCCGACAACAAGTCGCACCGACCAGTGATGATTCACCGCGCGCCATTTGGAAGTTTGGAGCGATTCACGGGCGTGTTGATTGAGCACTTCGCGGGCGCGTTTCCACTGTGGCTGAGTCCTGAGCAAGTGCGCGTGCTACCGATAAGTGAAAAGAGCGACGCCTACGCGCAGGAATTGCACGCCGCCCTGCACCAAGCTGGCTTGCGCACCACGCTTGACACAAGTTCAGAGCGTGTTCAAAACCGCATCCGCATTGCCGCCGAACAAAAGATTCCGGTCACGGCCATTGTTGGTCCGCGCGACGCCGAGCGCCGCGTGGTCAGCATTCGCTTGCATGGTAAGGCTGAAAATGCGGGCGAAATGCCCTTTGATGACTTTGTCTCGGCGTTGGTGGCGGACTACCGAAACCGCGCCAGTGAAACCCTTGCGGGCAAGATTACGCCAGCCACCAAGTGACATTTGTCGCAAGAATGCAAAATCCCCGCAAAAAAGACTTGCAAATCCGCTTGCATCGTTCATGCTTGGGCGGGTACTTTGTACTGTGTAGGTGGTGAACGTTTCACCACTCAAAAGTAACTCAAGGACAACGACTGCATGTTTCAGAAATTCTTTGTACCGGCATGATGATTGTGCCCACGTTGCCTCACGTTTCTCCGGTCAATCCGGTTTGCACAGCAATCGCTTTTGAAGCGTTGTCTTTTCTTATTGTCTCCACATAAAGGATTTTTCCATCTCAGCATTTCCTCCACGACGTCCGCATATGTCACGACCTGATTCGGGTTCCAATTTTGGTCCGCGCATCAATGATCGCATTCGTATCACGCCTGTTCGTTTGATCGACGAGACAGGAACCATGATTGGCGTGGTTGAAACAGATGAAGCGCGCCGACTTGCCATGGTGGCTGGTCTTGACCTTGTGGAGATAGCGGCCGATGTGCGGCCGCCGGTTTGCAAGATCATGGACTTTGGAAAATATAAATACGAGCAGGCCAAGAAGGACAAGCAGGGTCGCAAGACAAAAACCTATGAAATGAAGGAAGTTCGCTTGGGCCGCAGCATGAAAGTGGATCCGCATGATGTTGAGATTCGCGTGCAACAAGCGCGGCGATTTCTGCTTGAAGGACACAAAGTTCAATTGGTGGCCAGCTACAAGGGCCGCGAAATGGCGCACAAGGAAATTGGCGCCGTGAAATTAAACGACGCCATCGCCAAGTTGGTCGATCTGGCGCGCCTAGATAGCCCGCCGCGTTTCAATGGCAAGCGACTTTCAGCAATGTTGTCGCCGGATCGCGCGCGCATTGACGCCTACAAGCGCAAGCATCCAACTCCAAAGCCCGCGCCAACTAAGGCGGAAAAAGCCGCGGCGGCAAAGCCTGCGGGCGAGACCGTTACAGATGACGGGTCGGCAACTGCAACCGCGGGTGAAACCTCCGTGAAGAAGCCAAAGAAAGTGACCAAGCCAAAGAAAGTGACCAAGCCAAAGAAAGTTGTTGTTAACGCGGATGCGACCGTTGCAACACCCACTTCGAACGAGTCCGCTTCCTAAACTGATCGATTCAATTTTTTAAACTTGCATTTGCAAACTAGGACGTCTCAAACGTCCTAATTTTTTATTGCGCTTGAACTTTGAAATTTGGTATTGCAAACAACGCGCGCGCCGAATTTGAAAACAACTTTGCAATTTAAAATTTAATTTTAGAGCGCAGACCAAACACCCACGTCGCGCCGCCCTTGGCTTGCGGATTGGATGGGTCATCGATCAGTTGCAGATCCGCGGTCAATTCCAGGCTGCCTGTAAGGCGCAGTCGATAGTAGGTTTCAATGGTTTTTTGCTGACGGTCGCCCGTTGTGGAGGAATCTGTCCAACTCAAGCCAAGACCAACGCCATCGCCGTGCCTGCCAAACGCATTTTCCAGACTGCCGCCAAAGGTGGTCTCCTGCGTGGCAGGACTGATATTGGCGTCGCTGAGTTGATATGAAATCCACACGCCCAAGTCGCGGTCAATAAATTGCTGCGCGATGAGCGCCATGGCGTTGCCGTACTGCTTGTTGTTGGTGCTCACCGTGTCGGTGCCAGCGTTGGTGTTGCATACAAAAATGGAATAGCGCCCGATGAGATCCGTGTCGGCGCCAAGCGCCGCCACAACACCCGCTTCCGCTCCAACTAAATAAAATCCATCGCCCACGGTTCCAAATCCACCGCCGGAATTCAACTCGCCCAGCGGACTTGTCAGAAGCGTGTTCACATAGACACCATCAACAGGAATAAATTGCGCGAAGGCGCCAGGCAGATAGCTGTTCCACCCAATCGGCATAGCATCGCCGCCGTCAAAGCAACTGGCAAGAAATTGGCTGGTTTCATCGTCGGCGAAAAAGTTCACGGCGGTCGTGTCGTTGGGAAGAATTTTCCCGGCGCCAATTAGAATGCGGTCGTCGCAAAAACCTTGCTGCGCGAACAGACGCGTTAAAAATACATCCGATGAATTTTCAGCTGAATCCACAAATACAATATTGGACCCAACCGCCGCGCTTAGATCCACATTCTGCGCGCTCCAATTGTTGTTTGCGCGAAATTGCGCGGTAATGGAGCCAAGACCTACTCCCGCAATTTCCCAGGCTTTCCAATCAATTCGGTAACTGAAACGGTTGCTCACGGCGCCACGGACTTGCCCCGCGATACTGCTACTGGCTTGCTGGGCCACGGTGCAGTTGTACAGATCGGTCTTCACGCTCAATCGTTCACGCATCCACAATTTCAAGTTGCGCAGCGGCGAGGCAATGGGTGAGAATGGATCGAATGAAATAAGTGGATCGATTCGACCCTCGTTAATTGGAACTGCCTGCGGCGCATCCATGGCAAGGTGAATGAATGACTTCTGCGCGTCAAAGAATGGTTCGACATTTGGCACCAGCCAAAATGTTCCAAAGTCCTGCGTTTCCCTCAGCGTGCCCAAACGGGTTTCGCCCACGCTTGCGGTTGAGAGCGCCTTGAGAAATCGGTTGGTGGCGTCGTCGCCCACCGCGGCGCTGACACAGAATAAGGCGGCTAGCAATGCGCCAGAGAGCGCCGTGGCGTCAAAGACAAAACATTGCGAGGAGCGAATCAACAAATTTAAATTTACCAAAAAATTATTGTTTCGTTCTTGCTTTTTTATACAATCGATGCATAATTATACCTCCTATGGATTCTTCCAAACCAACGCGTCGGCGATTGATTGAACGGCTCCTGCAAACTGGCCGCGTTACAAGTCAGCATGGCTTGCTGAAGCAATTGCGCGCCGAGGGCGTGAATGTCACGCAAGCCACTTTGTCAAGGGATTTGGCTGATCTTGGCGTGATGAAAGGACCAACGGGTTGGCAGTTGCCAGGCTCCGCCGCCGTGAACAATTCCGACATAAGCGCCGCGGTGCAAACCTATCTGCTTGATGTGGAGGTTGGTGGACAAATGGTGGTCTTGCGCACGCGCACCGGCCACGCCACTCCACTGGCGGTTGAGCTTGATCGAATTCGCCTTGAAGGCTCGCTTGGAACCCTGGCCGGCGATGACACAATTTTGTTGGTGGCCAAGAGCGCATCCTTGGCGCGCAACTTGGCCACACGCCTAAAAAATATCTTGCAAGGCACGGCGGACAGACCGCGCAGGCCAATACGTAAATAACATGCGACACACAGTGAACGATCAAACAACTCCTATCGCGATTGTTGGCGCGGCTGGATACACCGGCGCCGAATTGGCTCGCATTGCAGCGGCGCATCCATTTGTTGAGGTCGTGGCATTGTTCGCCTCGGAGCGCGCGAACAACGCGGCGGTTCGCATCATGTCGGATATTTTTCCGCAGCTG
This sequence comes from Phycisphaerales bacterium, assembly GCA_009691785.1. Classification (GTDB taxonomy): domain Bacteria; phylum Planctomycetota; class Phycisphaerae; order Phycisphaerales; family SM1A02; genus SYAC01. The sequence goes on from SIAM01000022.1 coordinate 16,716, forward strand.
CGTGGCGTAAATGACTTACCCATTCATGCGGCTTGCGTTGATGCCATCTTGGAGTGCGGCGCCAAAGTTATTTTCTTGGCCACGCCACATGAAGCCAGTGCGGAGTTGGCCCCCGCCCTGCTTGCACACGGCCTGATTGTGATTGATCTGTCCGCGGCGTTTCGCTTGCGCGACGCGGCGGCGTATCCAGCGCATTACGGATTCACGCATCCATCAAGCAGTTTGCTTGCGCATGCGGTGTACGGCTTGCCCGAACTCAACCGCGCCGCGTTGATGCAGGCGGACCTAATCGCCTGCGCTGGCTGCTATCCAACCTCCGTTATTTTGCCGCTGCGACCGCTTGTGAACGCACGCCTTCTGAATGCTTCGCGACCAGTGATTGTTGATTCCGCCAGCGGCGTGAGCGGCGCGGGCCGTGGCGCCACCGCCAAAAATTTATTTTGCGAAGTCAGCTTTCAACCGTACAGTCCGCTTCAACACCGACATCAACCAGAGATGCGGCAAGAAACAAGACTGGACATTTTGTTCACGCCGCATTTGCTGCCGCTTGATCGCGGCATTGTCAGCACCATTCATGTTGAACTTGTGCCTGGCGTGAGCGAGTCCGTTGTCCGTGAGACGCTTGGGGCGCACTATGCCGACGAACCCTTTATTCGTTTGCTTCCAGAAGGCGTGTGGAGTTCCATTGCCGCCGTGGAGCGAACCAACTACTGCGACATTTCACTCATGGTTGACAGCGCGCACAATCACTTGGTCATTGCGTCGTCCATTGACAACTTGGTCAAAGGCGCGGCGGGCCAAGCCATGCAATGTATGAATATACGAATGGGATTTCCGGAAACTATGGGGTTGCTGCCCATCCACGCAGTTGGAGTGGTCTCTTGAAGCCAACAATGCGCACGAGCACAGAGCCAAAACCATTGGGAAATAGCCCAATTGTTATTAAATTGGGCGGCGCGTTGTTGGATGAACCCACTGACCATGCACCGTTCTTTCAAACGCTTGCCAACTTTATTCAGCACGATCAACGTGTTGTGTTGGTGCATGGCGGTGGAAAAAGTGTCGACCGCCATTTGCAATTGCTTGGCCACACCAGCCATAAACGCGAAGGCATTCGCATCACGCCGCCAGAGCAGATGCAGGAAATTGCCGGCGTGCTGGCGGGGCAACTCAACGCGCGGCTTGTGGGGTTGCTGCGCGCGCGCGGCGTGAACGCGGTTGGTCTTACGCTGGCCGATGGTGCCACAACCACGGCGCGCAAGACTGAGAAGTTTTCGTTTGACGCCGGCCGCGTTGGTGAGATAACGGGCGGCGACGCGAACCTAATTCAAACCCTGCTGCGCAATGGGTGTACTCCTATTTTCTCCAGCATCGCCATGGATGATTCGGGCGAACTTCTCAATGTCAACGCCGATGAAGCCGCGGCAGCCATCGCACGCATTGTGTCGGCGCGCCTGCTTGTATTGCTGACGGATGTTGCGGGCGTGAAAGATGACGCGGGGAAAATTATTCACTCGCTGGACCGCACTGGCGTTGAGCGCCTGACACAAAGCGGCGCCATCACTGGCGGCATGCTTGCCAAAGTTCGCGGAGCGCTTGAGGCCAGCGAGCAATCGGGCGTTGCCACCCTGGTCGCGGGTTGGAATGATGCGAATGTTGCGGATGCGCTACTGAATATAGGCAGTGAAACAGCGGCAGGAACAATGTTTCTGCCATCCAAGCAACTGTGCGACATCGGAGGCAGTTCCTAATGCAGGCGCACACGCGTTTGGCCACCAAAGATGTGACCCGCATCATGGATTTAAGTTCGCATGAGGTCATGCCGCTTATTGAACTTGGTCGCGCGCTCAAGGCGGACATCCGCCCATACAAGGAGCACTTTGCGCAACGCTCGCTTGTCATGTTGTTTGAGAAACCGTCGCTGCGCACGCGCGTCAGCTTTGACATTGGCTTCGCGCGCATGGGCGGTCACGCCGTGTACTTGGACCACGAAAAGTTGCGCATTGGAGAGCGTGAAACCATCGCCGATTACAGCCGCAACTTGGAGCGTTGGTGCGACTGCATTGTGGCGCGCACCATGAGCCACAACACCATCATCGCGCTTGCCGCCAACGCCACCATTCCTGTCATCAACGCGCTCTCGGACATTCATCATCCGTGCCAAGCGCTTGCCGACTACATGACGTTGGTGGAGCTTGGATTTGATTGCCGCCAACATCAACTCGCCTGGGTGGGCGATGGAAACAACGTCTGTCACTCGCTTATGGAACTCACCGCGACCTTGGGGGCATCCATGATCGTGGTCACGCCGCCAGGGTTTGCGCCATCAGCGGACATTGTTCGCGATTGCCAAGCGCGCGCTTGCCGCACTGGCGCAACGTTGCAATACACCCATGATCTGAATCAGATTGGTGGATCGTTCGCCGTGTACACCGACACCTGGACCAGCATGGGCCAAAGCGAAAGCGACACAAAAGAAGCTATTTTCAAGCCATATTCCGTCACTCCAGACATCATGGCTGTGGCTGGATCAAACGCATATTTCATGCACTGCATGCCCGCGCACCGTGGCCATGAAGTGGTGGACGCAGTCATTGACGGTCACCACAGCGTGGTCTTTGATCAAGCGGAAAATAGAATGCACATTCAAAATGCGTTGCTTCTGAATCTTCTCACAACTCCAACACAAGACTCGTTGGGTAAAAATACCACTCGCACCTCTCACACAACTCGGAGTCACTCATGACAACCGCCACCAAAAATAATTCGCCGGCCCCCGCCTCCACCGCTCCAACCCACTCCAAGAAACCAAAGCGCGTGTGCGTGGCGTACTCAGGTGGTCTTGACACAAGTTGCGTCATTCCATGGTTGCGCGAAACCTACGACTGCGAAGTGGTTGCATGCGTGGTGGATGTTGGCCAAGGCGCGCAAGAACTTGTCGGCATTGAAAAGAAAGCCGCGGACTCCGGCGCGTGCTTGTGCGTGATGAAAGATTTGAAGCAGTCGTTCTTGACCGACTTTGTGTTTCCAATGGTCATGTCGGGCGCCGTATACGAAGGCCGCTACCTTCTTGGCACCAGCATCGCGCGCCCTTGCATTGCGCAAGCTCAGGTCATGTGCGCGCTGGAAGAAAATTGCGACGCCGTGGCGCACGGTTGCACTGGAAAAGGCAACGATCAAGTGCGCTTTGAAAGCGTGTATGCGGCATTGGCGCCGCAATTGCGCGTGATTGCGCCGTGGCGTGAAAGTTCCTGGAATTTGCGCAGCCGCGAAGCCATGCTTGACTATTTGGCGCAGCGCAATATTCCATGCGCCGCAAGCGCCACCAAAATTTATTCGCGCGACGCCAACTCTTGGCATGTTTCACACGAAGGCGCGGAGTTGGAGGATCCGTGGAACGCGCCGCCAGAAGATTTGTGGATTCGAACCACCGATCCAAAGAGCGCGCCCAATGAGCCGGAAGAAGTGGTTGTTGGATTTGAGCACGGAGTACCAGTGAGTGTGAATAGCAAAAAACTTTCAGCGCTTGCCCTGCTTGACGCGCTGAATGAAATTGGCGCGCGCCACGGCGTGGGCCGCGTGGACATGGTTGAGAACCGCCTTGTCGGAATGAAAAGCCGCGGCTGCTATGAAACTCCAGGCGGAACAATCTTAATGGAGGCCCTGCGTGGCCTTGAGCAAATTGTTCTAGACCGCGACTCCATGCGCTTTCGCGAGGAGTTGGCCAATGATTTTGCGCGCGTGATTTATGACGGCCGCTGGTTCGCGCCGTTGCGTGAGGCGCAGTGGGCCGCCATCAAATCTCTGGCACAACCGTTGACAGGCGAAGTGGCCGTGCGCGCCTACAAAGGCTGCGCCACCACCACGCGTCGGCGCAGCCCAAATTCGCTGTATTCACAGGCATTTGCAACATTTGGCGAGGACGATGTCTACAACCAACAACACGCTGAAGGTTTTATTCGTCTGTTCTCTTTGCCCAGCCGCATTCGCGCCATGCTTGGTCTGAACAAATTGTTTGGCATTGACAATTCAAATGTTGGCGGCAAAAGTGGAGCAAGCCGGTGACCTCAATTTGGCAAGGACGAGTTCAAGGCCAGCAAGATTCCCTGTTTCGAACTTTCAACAACAGCCTTCCGTTTGATCGGCGTTTGATTCAAGAGGACATAGAAGGCTCCATTGCTTGGGCCCACGCCTTGTCGCGCGCCGAAATCATTAGTGACGGTGACCGCTTGCGACTGGAAAAAGCGCTGCGTGAAATTGCGGCGTTGGCGGAAAAAGATCCCACGCTTCTCACCAAGGCCACCGATGAAGATGTGCACAGTTGGGTTGAGCGCGAATTGGTGGCGCGTGTTGGTGATTTGGGCAAACGTCTTCACACGGGTCGCAGTCGCAACGATCAAGTGGCCACGGATTTGCGTCTGTGGTGTTTAAAGCAAACGCGTGTTCGCCTTGGTGAAATTGACGCCGCCAACTTAAGCCTGCTTGAATTGGCCGAGCGCGAGCGCGACACGGTTTTTCCTGGATTCACACATTTACAGCGGGCGCAGCCTATTTTGTTCGCGCATTGGTGCCTGGCCTACGTAGAAATGTTGCGCCGTGACGCCGACCGATTCGCCGACGCGCTTGACCGCGTGGCGCGTTGTCCGCTTGGTTCCGGCGCCCTGTCCGGAACCGCGTATCCAATCGATCGCCAAAAGTTGGCCAAGGATTTGGGCTTTGATGGTCCAAGCGCCAACAGCCTTGACGCTGTCAGCGACCGCGACTTTGTGGTTGAACTCATCGCCTCCGCTTCCGTGTGCATGCTGCATCTGAGTCGCATGGCGGAAGATATTATTTTTTACGCCACAGGCGAGGCCGCGTATGTTGAACTTTCCGACGAGGTCAGCACTGGCAGCAGTTTAATGCCGCAGAAAAAAAATCCTGACGCGCTGGAATTAATCCGTGGAAAAACTGGACGCGTCATTGGCGCGCTCACTGGAATTTTGGTCACACTGAAGGCGCTTCCACTTGCCTACAACAAAGATTTGCAAGAGGACAAGGAGCCGCTCTTTGACGCAATGGACACGCTGTCCATTTGTTTGCAAATGATTCCGCGCGTGCTGCAAGGCTTGAAAATTGACCGCGCGCGGGCGCGCAAGGCGGCCATTGCCAGCTACGCAAATGCCACGGAATTGGCTGATTATCTGGTGCGAAAGGGTGTCGCCTTTCGCGACGCGCATATGCAAGTTGGGCTCTTGGTGCGCGAGGCAATTCGCCAAGGCAAACCGCTTGAGGATTTATCCGTGGAGGACATGGTGAAGTTGGCGCCGCAGGTCACCAGCGATGTGTTTGTGAATTTGACAGTTGATTCCGCGCTGAGTCGCCGAAGTGTTTCTGGCGGAACGGCGCCTGACCAAGTGAACGCCCGCGTGAAGGAAGCCAAGCGAAGTTTGCGCGCCACGCGACGGCCCAAGCGCCGCAGCGCTGGTGGCGCCACTGGTTTGCGCGACGCCGTGGTTGAAGATTTGGATGACATCAAACGCCTGGTTGATTTGTGGAGCTTGCGCGGAGAAAATTTGCCGCGCACACGCGAGGAGATCATGGAGAAGATCACCGACTTTGCCATAGCCGCGGTGGACGGGAAAGTGCGCGGCTGCGCAAGTTTGTGGATTTATGAATCCGACCTCGCGGAAATTCGCTCACTTGGAGTGGACGAAGGTTTCCAAGGCCGCGGTCTGGGCAAACAACTTGTGCAATTCTTTATTGAGAAGGCGCGCAGCATTGGCATTGAGCGATTGTTCGTTCTCACGCGCATGCCTGCGTTCTTTGACAAGTGTGGATTCCGCACGGTCAGCATCAATAGTTTGCCGCAGAAAGTCACCAAAGATTGCGCGCAATGCCCCAAGAATCAGAACTGCGACGAGATTGCCATGGTGCTTGACTTGAAAGAGAGCGAAGTTTCTTGAGCACCGAAGAATTGATTTGGCCAGATGGCTTTCGCGCCGCTGGAATATCCGCTGGCATTAAATCAAGTGGCGCGCCAGACTTGGCCATGTTGCGCATGGATGATGGCGCGGTTGCGGCGGCCATGTTCACCACCAATCAATTTGCCGCGGCGCCTGTGCAAATTTCGCGCGATCACTTGCGCAATTCTCGCGGACACGCCAGTGTGCTGATTGTGAATTCTGGTTGCGCCAACGCCGCGACTGGTCCACACGGATACGCGGACGCGCAAACAATTGGAGATTGCGTTGCGCAGGAGTGCGGCTGCGCGCCAGACGCGGTGCTGATGAATTCAACGGGAATCATTGGCAAGCGATTGCCGCTAGCCAACATTCAGAAAGCCATTGCCCCGCTGGCGCAGCAGTGCGTGCCTGGAAGTGCTGAGCCTTTCGCCCGCGCCATCATGACCACGGACACGCGTGTGAAAATGTCGACGCGCTTGGTGGCGGCAACAACAAGCGGCGCCGCGCAATGCAATGCCACGCCCGCAACCGCCGCGAACGCCAATTCACAAAACGTGAAAAACGCAATGAATCAGCCGCAAATTCGCGTGACTGGCGTTGCCAAAGGCGCGGGAATGATCCACCCCAACATGGCCACCATGATCGCGGTCATTACCACCGACGCCGCGCTTGAGCCCCATGAACTTGACGCCATGTTGCGTGTGGCCGTGGAGCAATCATTTCACCGCATCTCAATTGATGGCGACACCAGCACCAATGATTCCGTATTTGCCTTTGCCTCCGCGCAACGCGGCGCGGCCCCCGACCACGGCGAATTGCAGCGCGCCTTCTGTGAAGTGGCGCGCGAATTGGCGCGCATGATTGTGTGCGATGGCGAAGGCTTCACGCGCGCCTTTGAAGTGCGGGTTCGTGGCGCGGCTAGCGCAACCGACGCTCTTGATGTTGCTAAGACCGCCGCCACAAGCATGTTGGTTCGCTGCGCCATCACTGGCGGCGATCCAAATTGGGGTCGCCTGCTCGCGGCGGCTGGCAGAAGCTGCGCGCGCGTGAATCCAGAACGGGTGTCCCTTCGCGTAGGCGAGCTTGTTTTATTTCATAATGGACAACCAGCCGACATCCGCAAAGACATTGCGGCCGCTGAATTTTGCAAACCCAGCGTGGTTATTGAATTTGATCTTGGCCTTGGCACCCACGACGACTTCTTTATTTCCAGCGGTTTGACGCAGGAATACGTGAAATTAAACAGCGAATACAGCACATGACATTATTGAATAGACCGAAGAATCCGGCTCACACGATTGCCTCCAAAATCACTTGCAAATTAAACTAGTCGCAGCGCCATGTACTGAATGCTTTGCCGCAGATTTACGGCAACAATCGTCAACATGCGTCGCAATGTCATCGCACCCAAACACGGCCGTAGCCAATTCATAAATTCAACGCACTTACGGTACGCTTATCAAATCGCATTCAATTTGAAGCGGTAGAAAGTCTCCATGCGATTTCGAATCATCACCTTGTCGTGCGCAACTTTATTTCTAGCCATGCCAGTTTTTCCTTACGGCGCCTTGGGTCACGAAACAGTCGGTGCAATTGCGGACATGAAGTTGGCGGGCACCCCCACTGGCGCGCAGGTCACCAAACTTCTTGATGGCATCACATTGTCGCGCGCCTCGGTGTTGGCGGATGAAATTAAGGGATGGGACAAAATGCCCAAAGGACAGCCGAAGTCCATTCTTTTGAAAGATCACCCGCAACTGCAAGAACAACTTGTGGCATTTTGGGAGGCAAATCCCCCCACAAAAGCAAAAGGCAGCAACGCGCCGACCCACAAGGAATTTCATTACACCGATGTTCCTGCGGTTGATGGCGGTAAATATGTCAAAGGAAATCTTGGCACGGAACCATACGACATTGTGCAGATGATTCCCTTCTGTGTGCGCGTGTTGTCCGGCGCGGAGCCGGAGACCAACCAACGCAAGATCACCAAGCCCATCGCGCTGATTCTGCTGGCGCATTATGTGGGCGACATTCATCAACCACTTCATGTTGGCAACGCCTACTTCAGTTCCGCGGGCAACTTGGTGAACCCAAGCAAGGGCGGAAAAAGTTTTCCAGACCATGGCGGCAATGGTTTCAAAATAATTCTGGCTGACGAAAAAAATTCCAAGAGCACCGCCAAAAGCGACAGCAACTCTGACGCAAAATCCTCCGGCAAAAAATCCAGCAAGAGCAAGGGCAACAACTTGCACAGTTTCTGGGACACCGACGCCGTTGTGGAGGCCCTGGATCAAGTTGAAACAAAGCTTCAAAAACAGCCAAATCACAAGGGGAAAGTCACGGATGAGGAAGTGATTGCGTGGTTTGCCAACTCCGAACCAAAAGTGTGGAAAGCAAGCGCACAATCCAAGCCAACCGAATGGGCGCAAACATGGGCCAATGACATTCTTCCAATGTCCACGCAAGCCCACGAACGCCTTGAGTTCAGCAATGTCACCATTAAAAATGAAAGCGCATCTGGTGACGCCACGGAAAAGAAAATGCCAGATGGAATTTCATACATGGATTGGGCGGGCCAACGCACCGAGGAAGAGCTGCACAAGGCTGGCTGGCGCCTGGCGGCGATCATTGAAGCAAGTTTGGAAACAAAAAAACCAAAATCAAAATAAGCGCAAGGCACATGCGGCTCGCACTGCCTTGTGAATCACTTCCACGCTCAACCCACTGATCGCATTGGTGCAGCGCCCCTCGCTGCGGTGAGGTCCATGCATTCCATGTTGACCAACAGCTTTACGGTGACATGGGTGCGTACATCACTTGATCACGCTGATCAGCGGCCTGCACGGCAAGCGGATCATCCTCACCCAGTGCCGTGGCTAAATCCGCGGACAACACAGCTGAGCCACCTTTAGCGCGCTCAATCTGGCCGACTTGCCGCAAGCAATCAACTCGGTCCATGGCCACCAATGCCAATACTTGCAAGCGCCACGGCGCCACACGTTTCTCGCGCAGCCATTTATTGGTGTCAAAGCCTTCAAGAGCCTGGTCATACAACTTAATTGCATACGCGCAATCCCCATGCGACTTGGCAAGTGTGCCCAAAGTGGCAAGAGGCAACTGCGGATCTTGCAATGTTTTCAAGGTAATTCCCGCATCTACAGCTGCGCGCAACCGTTTTTCCAACTCCGGAATTTGATCGTTGGCACCAGCAGTGCCCGCGATACGAATAGCCTGCTCCAGCGCCAACGGTTCCTTCACTTGGGCGGCGTTTGGTTTGGCAAAACATGCCAGCAATAATTTGGATTCATCCCACGCCTCTTGCAATTTTCCCAATGCAAGCAGCGCCTCAATTTTTATTCTGCTGCGATCCAGCGATGCGGACGCCAACGGATCTGAAATCGAAAGCGTGGCTTCCGCAGAAGCAAGCCATGTCAACATGCCATCTGGACCATGCGCGCAATATTCAATGCGCATCAACATGTTGCTTAGCGCGTCTAATTCCGCGGGCGCAACATTTTGCGCTTTCGCCAAGTCAATGGCCAAGCGCATGTCCACCAAAGACTGCGCCCCGTTGCCTTCTTCAAGGAACTGCACGGAATTCTTCACCAGTTTTTGAACTGAGTCGTCGACTTTTTTCTCTGGCTCCAACACCGGCGCGACCGTCTCCAACTGTGGCGTGGACGAATGTGATTCAAGCACTGCAACGTGCTTGTCAGTTTGCATCGTGCTTGGCCGCACCGCGCCATCAAATGCAGAGTCATTTTTTCCAATCACAATGAAAACGCCATATATCAGCGCGATTGCCGCGATAATCAGCACGGCAAATTTCGCTAGAAATGAGATGCGCATTAAAATTGCCTAAGAAAGCGAGCGTCATTCTCATACAACCAGCGAATATCGGAAATTCCGTGTCGACGCATGGCGATTCGCTCCACGCCCAAGCCAAAGGCGTACCCCGACCACACTTCAGGATCAATACCAACGGATTCAAACACCGCCGGATCCACCATGCCGCAGCCGCCAAGCTCCACCCAACGCCATTCGCCTTTGATCTTCATCTTCATGTCCACTTCGGCGCTGGGCTCGGTGAATGGGAAAAAGCTGGGACGCATGCGCACCTCCGCCTCCGGGCCAAAGCACGCGCGCGCAAATTGCCACAGCGCTGTCTTTAAGTCAACCATGGAAACATTCTTGTCCACGCACAAACCTTCCACCTGGTGGAACATGGAGAAGTGCGTGGCGTCATGCGTGTCTGGTCTATACACGCGGCCCACGGCCACAATCTTCAAGGGCGGCTTTTCTTTTTCCATGGTGCGAATTTGCACGGTGCTGGTTTGCGTGCGAAGCAATCTGCGAATGCCGCCCTGCTCCGCCATGTAAAAATTATCCGTGCCCTCGCGCGCGGGGTGACCCTCTGGAATATTAAGCGCGGTAAAATTGTGCCACTCGTCCTCTACTTCGGGTCCTTCCGCAACGCGAAAACCCATGCGCCCAAAAATATCGACAATGTCGGCGATGGTTCGCGTGAGCACATGACGGCGACCAACACCCGCGGGCAATCCGGGCTCCGTCATGTCAATCTCTGGTCCACTTTCCACTGAACCCGCGGCTTTTTTAAACGCGAACTCCGCCTCCAACTTTTGCTTCATGGCGTTGAGATGCTTGCCCAGTGCTGGCTTTTTTTCTTTGGGCGCGCCACGAAGCGCCTCCATCATGGCGCCAAGTCGGCCAGAAGTTCCAAGCCATTCAATGCGCCACGCCTCCACTTGCGCGGGGGTTGTGGCGGCGGCAAGCGCGGCAAGCGCCTCTTGTTCATGTGTGTCAATGGAATCAAGCACGCGCAAAGTTTAGCGATTTTGTTGAGCTTGAGTCCGAACCAAAATCTTGTACGCCACGATTTGAGAAAGCGTGATTGGCTTGCCGCGCCCCGCGCGCACGGTCATGGAATCCGCTTGCGTGCTGACGTTTTGCACCAACAAACTTGCCCCAGGCTTCAAGCCACTTTCGGCGACAAACTTTAAGAACGCGCGGTTCTGATCCGTGATGCGCACAATGCAAACGCGTTCACGCGCGCGGCATTTCGCCAACGGCTTGCTGCGCGCCTCGGACACATTTCCAGCCGCATCAGGAATGGGGTCGCCATGCGGATCGGTTGAAGGCCTTCCCAAAAACTGGTCAAGACGATCCAAAATGCGCGGCGACAGCGCGTGCTCAAGGCGCTCGGCCTCATCGTGCACATCGGCCCAATCCAGTTTCAATGTGCTCACTAAAAATGTTTCTATAACGCGGTGGCGTCGCAGCACATCCAGCGCAATCTTGTTGCCCTTGGCCGTCAGCGCAATGCCGCTATAGGGTTCGGCTTTCACCAGACGCGCTAGTGAAAGCCGCTTGATCATGCTGGTGGCGGTGCCTTTGGTCACGCCCACTTCTTGCGCCAAGCGCACCACGCCAGCTTCGCCACTGGGTGATTCACGGCACAAGGCATAGAGCGCCTTGATGTAATTTTCTACGGTTTCCGTAACCATGGCGCCTGCATGGTAGCGGGCAATACGCTTCAAACAAAGTGTTTGAGCGCATATCCACTTAAAGTTTGATGAGTCAAACTTATTTGATAGACTCATTCCAAGAGCATCGGCGCTTGCGTTGGCCTCTCTTGACGCATTTCGCCCAAGTTTATTTTCATTCATGACCACACCCCAGCACAACAACTCCGCCTGGCGCACAAAGAGCAACGCGCACTCGTTGCCAGAGGCGTACGCCACCGTGCCCGTGCCCGTGCATGGATCGCGTTGGCGCAAACTCATGGCCTTCAGCGGTCCCGGACTCATGGTGGCCGTGGGATACATGGACCCCGGCAACTGGGCCACTGATCTTGCCGGCGGCGCGCAATTTGGATACACGCTGCTTAGCGTGGTGCTGATCTCCAACATCATGGCCATCTTGCTGCAGCACTTGGCGGTGAAACTTGGCGTGGCGACCGAGCGGGATTTGGCGCAGGCCTGCCGCGATCACTTCAGCGCGCCCGTTTCATTTTTCCTGTGGGTGCTGTGCGAAATCGCAATCGCCGCGTGCGACCTTGCGGAAGTCATTGGCTCCGCCATCGCGCTGAACTTGCTCTTTGGCATTCCGTTGGTGTGGGGCGTGTGCATCACGGCTACGGATGTGTTGATGATTCTGTTGCTGCAAACCAAAGGCTGGCGCTACATCGAGGCTTTGGTGGCCGGGCTTGTCTTTCTTATTGGCGCTTGTTTTACCTATGAAATTATCGCCTCTCGCCCCGAACTTCCCGCGCTATTGCGCGGACTTATGCCCAGTCCAGAAATCGTGGTGAACCCGGCCATGCTTTATATTTCCATTGGCATTCTGGGCGCCACGGTCATGCCGCACAATTTATATTTGCACTCCGCCATTGTGCAGACGCGAAACTATCCGCGCGACGACGCTGGCAAGTCCATGGCCATTCGATACGCCACGGCTGATTCCACCATCGCCCTGCTGTTCGCCTTCTTCATCAACGCTGCCATTCTTGTTCTTGCCGCCGCCGCGTTCCATACTTCGGGCCATGATGACGTCGCAGGAATTGAGGACGCTTACAAATTGCTCACGCCCGTGTTGGGAGCAACGCTGGCAAGCACCGTGTTCGCCATCGCACTGCTTGCGTCTGGACAAAATTCCACGCTCACTGGAACGCTCGCGGGGCAAGTTGTAATGGAAGGGTTCCTCAATATTCGCCTGACTCCGTGGCTGCGCCGATTGATCACGCGGCTGATCGCCATTATTCCCGCGGTGATTGTGGCCGCCATGTACGGCGCCACGGGCGTGAATAAATTATTGATCTTGAGCCAAGTGATTCTGTCCTTGCAACTTTCTTTCGCGGTGGTGCCTTTGGTGTGGTTCACAAGCAGCAAGTTGAAAATGGGACGCTTCACCAACTCCCCCGCTCTGACAACAACATCTTGGATTGTCACCGCCGTCATTGTCGCGCTCAACGGGTATTTACTTGTGCAGATCTTTCAAGGATGACCGCTGTCATGCAACCAATAAAAAGATTTGCGGCGCGCACCGCCTACGCCGCAGTTGCGCTTGGTGAATGTTCGTATCACCAACCCAGCGCTTATTTATTGAATCACTTCTAGCTTGCGCAATTCAAAGTAACACTTGGCGCAGGCGCGCACATCCACCAACGCGTCGTGGCCGCCTTCAAATTGCGCGCCAAACAATTTCTCATGCAATTCCTGAAGCTTGGGCCATTTGTTGCCGTAGTTGCCAGCGATAGCGCAGAAGTCCGTTGAAGCCTGCATGGTGCAGCCGCGAGGTTTCTGCGCAACAACGTTGCTGCGTCCCGCGCGCAAAAACTCGCTGCCCAAAATATTTTCGTCAAAGGACATGTTGTGCGCGAACAACTTGTCCGCGGCCAAAATGTCCGCTTCGATTTCATCCAGCGCCACTTTCAAATCAACGCCGTCGCGCATGGCCCTGTCGGTGGTGATTCCATGAATGCGCGACACCACCTCTGGAATCACAAATCCATTGGGACGAATGATGTGGTTGGTGGCCTTCAACTCACGCCCCTGCTGGTCCGTCACCATCCATCCCAACTGCACCACGCGTGGCCAGTTCAACAAGTCCGATGGAGGCGCCTTGTAATTTTTGGGAACGCCGGTTGTCTCTGTGTCAAAAAATAAATACATGCTTGCTCCTTTAATGCCTCAACGCCGAGCCCGCGTCGCTTTCCATGCCGACTTCTGCGCGCAAATGCTCCAACTCCAGGCGCATTTGATCCACGGGTTGCGCGCATCGCGTCGCCATCCAAAAAATCGGCACGGACATCATTGCAATGATCACCGTGTCCATTGAATCATTCAGATCGCCCGTTCCGCCAAAATCTTCGTTGCCAAACCAACCCACGCCAATCAACACCAGCACGGTTGGTATCAACCACACAAGCGGCTTCCACGCGTTCACCACTGGCGGTTTGCCGCGCAACTTTGGAACCGCGTATGCAAAGAACACAATCACGCACAAGGCAACAATGACCGGAATGTACGACTTCACTCCGCTCCAATACACAATCAACAAGTTGGATGCGAATGCGACGAACGCCATGAACATTCCGCCTGACATTTGAAATGGCCGCCGCGACTTTGGCTCAATGCGCCGCAACACCACCACGCTCACGGGAACCGAAATCACATTCAGGAAATACGCCGCGGCGTTTAGGTTGGCAAGTTCCGTCCACTTTGGATACGCAAACACCACCACCGAACTCACAACCCACGAGAACAACAACGCCAACACGGGCACGCCTTGCTTGTTCAACTGCAATAAAATATTCCACGCGAATCGCTGTTGCGCCGCCGCATACACCACGCGCCCCGTGCTGCCCACATACGCCAAGCAACTTCCGCCTGGCGAAATCACCGCGTCAAAATATAAAACTTTCACCATAAGCGGCAAACCCGCCACCATGAGGATGGCTAAAAACGGCGCGTTTGCCTGCGGAATTGCAATGTTTTTCCAGCCCTGCGCGTATTCAGGCGCGTCAAGCGCGCCCAGAAACGCCAACTGCACAATCAAATAGAGAGCCAGCGCGAACACGGTGGACATCAGAAACGCGAACGGAATATCTTTGGCGGGATTTTTCGCCTCGCCCGCCAAGTCGCCAATAATTCGGAAGCCACACAGCGTGAACACAATGCCGCCCATGGACAGCGCGGCAAAAATACTTTGCACGCCGCCAGGCATGAAGCCCGCGCCATTGGATGTGAGATTGGCGCTGTCAAACTTGGTGAACATCAACACCAATCCCACGCTCGCGGGAATGGCGATCTTCCACCATGTGATCACGCTGTTCATGCGTATCAACCAGCGCACGCCAAAGAAATTCAACACCGTAAACAATGCGATCAACAACACCGTGACCACTTGCCCCGTGTGGCTTAAGTTGGCTTCCTTGCCAACGGTCAACTCCGGAAAGTACATGGCGCTGTAAGTCACAATGCTGGTGGCTTCAATGGACGGCGTGGTGACATACGCAAAGAACAGCAGCCACATGTTGATCAGCGACATGCCGCGCCCATGCGTGACCGATGACACTTGCGCGCTTGAGCCCGACACCGGAAATGAACACGCGAGTTCCGCCAAGCAATATCCCATGATCAACATCAAGCCCGCGCCAACCACCCATGCCACAAGCGCGGCGGGACCCGCTTGCTTCACGGCTTCCAGGGGCGCGTACAACCAGCCCGACCCCACAACGCCGGAAATCCCTAGCGCCACAAGTCCCCACCGGCTGACGTCTCGGCGCAAATGCGTGCTTGGTTGCGGCATGTTTGAATGGTAGCGAAAGCCCATGCGCCTCTACATAAAAACGCCCCGAATTTTTAAGGTCGGAGCGGTATGCAAACTTGATTACGCAACTTCACTTCGGGCGCAAACCCATTCAGTGAAAGTCACTCGCTCTTGGCTTCAGACTTGGCCTCAGACTTATCTTGCGCCTTCGCGGCGTTCTTGCCGTCGGCAATTTCCTTGCGCTTCTTCGCGGCAAACGCGGAGCGGCGGTTGGAAACTTTACGGCGGTGACCTTCGCGACCACTGACTTGGCTTCCGCTTTCGGAACCAACCAGTTGAAGAATCACAAGCATGGTGGCATCGCCAATGCGGTGCTTGTCCTGCTTGATGATGCGCGTGTAACCACCCGCACGATCCTTGTAGCGTGGAGCCACGCGGGTGAGAATGTGCTCGATCAAGCGAGGCGACTTGCGCACTTCACCAAAGCGGTTGAACTCGATTGAATTCACAGAAGGCAGCTCCCAAAATTCACTGGTCTTGCGACTCTCTGGAACATTGGGGTCCGCGATCCATGCAAAGACCTTGCGATCGGGCAACTTGCTGAGCAACTGTCGACGCGTGGTCAAAGACTTGGTCTTGGCCGTGGTGATCAGCTTCTCAATAAATGGTTGCACCATCTTGGCCTTGGGCAAAGTGGTTTCAATCTGTCCGTGTTCAAACAACCCTGCGGCAAGATTTCGAATCATCGCGCGGCGATGATCTTCCTTCAGACACAGTTGTTTTCCAGCTACTTTATGGCGCATTGCAAATTCCTCAATTCAAAACGGGGCACATCAGATCAAACAATTTAAGCGTGTGAATCACTTGTCGCTGACTTGAAGCCTTCAGGCATAACCATGCCCAAGCCCAAACCTTCGTCTTCAAGCGACTTCTTCAACTCTCGCAAGCTGGTGCGGCCAAATGCCCGCAGACACAGCATGTCGTTTTCGGTTTTACGAACCAGTTCATGAACAAATTTAATCTTGGCGCTTTCCAGGCAATTGCTCACGCGAACGGTGAGGTCAAGCTCGGAGATTGGCATGTTGATCTTGCGGATCAACTCAAGTTCGGCGTCTGGCTCGTTGGCAATGTTGGTTGGAACAGTTTCTTCACCTTCATTGTCAAACATGACAAACGGATTCAAGTGCTTGCGCAAAATCTTGGACGCCTCCACCAAAGCCATTTCTGGCGCGATGGTTCCGTTGGTCCAAATGTCTAGGATCAAACGGTCGTAGTTGGTGCGTTGACCAACTCGGGTGTCTTCCACGCGGTAGCGCACGCGAAGCACTGGACTAAAGATGGCGTCCACTGGAATCAATCCAATTTCTTGCTCATCAATCTTGGCCCATTGCTCGCTGGCTGGCAGATAGCCGCGGCCCTTCTCAACCGTGAATTCAGCGGCGAATTCCTTCTTTTCGGTCAGAGTGGCCAGCACAGTGTCTGGATTGTGAATTTGAATCGAAGCGTCAGCCTCGATCAGATCTGGCGTCACTTCGCCTGGACCCTCGGCCAGAAGCCGCATGGTCTTGGCGGTGTCGCCTTCCATGCTGACAACCAACTTCTTGATGTTCAGAATAATGTCGGTGACATCTTCAGTGACGCCGGGAAGACTTGTGAACGCGTGCGTCACGCCGGCGATTTTCACGCTGGTGATGGCCGCGCCTTCAAGGCTTGACAGCAGAATGCGACGAAGACTATTTCCAACCGTGGTTCCAAAGCCGCGCTCAAATGGCTCGGCGGTGAAGCGACCAAAGGTGGATGTCAAACTCTTTTGATCTACAGTGACATGTGACGGTAATTCTAATCCGCGCCATCGAACGTGCATGGTGAATCTCCAAAGTTGCGGCAGAATCCTGAACAGGAAACTCTTGGACTCACGGCGAATGTTGAACTCTGCTGCAACAGTTCAACACGCCTTCTTGGCCAAGAGAAGTACGATTTGCAAACACTAACCGAATTGAGGCCCGCGACAACAAAACACGGTCGGGCAGTATAAGTGAAAAACCCTTCCAAATCAACGCTATTACACGCGTCGCTTCTTGGGGGCGCGGCATCCGTTGTGCGGAATTGGCGTGTGATCTTCAATGGCGATCACCTTCAAGCCGTTGTGAGCCAGACCGGTCACGGCGCTTTCGCGGCCAGGACCTGGTCCCTTCACACGAACTTCCACTTCACGCATGCCCAAACGCTTCACCTTGCCCGCCACTTTTTCAGCGGCGCGGCTGGCGGCAAATGGAGTGCTCTTGCGAGCGCCCTTGAAACCAACGCTGCCGGCTGAATCCCATGCAAGGGTTTCACCGTTCACATCGGTCACAGTGACAATGGTGTTGTTGAAGGACGCGTTCACAACCACGATGCCCTTGACGATATTTTTACGAACTTTTTTCTTACTTGCCATATGAATAATTCCTGTTCTTCAACCTATTTCTTTACATTGCGCGACGGGATCAACCCTTCACGCCCTTCTTGCCGGCGACCGTTCGCTTCTTGCCCTTACGAGTGCGGGCGTTTGTACGAGTGCGTTGACCACGGCAAGGCAAACCCTTGCGATGACGCTCGCCGCGGTAGCAGCGAATGTCCTTGAGGCGTTGAATGTCTTGTTGCATTTGACGACGAAGCGCGCCCTCCAGAATATAATTCTGATCGAGCAACTGGCTGATGTTGGCCAGTTCCTTGTCATCAAGCGTGCTGGCGCGGCGGTCGCCATCAATGCCGGTCTTGGCAAGAATGTCCTTGGCGAACTTGGGGCCAATGCCGTGGATGTATTGAAGAGCGAAAAGAATCTTCTTGCGCTCGGGAATGTCGATACCTGCTAGTCGTGGCATGGGGTGCTCCTTAAAATCTGTTCAAATCAGCCTTGTCGCTGCTTCAAACGGGGGTTCTTCTTGTTGATGACGAAACGCTTGCCTTTGCGGACAACGATTTGGCAATCGCGGGTTCTTCGTTTAATGCTGCTGCGGACTTTCATAATTTCTCTTTCTTAGAAACGGTAGACAATGCGTCCCTTGGTCATGTCGTAGGG
>SIAM01000023.1 GCA_009691785.1 Phycisphaerales bacterium
GACAAGTCGGGATCATTCAAATATGCGCTGCATTTGTTGCCACTCAAAAGTGAAACATGCGTGTTCCTGCATGAATCCATCACAGGTTCGAGTCCTGTAGCGCCCACTTCTTTGTTTTGCGTTTATTTTGCGTAGACCAGTTGCGTTGTTGATGGTTTGCGCACAAGTACGCTTCACGGATGGAAACACAAACCATTATCAACGGCAAATCAGTGCGGGAGCTGGCGCATTTGCAAACGCTTCCATTTACTGCTTGCTGCTCCAATAGCCGCTAAACTTTGGCAATGAATCTGAATGATGCCACTCAATGGGTGCGACATGCTTGATCTGTGGCACGAATTTCTACGGCTGTTCACGGAACTTGATGAATTGCTGCGTGAATTCAGCACGCGCTACGGCGTGTGGACCTACGCCATTTTGTTTGCGATTGTGTTTTCGGAAACTGGCTTTGTGGTCACGCCATTCTTGCCGGGCGATTCACTGCTGTTCGCGGCCGGCGCACTTGCGGCGCAAGGCGGACTCAGCGTGCCGCTGATCATGGCGATTCTTTTCACAGCGGCAATTCTTGGCAACACGCTGAACTATCACATTGGCAAGTTCATTGGGCCGCCCGCCTTCAGCGGAAAGTTTAGGTTTCTAAAAAAGGCGCACCTGGAAAAAACCCAGATGTTTTTTCAGAAGCACGGAGGCAAGGCGATTATTTATGCGCAATTTGTGCCGATTGTTCGCACCTTCGCTCCATTCGTGGCGGGCGTTGGCACCATGAGTTACCCGCGCTTCATCGCCTACAACATTACGGGCGCATGTCTGTGGGTCGTTGGTTTTGTTGGCGCGGGCGCGTTGTTTGGAAACATTCCATTGATCAAAAGTAATTTTTCCAAGGTCATTCTGGTCATCATCTTTGTCAGCGTCCTGCCCATTGCATGGGAGTGGTTTAAAGCCACGCGCGCAGACCGCAAAGTTGCTCGTGACTCGATTCACATAGAACGATCGCCGTGACAACAAACCATGAACTGAACGAGCACAACGCGCCATAGATGGTCGCAGCGTGGTTGCCCACATCCCAGCCCACGTTGCGTGCCACTTTTCACTATTTCGCTGGTAGCGCAACCGATTCATTCGCCTGGGTCAGCGCGGCAATGCGCACCGTGTTGTCTTCATCAACCACGCTGAACATTTTGCAAGTCAGTTTTTGTTTAAATTAGTTTGCCATTTCCCGAATTAGTCATAATTTGATGCATGGTTCATTTCAGTCAAGCTTTGAACATGTTGTTGTATAAGCGATGTATCCGCAATCGATTGGTTGCAGCGCTGCGCATTGCGGTTCTGGCTGGATTCATGTTCATGTGTTCTCCAGTGCAAGCGCAGACCATGTGGTGTCCCGCGGATTTGAACAAAGATCATCAGGTGAGTTCACCAGATATCTCGCTTTTACTTTTGGCTTGTGATCATCCGCCTTGCATGTCCAGGGGCTTACGCGTTCTTGGTCTTGCAATCGGTGAAGCGTTGTGGCTTGGCGTTGAAACGCTTTTTGAAATAAACTTGATTGCATGAAATTTATTTTGAATGTGGCTTGCATGTTCTTGCTTGCGTCATGCGCGGCGGTTCTGCCAACAACCTCGCCAACTTCTCAAGCAACCTCGCCAACTTCTCAAGCAACCTCGCCAACTTCTCAAGCAACCTCGCCAACTTCTCAAGCAACCTCGCCAACTTCTCAAGCAACCTCGCCAACTTCTCAAGCAACCTCGCCAACTTCTTCACTAGAAATGGTCGCGCTTACGCCCAGCTTTCCCGTGGTGCGCGATGGCGCGGTGTTGCACCAATCTGGCCCCGTGAATTTCTCCGCGGCGTTTCTGGCGCAGCAGCGCGCGGCCTTTGGAAATAATCCCGCGGATGAATTCAGCCGCATGACGCGCTACGAACTTGGAAAGATTGCGCACCATGATCCACTGAGCGCGTTTGGAACGGTCAGTGAAACATTCACCTCCAAGCCCGATCCAGCCAAGATTGAATTTGGCCAGTCAAGCGTGACCGATCTCTTTGGTGACGGCGGCAAAGCAGCCACAACCCACATGGTGGATATTGGCGGCGAAGAAGTGAAGCGCGGCAAGTCGCTAGCGCAAGATGTGGCCGACCTGCGCAGTGGCGTGTTGAGCGCGGACGATTTGCCAATTCATGTATTTCACTATGTGGACCTTGATGGCGACGCCCACTGGGTGACTCAAAATAATCGCGCGTTGACGTTGTTGCGCATGGCCAAATTCAATCCGACCCAGATTCACGTGTTGAAAAAATCTGACCTAGAAAAAAAGCAGGGGACGAATTCATTGCTTAGCGTGCTGAACCGTTTCAAAGCCATGCCCAACTTCAAGCCATCACCAGAAATGTACATCCGCATTGCCGGCGTGAACGACATTGGCCAGCCGCGCAACTCGTGGGATTGGGACGCGCCGTTTGGCTCGGTGGTGAAGTGAATTTGCTACTTTCATATTGAATGACCCAGCATCCGCACAATCCACTTCAAGGCATGACCCTGGAAGCCATCCTGACCATCTTGGTGGAGCGCCACGGTTGGGAAACTTTGGCGCAGCGAATTAATGTGCGCTGTTTCACAAGCGACCCAAGCGTAAAATCTAGCCTGACTTTTTTGCGCAAGACTCCGTGGGCGCGCCAAAAAGTGGAGGCCTGGTACCTGTACGACTTGCGCCGCGGCTACAAATAATTTCGCCGCACGTTCATGTGTGGCACATTGCCGCGCCAAGTGATGTGCACTGAGCAGTTGCATGCGATGGCGCACATACATGGTCAATATGCGGCACAAGGCACGCAGGTTATTGCTCCTAAACCACTGAGTTCAATCACAGTGAGACACAAATGATTTAATTTTACTTAAAAATTGGTAAAAACATGGGCACGGTTTAATTATTGGTCTACATTGATGGTGTCTTGCTTCTTGCCTTTGACCCACAGGAGTTTGCGTGAACACATTGTGCACATCCTCAACCAGTTTCACCTTTGCTCTGGCAACCATCTTTGGAATTTCTTTGGCCGCACACGCGCAAGTTGAACGTGAATTCAACGGCTCGGTTGATACGCAAATTGGCGTCATGCCACACGCTCACACCATTATGGAGCCGCTGCCAGATGGCATTGCCGGCTGGGGCAAAGGCGACCTGAAAATTGGTTGCAATGGTTGCAACAAAGAAGCCATGTACAAAGCGTTCATCGCTTCAAGAGGTCAGCAAGACAAGGCTGTGCAAATGCTTGCGGACACGCCCAGCGACACCGACATTCTTGACAACAACTTTGATATTGAAATTGATCCAGCAGTGTCATTTATTTCTGGCAGCAACACCATGACGCTTGCCAGCACGGTGAATGGATTGACGCAGTTCACCTTTCGGCTGCGCACCAATAACGGAACAATCACCAACGGATACACAATTTCAACGGTGGTGATAAATGGAACAACCACGCTGCCGGGTTCGTCCGTGACAAGCGTGGGCACATATGGTCGCAGCGTCACACTTGATCGCGCCTACAACATTGGCGAGCAATTCACGGTGAAGGTGAATTACTCGGGTACGCCGGTCAGCAGTGGCTTTGGCAGTTTTGTGATAGGCGCCACGGCGCTAAACAATCTTCCCTTTGCGTGCAGTCTGGCAGAGCCGTACTACGCCGCAAGCATTTGGCCCGTGAAGGACGGCGAATATGCGCAGCCTGGCGACAACTCCGACAAGAGCACGGCGACAATTTCAATCACCTCGCCCAGCGCGTATCGCAGTATTTCTAACGGCGTACTGCAATCTATTACGCCAGTGGCGGGTGGCAAAAGTAAATACACATGGCGCACCAATATTCCAACGGCGTCGTATTTGTTTTGCTTCGCCATTCACGCCTACAACGTCTACGACTACACCTACAACTATCCACTGCCTAGTGGTGGAACTGGCAGCATGCCGTTTCAAATAAATGTTTCGCCGCCAAGTGATAGCTCCACCAGCCGCGCTGTTTGGAGCCAGTCGTTGCAGATGATGGAAACGCTGCGGCCGCTGTACGGCGTGTATCCATTTGTGTCGGAAAAATACGGCGTGTATCAATTTACTTTTGGCGGCGGCATGGAGCACCAAACCATGACCGGCATGGGCGGCGGATTTAGCGAAAACGTGACGGTGCATGAACTTGGTCACCAGTGGTGGGGCGACAATGTCACATGCCGCACATGGAATGATATTTGGCTGAACGAAGGTTTTGCAACATACACAGAGGCCCTGTGGGCGGAGCGCAAACCTGGATCAGTTGGTATTAGCGCGCTGCATAGCGCCATGGCGTCGCGTCGGCCCGCTTCGGCGGCCATGACTGGCACCACAAGCGCAAGCGTATATTGCTACAACGTTGCCAGTTCCAGCGCCATCTTCAGCAGCAGCACTTCTTACAAAAAAGGCGCGTGGGCGTTGCACACGTTGCGCAAATATGTTGGCGACGTGCAGTTCTTTCAAATCCTTGCCAATTATCGCGCGGCCTATCAAGGCTCTGGCGCAACCACGCAACAATTCGCGGATGTGGCCAGCGCAACCTACGGCTCCAGTTTGCAGGACTACTTTGATTCATTTGTGTTTGGCCAAGGAACGCCCGTGTATTCATATGCAACGCAGGCGGCCACCATCAATGGCAAGACTTACTTGAAGTTGCGCCTGAAGCAAACGCAAAACACGCTTATGGGCAAGGACGGCAGATTTATCACGCCAATGGATGTGAAGATGACGACCGCAAGTGGCTCGACCACCGCCGTGATTTTCAGCAATGAGCGCGATGAGTCATTTGTGATTCCAACCAACGGCCTTGTCACGGCCGTGGTGCTTGATGAAAGCAGTTGGATTTTGAACAACGGCAAGTCCAGTACGACCTATGTAGCCAGCTCTCCAAAGTTGCTTGAGACCGTGCCAGCGCCTGGAGCGAACGTTGAATGTTCTGGTTCGCCAACAACGGCGCAGTTGACCTTTAGTGAAAATATTGTGGCCACGGGCGCGCACTTCACTGTGGTGGGACCGGCGGGCGCAATCACCACAACGTATTCATACAACGCTGGAACCAACACGGTGTCGCTTGGTCTTGGCACGCTTTCCGTTGCGGGCACATACACCGTGACGGTGTCGGACCTTATTACGGCTGGTGGCATTCGCCTTGACGGTGAAATGGCAAATGCGGCTTCGCCCGCAAGTCTTCCTTCCGGTGATGGATTGGCCAATGGCGCGGCGGTGTACACATTCACAGTGGCGTGCAATTCATGTCCAGCCGATCTGGATGCAAGCGGAAGTGTGGATAGCGCCGATCTTGGATTTGCGCTTCTTGATGTTGGGTTTTGCCCTGGTTGCCTGGCTGATCTAGACGGCGATTCAAATGTCGATTCAAGCGATGTTGGTTTGATTTTGTTGGATGTGGGGCCTTGCCCTTAAGGCTGACGCTTTATTTGCCTTGGAGTTTCTTAGTTCATCGGGATTGCCATTGACCACCAGTGGCGGCGGGAATTTTTTTGGCCCACTGGCGGCTCTACTATTGCCGCGTGCGCCCTAATCCACACCAGCGAAGCGAAGAGAATCAGGCCGCGCGTCGCGCCAGTGTTCCCGCGTTGAAGTATCCAGAGGCGCTGCCGATTACGGCGCCGCTGCTACGCGGTCAGCACCCGCGTCGTGGGCGCCCATTATGCAAGAGGCGAAAATTGATCGCGACGATTTACTGCGTCTAGACTGGATACAAAGCATTCCGCTGAACTACATGCTCGTGGATTCGACATTGATCAATGGACATCGCGCGCGTGTGGCGCAACTGAATGGCGCCGGCGTTTTGCGTGCGCAACGCGATCAATTTGATTTGCTCTGGAAGCCGCGTTTGACACAGGAGCGCCCCAAGGGCTGTGATGCGTCGACATGGACGCAATTGCGTTGGTGCGTTCGCTTTGCTCGATTGTTGCCCTGGGGCGCGGGTCAGGGTTTGACGCCGCCCATTCGCGAGCGCGACCTTGATGCGCTGTGGCTTGGTTTCACGCGCTAAAAAAATATACGAATGGGCATGATGTTGGGCGCCGGGGTTGCAGCGCATTTGGCTGCGCTGGAGCATGTTTTTAATCCTTGCGCCGCGGTTTCTTTTTGTCTTTGATCATGGCGCGCAGTCCGGAGTTCTCGCGGCGCGTGGCTTCAATATCAAAAGTTTGGTAGGCGCACATCATGCGCAGCGCGTCAATGGTTTCTCGCGCTTGAATTCGCTGTTGTGGAGCAACGCCATCCGCTCCCAAGCACAGGGTGCAAAGCGATTCAAGTGCGGCCTTCATTTTGTTTTCCGTCGAATTGTCATTCATAGTGTGTACTCCAGATTTAATATCCATACTAAAAAACGCGTTTACAAGCTTTGTGTGCTGTTGAACTAGGAATTGTTGTTTACGCGCCCGCATAGACGGAACAGGCGGAATGATGAAGGCAAACCGGTTGATGAAACACATGGGTCACAAAAGCGGGCAAAATGCTTGGCGGTGCCGCAGGATGTTTGCGCAGGGCAAAGCGCTAAGGGCATATTGAATATGTATTCATACCGCGGCGCGTTTAGCGCAGGCTGCGGATTTTTTGCACGGCGCGCTGCGCCAGTGGCGGCGCCTTGGAAAGTTCACCCGCCAACACATCAGGCTCGCGGCGGCATTCCAACAGCAACTTGCCCAAGTGCGCGTCCAATTCAAAGCGCCATTTGGCGTGAAATTGCTCAAGTTCTTGGCGATTGAAGCGGCTCAATGGATCATCAATTCCACTTTGCGCCACGGCCCAATCCACCAGGCGCGCGCCAGTGGCTTCAAATCGATATTGAGAAAGCGTGATTTCCAAGCGCTTGCGCAAACTTAGAAATGGATCGGTGGCTTGCGGAGTAAGCGCGGTCATGACGGTCTCAGGCTTGTCGGCGCTGGCCTTGCCAAGCCATCCGCCTTCGCGCTTCATTTCCGCTTGCGCCAGTGTTGGGCGCGCGTGAATGGATTGCGCGACATCCGCCACGGTTTCATTTGTAATTTCCAAATCCGCCGCGCTGGCCAACAAAGTCTTGGTTCCAATGTTTGGAAAGCGAATCCACAGTCGCTGATCTGGCTTGCCTTCGCGTGTCAACATTTCAACTTTCAAAATAGAACCAATGCCCCATTCAGGGCGGGTGTTGTGGCGAACCTTGTCGCCATTATGAAATGCCGTTGTAGTCATGGTTGAATTTCAATGAGCGGGGAATTTCACCAATGGAAAGTCCACGCTTGATGTAGAGTGTAACCAATATGGCACGTCCAATGCGAATTTTATTTCTTGGGGATGTGGTGGGAGCGCCCGGTCGAGCCGCCGTGGTCAAGCATTTGCCGGCGCTGCGTGAAAAACATTCTGTGGATGTGGTCATTGTGAACGGCGAAAATATTCGCAATGGCTCGGGAATTACACCTGATTTGTTGCAGGCCTTGCTCGACGCTGGCGCCGACGCCGTGACGCTGGGCGACCATGTCTACCGCGATCCAAAAATAACCTCGACGCTGGAGGATCCGTCCATGCCTGTGTGTCGGCCGGCCAATTTGTCCGATCGCGCGCCTGGCAAGCGTTGGGTTCGCATTGCGGCGGCGGCGGGTCGACCGCGCGATGTGTTTGTGACCACCATGCTTGGTCGGATTTATTTTCCACTGCCAGCGGATGATCCCTTTGCCACAAGCGACCGCGTGTTAAAGGAACTGCCAGAGAAACGACCGCTTGTGATTGTCGAGGCGCACATGGAGGTCACCAGTGAGAAGGCGGCGCTTGCGCACCATCTTGATGGCCGAGTGGCCGCCGTGATTGGTTCGCACACGCATGTGCCCACCGCGGACGAGCGCATACTGTCTGGTGGCACGGCATTTATTACGGATGTTGGAATGTGCGGGCCATGCGATGGCGTGATTGGACGCGACGCAAGCCGCGTGGTGCACCACATGACCACGGGGCTGCCGGTGCAGTATGAAGTTTCTGGCGGCGAGATTCGCGTGTCGGGCGTGTTGATAGAAGTCAGCAGCGACACTGGCTTGGCGCTGAAGATTGAGCGCGTGGAAGCGGGCGACACGCGCAAGACCTGCACCGTCTCGTGATGTGACGCGTGTTGCAAACGCCAATGTATGAGGCAAATACAGGTATTTTTCTGCCGTTGTGGCATGACCACGCATGTAAGAAAAACCTCGCTGTTCAAGAGCTCGTTTGGGATTCAATTTCACCGCAAATAAGCCGAAAGTCTGGCGTTTGGGTGGCAATTTGTCCGATGAATAGCGCATGATGAAATGGGTTTCTTTATTTCGCCCTAGTGACTGGGTGAAGAATATTTTTGTATTGTTACCCATGGTCTTTTGGCTTTCCAGTCAAGGCCGCGACACGCCACTGGATGTGGTGGGGCAAAAGTGGGTCGCGCTCATTTGGGCATTCATTGCATTTTGCTTGACCGCCAGTGGCATCTATGCCATCAATGACGCCCTTGACGCGGGGGAGGACCGCAAGCATCCAATCAAACGAACTCGACCTGTTGCTTTGGGAATGATCAACGTGTCAACTGCGATAAGCGTTGGCCTGTTGCTCGTCATTGCCGGCGC
The DNA here is from genome assembly GCA_009691785.1 of Phycisphaerales bacterium. GTDB lineage: Bacteria > Planctomycetota > Phycisphaerae > Phycisphaerales > SM1A02 > SYAC01. Next base: position 8,621 of record SIAM01000023.1, read on the forward strand.
TCTGCTTGCTTGGCGAGTGAATGTCCATACTGGCATTATTGTGTCAAGTTATATTGGGCTGCAACTTCTCTACAACTTATATTTCAAAGTAACCCCATTTGTTGATGTGGCCATTGTGGCCACGGGCTTTTGTCTGCGCGCCGCGGCTGGCGCCACCAGTATTCAAGTGCAGATTTCAATTTGGCTTTTGCTGTGCGTGTTCTTTCTCACGCTGTTTCTTGGTTTCACCAAGCGATTGTGCGACAAGGCCTCCGCTGAAAATGCCGTGAAACACGGGGAAATTATGCACTGGAAATCCCGCGCAGGCTACGACACCCGCGACGAATTGAATTGGTTGCTGGCGCTGAGCGCGTGCTTGGTTCTGGTGACCTATCTCATGTACACGCTGTCGGAGCACGCCAACGGCCTGTATGGAAGCCGCGCGCTGGGACTTGCTTTGCTCACGCCATTCGTGGCCATCAGCATTCATCGCTTTTATCGCCGCGCCAATTTAGGTTTGTCGGACAAGCCGCTGCAAACATTGACCGAGGACCGAGTGTTGTTGGGCGTGATTGTGCTGTACTTTGTTGGCGCCTATTTGTCGCTGTACTACCCGCCCATGGAACGCCTTTTGTCGGCGATGTTGTTGCGCTGATGTTGCGTGGACTTGCGAAGTTGGCACAAAAAGCGTTATGAATGAAACCATTCAACGCATGGGCGCCACATAATCAATTTGAAACGCAAGCCGCTTACGGAATAATTAGTTTGGGGCCAGCGCCGGCGTCCGGTGTCTTGCGCGATCCAGCCGGAGCGCCAGCGCTCATGCTTTCAACGCCTTGACCGCTTTTCATGCGCGCCGCGACGGCCTGCGCAATTTGCACAAAGCGCGAACGTAACTCACCCAGCACTTCGCTGAGTTCAGCTTCTTCTTCTGGCGCAAGATTGCCCTTGGTTTTTTCTTGCAGAACGCCAATCAAATCAATTGCGAACTTTGCGCCCATGATGTCCACTATGACGCGGCCTTGTGGATCTGTGTAGCCACCAAGGCCACCAATAGCTTGTGAAGCCAACAAACCCATCAAACTGCGGAAATCCGCGGGCGGCAATTCATCCTTGCCAGGCTTGACGGGACGGTTTGCTTCTTGCTGGCTTAGGCGCGCCTTCTCGGCTTGGGCTTGGGTTTTCCAATCAGAATCAACTTGAATTTCCGGTGTGTTGTTGTCGCTCATGGTGAAACAAGTATACGGGGCGTTGGCACCGTGGCGAATGCAATTGATTAGACTTGTACCAATGCAATTGAGACATGCAATTCAATTGGTCCCCGCAATTCAAATCCCTGCGATGATTTTTCTTGTGGGTTGCATGTCGACCGACATCACGCCCAAGGACGCCGTAGAGGTGGATTCCATGGCTTTCAGCAAAGGCAATATTCCAGAGCATGTGAATCCAGTCATTGTGCAAATTCCAGAAGCTGACCTTCAGCCTCCCAAGGTGGAAATCGACGACACCACGGTTGATGTGGCCAATGGAAATAAAATCACCACGCAAAAAACCGAAGTGGTTTCAACCGCGCCCGATGGAACAACATTAACGCAGAAAGTGCCTGAGGCAATCAATGCGCAACTTTCAAACAATCAAAAATGGCCGGTGGATTCGTTGGTCGGTCAGGTCAATGGCAAGCCTTTGTACGCGAGCGAATTCCTGAAAACACGTGAAGACCGCATTATAAGCATCGCCGCCGAAAAAGATCGTGTGAGCGCGCGTAATCAAGTTGTGCAACTAATTACCGAGGCGTTTAATCAGTACGTCAACAATTTGCTGGTGATTTCAGAGGCGGAAGCCATGATTCCCGCCGAAGCCCAGGAGGGCGTTTTGGCGTGGCTGAAGGATTTGCAGGAAAAAGAAATCGCCAATCGTGGTGGAAGCCGCGCCGACGCGCAGCGCAGCATTGAGGAGGAATTTCCCGGCACCACGATTGAGGAGTTCATGAATCGCCAGAAGAACCAAGCGCTTGCCGGCGATCTTTTAAATCGCCGCATTCGGCCGCGCACAATTGTGAGTTGGCGCGATGTGGAGCGTTTATACGATGTCAACAGCGCGGTCTACAACCCGCTCCCAACTATTCGCATTGGACGCATAGCCATTTTAAAATCCAATCAAGCGAATGTGGACAAAGTGAACGCAAGTGTTTCACAAGGGAAATCATTTAGCCAAGTTGCCGCGGAAGTGGGGCAGCCTGACGGCGGATTTTGGCGCGAGATATCAATTCCCGTTGGCGGCATTGACGCAATTCCTGATCTTGTGGATGAAGTCAAAACAAGGATTAAAGGGCTTGCATTGAACAAGATCGATGGACCCATCGAAAGCAAAACCCAATTTATTTGGATGACTTTGATCTCAGCTCAGCAAGACAAGCCCAAGTCGATTTTTGATCCACAGTTGCAGTTGCAGTTGCGAAGACAAATTGAGAATCAGCGTTATGGTATTGAGCAAATTCGCTATTTCCAAATGCTTCGCACACATTGGGTCGCCACAGATTTGGAATCAATGAAAGAGCGTTTAATTGTCATCACCATGAATCGATATTTTCGGCAGCAATAAATTGCATTGGGCATGCAATGTTGTATGGCGCACATGCGCTATCGAGACCAATGCTCGCCGCGTTTAAAATTTTAAATTGGCGTCAAACGCGCGCACAATATGTCGCAGACTTTGTGGCATTTGAAGTTGATCCATTTCCACGGCGACCACGTCAAATTGAATTTGCTTGCCGCGGAACATTCGCCGCGCAAGAAGCATTTGCGCCGCCAGAACAAGATGCCGTTGTTTGCGCCAGTCCACCCGTAACTCGGGCGCGTGCGTGCCAGCGCGGCGGGCTTTGACCTCGATCAAAATAAGCAAGTTGGTGTTAGGCAGCGTGGCCAGCAAGTCAATTTCCAAATGACCAAGACGCAAATTTCGCGCGATGATGTTGTAGCCATTTGTTTCAAGATGGGCGGCGGCGGCGGCCTCCGCGTTTTTTCCAGAGGTCATGCGCGCGGCTGATTTTTTATTGGTGATAGCGGTCCTTTTATTCATGACGACATTGTGCGGGAACACTGTGAAACTTCCGTAAAACATGCGGTTTTTCTTGTGCTATCTTTCAATTTCTATGGCCATTGTCATTCTCCAACATTCGTCCGATTGTCCCGCCGATTTACTCATGGATTCACTGCGGCACCACGGGCAGCGCCTTTGCGTGATTCAACTGAATGCGGGCGGCGTTGTGCCAGTTGACCTAGACGATGTGCATGGCGTGATTTCACTTGGCGGTCCGCAGACCGTGCACTTGAATGACGCGTCGTGGATGACCGCTGAAAAAACATTCTTAAAGATGGCGCATGATGCCGATGTGCCTGTTCTTGGGTTGTGCCTGGGCGCGCAGCTACTTGCGGCTGCATTGGGCGGCGAGACGCAAGCCATGAAGCAAGCCGAGATGGGTTGGCAAACGGTGAAACTGAATCACATAGGCCGCGAAGACGCGTTGTTTGTTGGGCAGCCATGGTCAAGTGAAAAAATGTGTTGGCACTCTGACCAGGTCAGCAAGTTGCCCTCAGGTGGACAAGTATTGGCGGGCAGCGCGGCTTGTGGCGTGCAAGCTTTTTCCGTTGGTCTGCGCAGTTACGGCGTGCAATATCACCCCGAGTGGAATCGCGACAGCATTCTGAAGCAAATCAATGGCGCCACGGCCAAGTTTCAAAGCGCGGGCATTGACGTGAACGCGTTGCGTTTGCAAACCGAATCCAATGGCGCCGAACAAGAGCGACTTGGTAGGCGCTTCTTTGACGTGGTGAACATTGTGCTTATGCCTGGCGACCGCGTGCACGAAGGCGTTTCCGCAAATCACCGCTAAATTGCAACTGTTTTGAAATTTGTTGCAAAGATGTCCAAGATGAGTTGGACAGGCTGGCACATGCAAATAGGTTCAGCGCGCTATGTCAGTAACGCAGGTTGGCACTGTCCCTGCGCAATCACGCGGTGACTTTGGCGCGGCCGCGAGAAAGTCGCCATGTTTCAAATTTTTTCCAAGGCCAGGCGTTCACGCAATGCTTTGCGCTCAAGCCAGCGCGCCGCGCCGTCAGAATTCCGTAGCGTAGAAAATCAAAGTGTTCGGCGTCATGCGCGTCCGTGTTGATGGAGATCATGGCGCCGCCCTCATGCGCCGCGCGAACCAGGGCGTCGCGCAAATCAAGGCGCGCGGGATTGCAATTGATCTCAAGCGCAACGCCCGCCTTGGCGGCGGCGGCAATGACCAGTTTCATGTTGGGTTCCAAACCAGGGCGACCATTAAGAATTCTTCCGGTGGGGTGGCCAATCACATGCACAAATGGATTGGCGATTGCGGCAAGCAGGCGCGCGGTGGCGGCCTCGGGTGGTTGCTTGAGCGCGGTGTGGGGACTGGCCACCACCCAATCAAGATCGGCAAGAACATCGTCGGGATAATCCAAATGTCCGTCTGCCAGAATGTCCACTTCGCTTCCAACAAGCACATGAATACCTTTTATTTTTGCCGCCGCCGCGCGAATATTGGCGGTGTGCTCGCGCAGACGCTCAATGGAAAGTCCGTTGGCCTGCGCGCTTGAGCGGCTGTGATCGGTAATGGCAATGGCGTCAAAGCCGCGACTTTTGGCTGTTTCAATCAGTTCTTCAATGGACAGAACGCCGTCGCTGGCGATGGTGTGGCAATGCAGTTCGCGGAGGATATTGTCTGGTGAAATTAATTGCGCGGTGAGATTGTTCTCAAACTCGCCGTGACTTTCACGCAACTCAGGCGCGATCCACTTCAAGTCAAGCTTGGCGTAAATCACCTCTTCTGTTTCAGAGGCCAGGGGTTTCACTCCGCGCTGTTGCGGAGGAGTTTCATTGCCGTCGTCTTGGAACAAACCATATTCATTCAGCCGCATGGAGCGCTCAATGGCGCGCTCACGCAAAATCACATTGTGGTCCTTGCTGCCGGTGAAGTACATCAGGGCCGCGCCCCAATTCAGTTCGGGCACCGCGCGCAGGTCAACTTGCAAGCCGCTGGTCAAACGCACACTTGATTTGGTGTCGCCAGAAACAAGCACCTTGGCCACCAATGGGTGCGCGCAGAAAAACTCCATGACGGGAGCGGGGTGATCAGTTGCCACCAACAAGTCGACATCGCCAATGGTCTCACGGCCGCGGCGCAAACTTCCGGCGAACTCAACTTGCGTCACGCCTTTGATGGCGCGCAATTGAGTGACAAATGTTTCCGCAATGGGCATGGCGTCGCCCAGGCGCACGCGGTCGCCAGCGGTCTCTAAAAATGCAATGTTTTCCGCAATGTTTTGCAAAGTCTTTGCGCCCATGCGCGGCAACTTCTCCAGCGCGCCGCTGGCCAATTGCAACTTCAGCGTGGCCAAGTTCGTCACGCCGCCTTGATCCCACAGCAACTTCACGGTCTTGGGGCCAAGTCCTGGCACGCGCAGGACATCAATCAATCCCGGCGGCAACTTGGCCAGGGCCTCTTCATGCGCTTTTATTTTTCCAGTGGCCACAAACTCTTGAATCTTCTGCACGCTTGACGCGCCCAGGCCGTCAATGGATTTTAATTTGCCAAGATCACTCTTGCAAAGTTCCACGACGTCGTCTGAAAGATCCTCCACAATGCGCGCGGCTTTGCGGTGCGCCATCACCTTGAATTGATTTTCACCAAGCACCTCAAGCGCGTCTGCGATCTGATTGAAGAGAGTGGCGATGGATGCGTTGGCGCTCATATGGAATTCTTATAAGAGTGTCGCTGAGTTTCCTTGCGTGGTTGATTCGTGCGCCACCAGTCGCATAAGAAGCAAATAAAATTCACGCGGAAGAAAGTAAGCGCGGCTGGCAGGACTCGAACCTGCAACCCCAAGCTTCGTAGGCTTGTGCTCTATCCAATTGAGCTACAGCCGCGTGGGCGAACAGTGTAGCGCAAGTTGCGCATTCTCTTCGCGTGATGTTTCTTGCAAGGCATTGTGCATAGCCTGCTTGGGATTAACAGCAGTAGGCGCAATTTGAGTGGTTGTGTTGGCGGGCTTCATGTTGGAAGCGGGGGTAACTGGCGCAAATTCAGCGCTGTTTCCCAGAATGCGTGAGGCAAACAAAGGCAGCAGAATGACTGCCACCGCGGCCACGGCGCTCGCAAAGCGTGGCCATGAACTTGGTCCCTTGAGCACGCCTTCGGAGGATGTTCCAGGCGGCGACAACGTTGGCACGCCAATGAGCCGCAGGTAATACCACACACTCACCGCGCTGTTGATTGCGGCAATGATGACCAGCGGCGTGTGTCCTGCTTGAATACCAGCCATGAACAACATTAACTTTGCCCAGAAGCCAAGCAGCGGGGGCATTCCCATGAGCGAGCCTGAACCAATCGCAAGCCACGCGGCAAGTCCTGGATAGCGGCGGCCAATGCCGCTGAGCTCCTCGAATCGTTCAACATCTTCGCCGCGTTTTTGCAAACCTGAAAGCGCGCCGAAGATGGCAAGATTGGTGACGCCGTATGAGATGAGATAAAAGAGCAGCGCCTCAAAGCCAAGGCCTGGCCCCGCGATGATGGCGAGCACCATGTAGCCCGTGTGCGAGATGGAGCTGTAGGCCAGCATGCGCTTGACGGATTTTTGCAAGAGCGCGCCGATATTTCCCAGCGTCATGGTGAGCGCGCAGATCATCCATAGCGTGGCAAGAATTGGCGCGGGCAAACCGCTGATCACAGTTCCAGTTGCCGTGAAGCCCGCGTGGCCGCTCCAACCGACGGTGCTTAAAAGCACTGCAAGCGCCGAAAATCCAGCGATTTTTGGTATGAACGACAGGAAGCCGGTGACGGGATTGGCGGCGCCTTCATACACATCCGGCGCGTAGAAATGCATTGGCGCGGCCGCAAGTTTGTAGCAGAAGCCAAGGATGCACAAGATCACGCCAGTGATTCCAAGCGTGTCTATGCCGCCGCGGTCGGATTGACTGGCGAACACTTCGCGAATAGTTGAGAGTTGCAACGATCCAGTGCTGCCATAGATGAGCGCGAAGCCGTACAAGAAAATAGCCGTGCTCATGGCGCCCAGGAAAAAATATTTCACCGCTGCCTCTTGGGCGCGGCGTGTTCCTCGGCTCATGGCCACCATGATGTATGTAGGCAAACTTGTCAGCTCAAGCGCCAGGAACAACCAGACTAAATCGGGGCTGCCTGGAATGAGCATGGCGCCGCAAATACTCAGCAACATGAACGCGTAAAATTCTCCGCGCACAACGCGCATGGGATCAAATGTGGTGGCGCCGCGCGCCACGGCGTCCTCCATGCGGCGATCAATGTGCCCAACAGAAATGGCGACCAGGCCAATGCCCACCACCAGAATAATTGTCTTGATGATCTTGTTGAAGTGCGGCATGAGCACGCCGGCTTGATCGGCGGCTTCGTAGGAATAGCCAAGAGCAAGAGCAACAAGCGAAGCGAGCAGCGTGCACGCGGCCAGTAGCGGCACTGATTTACGCAAGGTCTTGCTGCGGCTTAAACCAATGATGCTGACCAGAACGCTGCCACCAAATACGATGATTTCAGGCGTTAATACAGCGATTTTTGGACCCATGGGTAGAAACGAACTCATTTGGTGACCTCCGCATGCTTGACTGGTACGGAAGGATTTACAAGTCCGCGCTTGGCGTTGTAGGCGTCAATCACCGCGGGATAATTCACCAAGACTTCCTTCACGCAAGGTTCAACCGCGTTCAAGAGTGGCTTGGGATACAAGCCAATCGCAAGACACGCCAACGCAATCGGCGCCAAGATGGCGATCTCGCGGAAGTTTAAATCGGTTGGCAATTCGCTTGCGGCATGTTCGGTGTGTCCATTGCCCCCATCGCCATGTGGCTCGCGCAATGTGCCCCACACAATCTTGCCCAGCATGATGAGCAAATACATGGCGCCCAAAATAAGTCCAATGACCGCAACCACCGCGTACCAAGGATGAAGAACTCCAGGATAGCCAGAGGGTTGATCATGCTCGGCCACGAACGCGCCCATCAAGCACAAGAACTCGCCCACAAATCCATTCAAGCCGGGCAAGCCCACGCTTGAAAGCGTGAAGATGATCATGAAGAAACTCCACACCGGCATTTTGGAAACCAGTCCACCAAGTTGTTCCATGTCCTTGGTGTGGTAGCGCTCGTACATCATTCCAATGCACAAGAACAACGCGCCAGTGCTGAGGCCGTGGTTGACCATGTACATGACCGCGCCTTGCAAGCCCAGTGGATTAAGCGCGAACAATCCAAGCACAACAAAACCCATGTGGCTGACGGATGAGTAGGCGATCAACTTCTTAATGTCCGTCTGCACCCAGCACACCAAACTCATATACAGAATGGCGATGATTCCCAAGATGGCGAAGAAAGTTGTGCATTCAACCGCGCCGATCGGCGCCATTGGAAGCGCGAATCGGAACACGCCGTATGTGCCTAATTTCAGCAGAACGCCAGCCAAAATCACGCTGCCGCCCGTTGGCGCTTGGTCATGCGCCAGTGGCAACCAGGCATGCGTTGGAAAGAATGGCGTCTTGATTGCAAAGCCGCTCATTAAACCAACGAACACCCAGAATTGTTCCTTGTCGCTCAGTTGCGTGGACGAGAATTTCACCAAGTCCGCAATGGCGAATGTCCATATTCCCGTGCTGTCGAAGTGGCGCACCGCCACAAAGATGACGGATGCCAAGGTGAACACGCTGCCCAAGAATGTGAAGATGAAGAACTTGATCGCGGCGGGTCCGCGCATTGGACCGCCCCAAATGCTGATCAAGAAGAACATGGGGATAAGCGTGAACTCGTACCCCACATAGAAGAAGATCATGTCGCGGCTCATGAACGCCAACAGCATGCTGGCTTCCAGAATCATGAACCACGCGTAGTACTCGCGCATGCGCGTGGTGATGGCGCTGAAACTTCCAGCGATGGCAAGCGGCGTGAGGAACACCGTGAGCAGCACCAACAACATGCTGACGGAGTCAACGCCAATCTTTAGATCAACGCCGAAGTTGCCAAGAATTGGCGTGGTGTTCAGGTCAGGCCAAAAACTGCCCGTGGTCCAATGCGGAAATTGAACCGCGAATACGGCGGCGGCAATAAGCGAAGCGGTGGACCCAATGAGCGCGATCCATTTTGCGGCGCGCTGTGAACTGAGCACGATCACCAACGCGCTGATCAGTGGAAGAAGGAGAAGAAGATATTGAATCATGCCACCACTCCGCTAGTGAGCCATCGATAGACAACCCACGCCACAACAAGGGCGGCGCCGCCAGCCATGGTGGTGGCGTAACCCTGCAAAACACCGTTGTAAAGCGGCTGAAACAGTCTTCCAAGCGCGGCTGGAATTCGGCCGATGCCGTTGACCATCAAGCCATCAACCACATGCTTGTCGGTGAAGTGAAGAATGTGCCCGGCGATCCAAGCTGGTCCGCGAATGCACGCGTGATAGAACTCATCCACATACCACTTGTTTTCCATGGCCACTGGAATCCAGCGAATGGAATTGTGCGCCAACAGCCACGCGCGAAGTTTGTCTGCGGACTTGCGTTGCAGCAAATGGAAGTACATGGCGATTGCAATTCCGCCCAGCGACGCGATAGTTCCAAACAGTTCCACCAACTGATGTGGATTCATTCCAAAGTTCACCACGTCAGTGACATGCGCTTGCACGCTTCCTGCCAACGCCGATGAGTGCGCCATCATGACTTGAACCCAATTGGATTCTCCGCGCAATTCCATGTAGCCAGGAATGCCAGTGGCGAAGGCGCCAAGCATGATCACAATGAGCACGCCGTTCATTGCCCAGCGTGGGGCATGCGGATGAAAATCATGCGAGGCATGTGAAGTGGGGGCGGCATGCGCGTCGTGATCATCATGCGCTTCTTCGCCTGGCATATAGAACACTGGACCTGCGCACACACGGAACCACACACGGAACGCGTAGTAGGCCGTCATGGCGGCTGTGATTAAACCAATCCAGCCAAGCCACACAAAGCCGTGGTCCTTACCACTGAGAGCCTGCACCAAAATGATGTCTTTTGACAGCATTCCCGCTGAATATGGAAAGGCAGAAAGCCACAGGCAGCCAATGAGCATGGTCCATGAAACAAGTTTGAAGCCAGGCACTTGGCGCAGACCGGACAGTTTGCGCAGATCAAGTTGACCCGCGAAGCCGTGCATGATGGCGCCCGCGGTAAGGAATAAAAGCGCTTTGAAGAACGCATGCGTGAGCGTGTGGTAGGCCGCGCCAAAAGTTGTGCCCACACCCAAGCCCATGAACATGTATCCCAACTGGCTAATGGTGCTGTAGGCGAAGACGCGTTTGAAATCATATTGCGCCATGCCAATGGTGGCCGAGAAGATGGCGGTTAATCCGCCAACCCACGCCACGGTTGCAAGCGCGTCTGGATGCAATGCGAACAGCGGATAAGTGCGCGCGATCAAGTACACGCCCGCGGTCACCATGGTGGCGGCGTGAATAAGCGCGGACACTGGAGTTGGTCCCTCCATGGCGTCTGGCAGCCAGACATACAACGGAAGCTGCGCGCTTTTTCCAAACGCGCCAAGCATCAGGCAATATGGAATCAGCGACTTGTCGAAACTGCCAACGCCGCGCTCCATGTCGTTCCACACTTGAAAGAGCGTGTTGAATTCAATTGTTCCGTAGTTGACCCAGATCAACCAAATACCAACGGCTAGTCCAAGGTCGCCCATGCGATTGACAATGAACGCCTTCTTGCCCGCGGCCACGGCGGCTGGTTTTTTGTAGTAGTAGCCAATCAACAAGTAACTGGCCAAACCCACGCCTTCCCAGCCTAAATACAGCAAAAGCAAGTTGTCAGCCATGACCAATGTGCACATGGCCAGAATGAAAATGCTGACGCCATTGAAGAAGCGCGCGTATCCCTTGCCAACATCGGACTCCATGTATTCAGTGGCGTAAATGGCGATGAGCGTTCCAAGGCCAGTGACAAAAAGCAACCAGAACAACGTGAGGCTGTCCACATACACGCTGACATCCGCTTGCAGCGTGTACCACTTGCCTTGATCGCCCCAGCGGAAATTCATCCAGTCCCACAAGTGCACAACCACGGGCGCGCCCGCGTCGCCACGCAAGAAATATAATTTCAGCACCAGCGCGAATGAACCCGCGAGCGCCAGCACCGTGATCCAACCTGGAAGTTTGCTTTTCACGCGCAACGCGCAGCACAAGCCGGTCAGCACAACGGAAATTGCGGGCAGCAAAAGAATCCACCCGGTCCAAGAAAGTTCGGGCGATGGAATTGCGTTGACGATGGATGTGACCACCGCGTGCGCGGGTGAATCACTGTGCGTGTCCGTGATTGAAAGCATCTGAATCATTCGTGCAACTCCGACCACGCTTCAGAACTAAGCGTTTCTTTGCGTCGAAACAGAAGAATGACAAGTCCAAGCGCCAGGGCCGCCTCGGCAGCCGCAATGGTCAAGATAAAGATGACAAAGATTTGTCCGCCCGTGTCCATGCGCATTCTTCCAAACGCAATGAAGGCCAGAGCCGCGGCTTGGAACATAATTTCAGTGCACAGGAACATAAGAATCATGTTGCGTCGCACAAGAAAACCAATCAATCCAATGGTGAACAACAGCGCGCTCATGGCCAAAGTAATGGTGACCGCGTGTGAAGCGCCGTATTGACTTGCCGCCAATAAATGCGTCATGATCGGCCTCCTGGAATTGCGCGCTCGTGCTCTGGAACATCAAGCACAATGCGGCGCAGGCCGGCGGCGTCGCGCACTTCGTCCTCGCCAAATTCAATTTGACGGCGCGCCAAAACCACCGCGCCAAACATAGCCATGAGCAAAATAATTCCAGCCAGTTCCAAACTCGCGGGATAGCGCGCCACAAGATCAAGTCCGACCATTTGCGTGTTGTCAATTTTTCCCGCCGCGTCCACCGCGATATTTTTCACAGTGCCGTCGGCAAATGTCACTTGCGTTTGCACAACACTGCCTTGAATTGCTGCGTTTGGGACGACTACGGCCGAGACCGCGGAAGCGTTAGTGCGCTTGATGACATTCAACAAATGTTTGGGCATCATTACCAATGCGTCGGATTGTTGGCGAGCAACTTTCTGATCAAGACTTGACTCCGCAAGAACGGCTGTGTTTGGAATGCGCTCAACAACAGCGGCGAGCGTGCCCAACAAAATAAAACCAACCAGCACCGCGGCCATGGGCTCGCGCGGAACGCGGTCGTAATCGCCGTCATCATCAATGTGGCCAATGGAGTCGCGCGGACCTTGATCCGCCAACATCAGCACAAACATGTAGGTGATTAAGATGGCTCCCGCGTACACAATGATAAGCGCGAAAGCCATGAATTCGGCTTGTAAAAGCAGGAAAATGACGGCCGAGGCCACCACGGTAACAATGAAATACAGCGCCGCGAACACTGGTCGCGGATGCGTGATCACGCGCACGGCGGCGTATAAGCCAATGACCACCAGCGCAATGAGAAGCGCAATGGGTACGCCAGCGGATGGAGGACCCGCGAGGCGTAGCGCTTCACTTATAAATAGTCCAGCGCCAGCGAGCGCAACAACGGCGCCACCGCGTCGTAGCGACGGTTTGTTTGGGCGCAAAATATAAAGCAGTCCAACTGCGGCGACGGCGCTTGCTATGTAAAAAGGAAGAAGTGGCATTGAGTGTGGGCGGGTGATTCGCGTTCAGTGCGTTTGAATTCGTGTAGTGAATCGCAGGACTCCTTCCTGCGTTGAGCGAGGAAGAGTATGCGGCGAATGGGCGTCTCGCAAGCAGTGGAAGAGAATTTCCGTGGTCCGTCAAACGCCCATGTTTGAGTGGGTTACATTGCCCACATGAATTACCAGTGGTGGAAAGTTTTGCCCAATGCCATCACCTCGGTGAGATTGCTTCTTGCCATAACAACACTGGCGCTGTTGGAACTTCTCAGTCGTACGCCGTTCATGGATCGCGGCGCGCTGGGCTGGTGGGTGTGCGCAATCTTTGTCACGGCGGCGCTGTCCGATGTGCTGGACGGTTGGCTGGCGCGGCGTTGGAATGTGGTGACGGCGTACGGACGCGTGATGGATCCTTGCGTGGACAAAGTTTTGGTGCTAGGAACTTTTATTTTCTTAGCCGCGCCTGGGCTTGCCACCGGCTCACCCGAATTGCGCGTTGTGGGCAGCGGCATTGCGGCGTGGATGGTGGTGGTCATGGTGGCGCGCGAATTGTTGGTGACCAGTTTGCGCGGATTCTTGGAGGGCAAGGGAAATCCATTTCCCGCGGATCGATTTGGCAAGGCGAAAATGTTAATGCAAAGCGTGGCGGGTCCGTGGTGCGTGTTTGCCGCCAGCGAAACTTGGATCATGAATTACGATTTCTGCCGCGTTGGTCATCAAGTTGTGTTGTGGATGGCGGTGGTGTTGACAGCTCTCAGTGGAATTCCGGCGCTGTGGCGCGCTGTCACTTTCCTGCGTGCGCCCGGAAATAAAAGTGCAAAATCCAAAGAGAGCGGTGCCCATTGAAACAAACTCAAAATGAGTTTCCATTTGTGGAGGCGCCATGAGCTGGCAGAAGCAAAGAAGTGCAATGAGCGCGCATGCGTTATTGCGATCGCTTGGCGTAGTGCGTTGGTGTGGAGTGACGGCCTGTGGGCTGGGACACATGCGGCCTGCGTCGGGTACATGGGGAAGTTTGCCGCCAGTGGTTTTAGCCTGCACTTTGGCTTGGTTTGGAGTTTCCCACTCCGTGTGGATAGCCACCATGTTGACCGTTGCGTTTGTGGCAACCGTGATGTGTTTGTTGTGGGGCGATGCCGCCGAGCGCGCGATCCGCAAAAAAGATCCAGCGCAAGTTGTCATTGATGAAGTGGCGGGACAAGCCGTGGCGCTTGTATTGGTGTGGACGCCCGCGCTTGCCGCGGGCGGCATGGCGTCGTTGCATCACGGATTGATCAGCGCGGGCAGCGTGTTTCTTTTGTTCCGCGCCTATGACATTTTGAAGCCGCCACCAATCCGCGGCTTGCAGAAATTTCACGGGGGCGCGGGAATTGTCATTGACGATCTTGCCGCGGGCCTGTTGGCGGGATTGACGCAGTTGCTACTGCGCGCGCTGTTTGCGTGAGGCGCCGCGTTGCTTGAGTGCGTGAAGTTTTTTATTTCAAACGCACGTCATTGTTTAATGGCGGTTGTCTTCTCTTCGCGATCCATGGTTATTGGCGCAACTTCCTTCTTGGGTCGAATCAACATCATGGTCACAAATACATAGATGCTGGTCACGGACATCATGCCGGCCAGCGTGACTTGCGTTCCTTGTTCACCCATTTGGTACAGATCCCAAGCGCGCATACCAAGAAGCAACGCGCCAACTAACGGCATGACCATGGCAAGATGAATTCCAATCATTCCCACTTTGTAGTTGCGCTTGATCAAGAGACTCATGATGGTCAGCGCCAAACTAAGAAGGGCCAGAATCATGGGCAAAATCGCTGGTCCCCAGCCCGTTTCACTTTGCGTGGTGAGTTTGAAACCCAGCATGGCGGTTCCAAAAAGCAGAATGGAATAACTGAGCGAGATGCAGGCAAACCAGATGGTGCGAAATGGGGGCATGGTGTTTCCTATTTAAATTTAAAGTGGGCGTTCTTTTCTCATATCGACTTTTGCTTCCAGAACTGTTCGGAGATTGCACATGTACCAGCGCCAACTCTCGGCGTCGTTGGCGGCCACCAAGATCATCTCCGAGTTGTCAAGAAATGGTCCGTGTCGGTGAATCACGCGCGCGCCTTCCTCGGATTCAGGTGTGACCACCCATTCAATGGGAACAGCTTCATCATCAAGACCAACGGGCCAGCCCCATGTGACTTTTCCACCGGGGTCATAATCAAGAATTGGAACTTCAAATGTGCGGCGGAACTTGGAGTCCCAACCCAACTTCATTGTGCCGCCCTTGCGCAGATCAACTTCGGCGGCAAGCGTGAGCCAACGTGTCAATCCGTCGGCGGTGGTGAGACACGCAAAGACATCGTCGTGGTGGGCAGCGATGGTCTCCTTGAGCGTGATCCAAATTCCATTGTTCTCTTTGCGTACCACAATGAAAGCCTATCGCAGAGTTGATGTTGAAGCCAAGTTGTATGTATTCAAGTGGTACTCATGTTCCGTCTTTGGCGGACTTGTCCGTCGGCAAAGATTTTGCATTGCTTGCGAAAAATGATTGAGTGATAAACCCAACAAAACTAAGCACGGTTGTGGCAAATGCCCAGGTGGAAATACGCGGCGAGTCCGTGCCCAGAAATTCGGAAAGTCCCCACGCAATCAACAAGCTTCCAGCCGTGGCCGTCACTGCAATCTCGGCGCTGGCGCGCATGAAAAACCCAAGGAATAAACCAGCCACGCATGAGGCAAGAATGGACGCGCCAAACAGCGTGCGCTCTGGTGGATCAAGCGTATTCCACAATCTGTAGGCAGCGTCAACTGTTTGGTCCTTCAGCGTAATCGCGTCGGCGCCATTGGGACTCCATGCGGCGGAGATCGCCTCGGTGAATCCGCTGGCGCGATGTTCGGCGATGGCTCTTGCTTGATCGGACGCGATCAAGCCGCGATCAATGATGGCGGCGGAAATTATTCCCGCCGCAAGCGCCGCGACAATCATCACAGTG
Organism: Phycisphaerales bacterium; assembly: GCA_009691785.1. Classification (GTDB taxonomy): domain Bacteria; phylum Planctomycetota; class Phycisphaerae; order Phycisphaerales; family SM1A02; genus SYAC01. Next base: position 24,305 of record SIAM01000023.1, read on the forward strand.
AATGCAAGCGCGAAACGATATGCAAGCAACGCAATGATGACTCCAGCGAACGCGCCGATGATGGCGCTGCCCCACGGCGGCAACCAGGTGACGCCGATCCACTGCGCCAACAAGACGCCCACTGGAATTCCGCCCACAAATCCAGCCAGCACAACCGCGCGTCGAACAATGCGGCCGCCAAACGCCCACAGAACGGCGCCGCAGCCTAGGGACAGCAATGAGCCAAGCCAAGAGAGCGCAAGCAGTGGAATAAACACAATCATCTATCGGCTCGCGGCTATGCTCATCGCCACTTCATGAATGAATTTGCCTCTCAATCTATCAATCCAAACGCATCAAAACCAACTGATGCGCCAGGAATTCATGCCGATCCATTGACGCATGCGGGCGCCACGGCCAATCATTTGGCCAACCAGAAAAGTCCATATCTGCTGCAGCACGCGCTCAATCCAGTGCCGTGGTATCCGTGGGGTGACGAAGCCATTGCGCAAGCGCGCCTGCGCGACGTGCCATTGTTGGTCAGCACTGGCTACAGCACGTGCTATTGGTGCCATGTCATGGAGCGCGAATGTTTTGAGAACCCCGACATTGCGCGCTTGATGGGTGAGAAATTTGTGTGCGTGAAGGTGGACCGTGAGCAACGGCCGGATCTTGACGCGCTGTGGATGGCCGCGTGTCAAGTGTTCACGGCCGTGACCGAAGGTCGATCAAGCGGTGGTTGGCCGCTGCATGTTTTTCTGGAGCCAACAACATTGCGGCCATTTTTTGCTGGTACATATTTTCCACCCACGCCCGCGCATGGACGAATTAGTTTTCCGCAATTGCTTTCGCGCATGTCGGACGCATGGCTTCGCAAGCGTGCCGACATAGAGGCGCAAGCCAATGAACTCACGCGCATGATTGAACAAGAGTTGCAATTGGCGGCGTCGCGCAAACCGCTTGATCAGGATTTGGAAATAAACACCGTGCGCTCGTTGCTTACATTTCATGACGCGGTCAATGGCGGATTTGGTGGCGCGCCCAAATTCCCGCAGCCTTCGTTGCCGCTGTTTTTGCAGGCCGTGGCGCCGCAAATGGCGCAATCCGCGCTGGTTCGCACGCTGAATGGCATGGCGCTTGGTGGCGTGCGCGACCAACTTGATGGCGGATTTCATCGCTACGCCGTGGACGCCACATGGACCGTGCCGCACTTTGAAAAGATGTTGTACGACCAAGGGCAATTGCTTTTGCTGTACGCGCGCCAAGCGCGCAACGGTGGCGACGATTTTTTTGCGGCCGTCACGCGCGAGCTTGCGGAATTTTTGCTTAGCGTGATGCGCTTGCCCAGTGGAGGATTCATGGCGGCCATTGACGCCGAGGTGGATGGACGCGAGGGCCTGAATTATATTTGGTCCAAGCATGAAGTCACTCGCGCGCTTGAAGTGGCGGGTCTTGCAAAAGATGTGCCGCTGGCCGTTGACGCGTTTGGCTTGGAAGCCTCGCCCAACTTTCGCGACCCGCACCATCTAGAGGATGAGCCAAAGTTTGTGCTGGTGTTGCGGGCGCGTCCGCAGGAACTTGCGGCGAAAATGAATATTGACTTTGCGCATTGGTCAGCGCGTTACAACGCGGTTCGCCAGGCGTTGTTGGCTACGCGCGCGCTGCGAAAGTCTCCGCGTATGGACACCACGCTGATCGCGGGGTGGAATGGCTTGGCCATTGAAGGTCTTGCCGAAGCTGGACGATTGTGCAGCGAGCCACGCTGGATTGAAGCCGCGGCGCGCGCGGCCGATGATGTGCTGACGCAGTTAAGCGGGTCTACAGCGCACATTGCGCGCGTGGATTCCGCCGCGAAGAATGTGTCCAAGACCGCACTTGCAAACGACACGCTCAATCGCTCCGCCAAAGATGGCGTGGTCAGCGTCCCTGGTTTTCTAGAGGATTACGCCTGTTTTGCGGCTGGTTTGCTGGCGTTGGCGCGCGCCACCAATGATCCGCGTTGGTTGAAGCACGCAACGGAAATTGTGCAAAGCGCCTATGAGAAATTTTGGCATCCGGATTCCGGTTGGGTGGAGGCCCTTGCCAATGACAGCGGTCGCATCACCGCCATCAGCGGCATTGATGATGGCGCGGTTCCTTCCGGCGCGGGAGTGATCACGCAGTGCTTGGTCACGCTGACGCAGTTGACACAAAATAAACTATGGGCCGAGCGTGCTTTCGCGGGGCTTGATCGTGCCAGCGGCGCCATTGCGCAGAAGCCAACTTCCGCCGCGCGCTCTTTCATGGCGGCGCGTGAATTGCGCGCGCTGTTGCCTGGACAAGTGCCTGGCGGCTCCGCGCCTTCGCCCGTTCGCATGGAGCTGGTCGCCATGAATCATTCATTTGATGAATTCGAATTGCGCCTTGATATTGAAGCGAGCCACCATGTTGTGGCGCTTGGCGACATGGATATTTCCGCGCGTGACAGCGGCGTACAGTTGAAATGTGCTTTTCCTAAGGCCACAACACGCGCTGATGGTTCGCGCTGCTATGCGGAGCGCGTTGTGATTCAAGTGAGCGTGGTTGCGCCACGGCCCACGCCGCGGCCATTGCGGCTCAGCGTGCGCATGCAGATTTGCACGCAAAGTGTTTGCTTGGCGCCAAATGATCGCTTGATTGAAGCGTGATTCAAGCCAAAAGACAGGCTTTTTTAATTTTAAAAACTCACATGCACGGTCAAGACACATTCAACAAAGTTGCACGCTACTTTTATATTCCAAAGCGCCGTGGATCGCCTGAATCTTTCTATGCTCATCAACCATGAAACGAATCGCGCTAATTTCCACCGGCGGCACCATTGAGAAGACCTATCAGGAACTTGGCGGCACGCTGAAGAACCATGTCAGCGTGCTTGATGTCATGTTGACGCAACTGGAATTGCGCGGTGTGGATTCCGTGACGCGCGTGGCGCTGATGAACAAGGATAGTTTGGAGATGAGCGACGCCGACCACAACTTGATCGCCGCCGAAGTGGTCAAGCAATGCCAAAGCCATGATGGCGTGATCGTGGTTCATGGAACCGATCGTCTTGCCAATAGCGGCGAGCGAACATTGGAGCGGTTGACCGCAAGTGGCGCGCCCATGAAGCCCGTGATTTTTACTGGAGCCATGCGTCCATGGGAACTTCGCAAGACCGACGCCACGCAAAATCTCACTGAGGCGCTGCTGGCCGTACAGATTGTTCTACCTGGCGTGTATGTGGTCATGCATAATCATGTGTTGCAATTTCCTGGCGTCACCAAAGACCTGGACACCATGACGTTTGTGAAAAAATCATAAATTCATTTTGAGCGGAGAAAGTGGTTGCTCCTTCTTTGCGTATTCGTCGCGCAACGCGTCCCATGCCAAGCGCAAAAATTTGAAGCGTGTCGCGCCCCATGTTCGCACGCGCTTGCGAAAAATTCTTTACACTCGCGCCACCTATGAGAACAACCTATCGCACCGTGCCGATTGAAACCAAGGGAATTCCCGCGGGAATTCCATATATCGTTGGTAACGAAGCCGCCGAGCGTTTCTCGTTCTATGGAATGAAGACCATTCTTGTGGTGTTCATGACGCAGTATTTGTTGTCCGCGCAAGGGCAGCCCAACTACATGACCGACACCCAGGCGCGCGAATGGATGCATCTGTTTGTGGCAAGCGCGTATTTCTTTCCAGTCATTGGCGCCATTATTGCCGACGCGTTCCTGGGCAAGTACGTCACCATTCTGGCGCTGTCCATGGTGTATTGCGCGGGGCATTTGTGTTTGGCACTAATCGATTTGCCTTCGGGCGCGCTTGCCGCAACACTGGATCCCAAAGGCTGGATGGTCGCGGGCTTGGTGCTGATTGCGATTGGTTCGGGTGGAATCAAGCCTTGCGTCAGCGCGCATGTGGGCGATCAATTTGGACACACCAACAAGCATCTCATAGAAAAAATATTCGGCTGGTTTTATTTCGCGATCAACTTTGGCTCTTTCTTTTCCACGCTGCTCACGCCGTGGCTGCTTAAAAATTACGGACCGGGCTGGGCCTTTGGCGTGCCTGGAATTTTAATGGCGGTGGCCATCTTTGTGTTCTGGATGGGGCGTAATAAATTCACCCACATACAGCCGCGCGGATTGCGATATTTCGGTGAGACCTTTGGCATGTCGGGATTGAAATCCATCTTCAAGTTGGTTCCGCTGTATTTGTTCGTGGCCATGTTTTGGTCGTTGTATGACCAAGGCGGCTCTGCATGGGTTGAGCAAGCGCAGCAAATGAATTTGCATTTTATGGGCATCATTTGGCTTGAAAGCCAGGTGCAGGCCATCAACCCGCTGCTCATTCTTATTTATATTCCACTGTTCGCATATGTAATTTATCCACTGGCGTCCAAGGTGTTCAGGTTCACGCCGCTGCGAAAGATTCTGGTTGGTTTCGCGCTCACGGTTGTTTCGTTCGCCATTGCCGGGCATGCGCAAAGCCTGATTGAAAGAGAAGAGGCGCGCTTTGATGAGACCATTCATCCAGTGGTGCTGCGTGGAGATGTGGATGTTGCCGCCACATGCAAGGCCATGCGCGCCGAGGAGCAGAATTCCTGCGCGGTGCAACTGGAGATCGCGCTCGCGCTGCCCGCGGACAAGAATGGCGAGAATCCAAAGTATGCCGCCATGGCCAAGCCCATCATCAAGGCTGGCGTTGCGGTTATGAAAGACGGCACAACACAGCGCGCCAATTGGCCAACAGTGGGTTGGCAACTTCTGGCGTATGTGGTCATCACGGCGGCTGAAGTATTGGTGTCCATCACCTGTCTGGAGTTCAGTTACACGCAGGCGCCAACACAAATGAAGTCGCTCATGATGAGTTTCTATTTGTTGTCGGTGTCGCTGGGAAATTTATTCACCGCCGCCGTGAACCGTTTCACTATGGACGCCAGCGGAAATTCAACGCTGGTTGGAGCCAATTACTACTGGTTTTTCACAAAGGTCATGATTGGCGCCACGGTGTTGTTCATCTTTGTGGTGGTGCTCTATATGCCGCGTGAATATTTGCAGGACGATCCCGACGCTGCGTCCGCGCATTGATGTGGCGCATAGTTTGGCCACGCCACCACTGATCATTGCGAAAGAAATTCATTGAGCGAAAATCCGCACCACGCCAATGGGCCGCAGCGTTTGATCTGGCTTCGCCGGCCGCCGCGAATTATTGTGGGCAGCGATCCATTTGTCGCGGCGTGTGAAACTCATCGTGTTGATGACGCCTGGCGCGAACTCTGCCAGCGCAATCCCAAGCTCAGCGACGGTCCGGTGTTTCATGTTGTGGGAGTTCATCGCGATGGCCACGGCGGCGCAACCATTCATGTCGCGCGCACCACCTATCGCATGAACGCGGTGCGGCTGGCTGGAATTGAAAGTGGATTTGTTGGCCTTGGCACGCGCGCTGTTGCTCATTGGAATGGAAAATGTTTGGTTGGTTTGCGCGCCGCCAATTGCGCCAGTTATCCCAATCAGTGGGAGTTCGCGCCCGCGGGCAGCGTGGAGCCGGATGAGGACGCCGCCCTTGGCATTGAGCGCGAATTGTTGGAGGAGTGTGGAGTGCAAGCCAAGAGCCGCGCTATCGCGCACGCGTTGTTCTTTGATCCAGTGGTTGCCACATGGGAAATTGCGCATGAACTTGCCATGATGCAACCTCCCGATGCGCCGCCGAATTGGGAATATCAAAAACTAGACATGGTGTCCGTTGCCGACATGCCAGAGCCCATGTCCGCCTGCACGCGGCAAATGCTTGAGATTGCGCGGCGAATTGTGGGAAATTCAGCTGCGCACGATACGCAATGAAACGCAAGCGCCAAGATTCAATGCACATTCTTGCTTGCAATCATTGTCAATGAAATTTGCCATTTAAGTTCAGCGCGGCGTGGTTTCATCCGCCACCGCCAAAAGAAAATCCGTCAGCGGCGCGGAGTCAACCCATCGCACCACGCCCAACTTGTTTGTAATAAGTTGGCTGGCGGTTCGCCGCATCACAATGGCGGCTTGCTCGTTGAATGTGGCGTCAACGTTGCCCAGCATTTCGCCTGGACTGAGCAAGTCCACAAAGTCCTTTGTCTTGGCGATCAGCGAAAGATTGCTTCCAGTCATTCGCAATTGCATATCCGTTTCACCAGGCGTGCCGCGAGGCCACGCGAATCCGCCGCCGCCATACATGCCAACCTCGCCCTTTGAAAATACAAGCAGACGAATCGACACATTGGTGGTGGTGGGATCAAGCGGCGTGTAGCCAGGACGCGGCTCCCACAGCAATTGAATGTTGATCACTTGTCCGGTCAAGTCGCCGCCCGCGGCAAGTTGGTCTGGCGTGAAGTCGCTTAGAAAAAATGTGGTCTGCGCCGGTTCAACCGTGTAGACGCATTGCTTGGGTTCAAATGGAAGTTTGATTGGATTGGATGCCAAACCAGCTGTCACCAAACTTGTTCCTTGGGACCACGGCCACTGAAAGCTGTAGCAGCCTTGCAACACGCCAGCCAAGATCAAGGTGGCCGTAAGCGCGAACGTTTTTTCGAAAGTTTTTCGAAATGTGTTTCCGAATTTTTTTTCTAAATTTTTACGTGGATATTTTTTCACAGTGGTTCTTCTGAAATTGGTGCGGTCACATCTTTGGGCGCAAGCAGCGGGGAGCTGATGCCCAATGTGTTAAAGATATTGCGTTGCGTGATCGCGCGCAGCGACACCGGGTTCAGGCGTGGTCCGGCCTCATTTGCCCAGCGATTTACAGTCAAAATGCTTTGCAACGCCGCGCTTGGCGTGTGAAATGGAAACCCGCTTCCTGGCAAAATTTGCTCCAACACTCCAAGTGATTGCGCGTCGGCAAGCGCCGGCAACAATCGCCAAGGTCGAGCCACCAACAGGGAAGTTTCCGTGAACAGTTGCGGATGACGCGTCAACATGGCCAGACATTCGTCGGTCCATGGCCAACCAAATCCGCCAATGACAATTTTTAATTTTGGAAAATGCCGCGCCGGTTCATCCCACGCGCTTGGCCGTGCAAAGTCAATTGGCGCGCTTCCAATGGACGCGCCCAATGGCAGCGAGATCACAGGTATGCCATCGGCTTGGCAGCGCTCCCACAATTTCATGGCCGTGTCATGCGAGGGATGAATGCCTTGCGCCGCGGGAGCAACGCAAATTCCTTGCAAGTTGTACGAGCGAGCCTGCGCAAGTTGCTGGCTCCAATCATGCGACAGCGGATCGATGCCCGCGAAACCAACAAGTCGAAATGGATCGCGCGCCACGGCCGCGGCGATGTCGGCGTGTGGAACGCGCACGCCAAGAGACTCGCAATGAATGCCGCAAACAATAGCGCCAGTGAGTGGGCGCACGGCTTGGGCAAGCGTGTCAAAGCTTGTGTCAAGGCGGCTCCAACCTGAATGCGCGTCGGCGGCAAAGCGGCCTTCAAGCGCGGGCCGAAGCAATTCGGAGTGATTCCACGCGTAGGTGAGCGAATCAAAAGCCATTGTTGAATTTCATCATACGAGAGGGCGGGTGCACAGCGTGAGGGCGCATGTGCCACATGTCAGTGAATAATGCTGGATGTGTTTAAAGCCAGAAGCCGCGGCAAATTGGGCAATTCCTTGTGGCGAAAGAAATGTGGCCACGCTGCGCGGCAAATACTTGTAGGCGCCTGAGCGGTCGCGCGCGATCAGCGTTGCGGTGAGCGGCATGACGCGCTCGGTGTAGAGGTTGTGAAAAAATCGAACGATCCTTGATTTTGGTTGATCAAATTCCAGAATGGCAAGCACGCCGCCTGGGCGAAGCACGCGGAAAAATTCCGCGATGGCTTTGTCGGGGCTGGAAACATTGCGCAGTCCAAACGCAATGGTGACCGCGTCAAAGCTGGCGTTGTCAAATTGTAATTTGTTGGCGTCGGCGTTGACATAGCGAATGCGATCGCTTGCGTCGTTGAACTTGCGCGATTTGATCTTGGCAATCTCCAACATGGCTGGCGTGTAATCGCCGCCAGTAGTATTGGCGCCGGCTTTATAAAACAATTCAGTGAGGTCGCCCGTGCCGCATGCAACATCAAGAACTTTTTTATCGCGCAGCGAACCCAGACGCGCCGCCACTTCACGCACAGTTCGCTTGCGCCAAGATTGATCCAAACCAAATGAGTGAATGCGATTGTTCAAGTCGTAACTTGGCGCGATGGCGCTGAACATGCTTTGCACGCGCGTGGCCTTCTCTGGATTGGCGTGTGGGTCGCTCTTTAATTGATCCGAGGTCCAAGATGGACCAACATTTGTCATGGCATTGATCCTACGGGCAGTTGCCGTGTATTTCGTTGCCGAGTGCTCGCGCTTTAAAACATCGTTTTTAGGCTGTAATAAGGGGCTATGTGTTGCATAACCCATTGCGCAGGTTCCGATATTCATTTTTCAACAAGTGTTGGCGATGGCGCATGCATGCGTCCGATTTGTTCGTGCCGCGCGGAGATGCGGTGAAGCAACTCGATTCGCTCGACAAGAGGTTAACACGAATCACTTTGGAAGACACCAGCCATGAACGCAAACAAGAACGCAAACCAGAACGCAAACCAGAACGCAAACAAGAACGCAACAAAGAACAACAATTCAACTTCAGAACACAACGCGGAATTTGCGCCCGACATGATTGTCGATCGGCTTCTTCCAAAATTAATCGAAGGCAATCGCGAGCATGTTCGCTCGATTATTGCGCGCGGATTGGCTGGCGGCGTGTCAAGCGAAATCATGGCGGAGTGCGTGGCGTGGCCCATTCACGAGACGCTGCACAAACTTTTCCGCAAGGATCAGATTGAGCAAGTGGCTTTCAACTATGCAACCCGCGCGTTGCGCAATGTGGTTGATCATTTGCAACTGGGGTACCACCGTCAACAACGAAATGGCCAGCGCGTGATGTTGTTCTGCGGTCCAAATGAGAATGAGGATTTGGGCGGGCAACTTGCGGCGGACTTGCTTGAAGCCGCGGGATTTGAAGTGACTTTTGGCGGTGGCGGCGTGTCACATGACGAAATTTTGGGCGAGGTTCATCAGCGTCGACCAAATTTCTTGGTGCTCTTCGCATCGGCCGCCAGCGACGCGCCCAGCATTCGCCTGATTATTGACGCGGTCAAGGGCGTGAATGCGCTGCCAAGCATGGAAATTGTTGTGGGTGGTGGCGTGTTCAATCGCGCCGGTGGTTTGGCCGACGCAATCGGCGCAAGTCGCGTGGCGAAAAGTCCGGCGCACCTGGTGACCACGCTACAAGAAGCAAAAAAAGAAATTACGCGTTCGAATTCATCAGTGGTCAACGCTTCCAAGCAAAGATCAGTTGATGCCGCGGCGTGCAGCGCCGTCAAACAAAGATCAATGCGCGCGGTTGCGTGATCGCGGTTCACTTTACATCACAGTTTGCACCTCGGTGCTTCAAGCATGATTGACCTTGGGGCAAGGCGGGTGCTCGACTAACATTGCAAGCGTGACGCTTATCAAGCAAACAGAATTTCCGCCGCTCGCCGAAGCTTTACTGAACGCCTCGCGCCATTCTTGCGCGGCGGTGTTAACCAAGGCGTTGAAAGCAATTCCACGCGGCGCAACCATTTGCGTGGCCGCAAGTGGTGGCGCGGATTCAACGGCGCTTGCGTTGTTGACCAAGGCGGTGTTGCGCCGTGGACACTGGAACATGTGTCTTGCCACCGTGAATCACAATTTGCGCGATGAGGCCCAGCGCGAGGCGGAGTTCGCGCAACGATTGGCTGCGTGGATGGATGTTCCATGCAGCATGTTGCAGGTTCATCCCGTTGCTGGCGCTGGCGTTGCCGATCGCGCGCGCAAATCTAGGTACGACGCGTTAAGCCACGCGGCCCTTCAAGCCGGAGCCATTGTCATTCTGACGGCGCACCATGCGCAAGATCAACTTGAAACAATGTTGCTTCGCTTGGCCCGCGGCGCTGGTCCAAAAGCGATTGGTGGAATGCGCGCGCGTCGAAAATTAAAATCGGGCGTGGTGCTCCTGCGACCGTTGCTAGAAGTGTCGCGCGAAGATTTACGATCGCTGTTGACGCGCGCCAATGTTCCCTGGCGAGAAGACCCCACCAACACCGATGTGGCCAAGCCGCGCGCCCGCATCCGCGCGCACATTCTTCCCGTGCTTGAGTCCATTCATAAAGGCGCGGCGGTGCGCGCCAGTCGCGCGGGCCGGCGTTTGCGTGAAAGTGGTCGATTGCTGCAGAAAACCGCGCAAATCGTCATGACTGGCGTTGGCCCATGGCCGCGCGA
>SIAM01000002.1 GCA_009691785.1 Phycisphaerales bacterium
GAACTTCTGCTGCGAACAAAAGCAATGTCTTGTTCCGATTCAGCGGTCTTGCAACAACCGCGGCTGCTGGAACAGGTCGCATTGACAATATCAACGTGACTGGAATCATTCCCGCGCCTGGCGCTGTTGCCTTGATTGGCTTGGCTGGCTTGGTAAGCCGTCGTCGACGCTAAGAACAATATTCGCTTACTGATATGACCTAATGACAACGCCGCCTTCAACGGGCGGCGTTGTTGTTTTTGCGCCAAGCAATCGGATACCCTATTTGACATGTCCATTACCGCCATTACTTTCACCTTTCTCAGCATGGGCGCCTTTGCGTTTTTAATGTGGACGCTGGTGCAAAAACAGGAAAAGAACGATTTTAAGTTTGAGGAGAAATTGGCCGCCGATGACCGCCGCGCCAAGGCGAATAGACAAGCGGCGGGTATGGAATCTGGTGCGGCAATTGGGCAAGCTGAGGCAGCGCCTAAGCAAGTTCAGCGGCAATCGCCGCAAGAACCGCCAAAGCCTGCGCCGTAACGTTTGTAACTAGTTTAAAGTGGGGTTTGCCAATGCAATGAAATCTGTTGAGCGCCTGTGAACCACAATTCATTTGATTTAAAGCTTAAAGCTGTCTAGTTGGCTGACCGAATTGCATTGGAAGATTTGGGAAGAAACTTATGCTAGGGCAACGGCGTTGCCGTCACGCAAAGTAAGCCGCTTCATGCGCATTTGGCGCATTTCCGACTGCAAACTTCGGCCGGGACACGCCGTGTGCGCGGTGGCCCATTCTTGATGGGTCTTCACGCGCGAAACGGACACGCCGTACTTGTTCATCATCACAATCAGCAACTTTTCTAATGCCGCAACTTGCTCGTCGCTAGGGCTTTGCTCGTTAAAATTGCCAAGGCAGCAAATGCCCAAATTATTTTCGTTGCACTCTTTCACGTGGGCGCCTTGATACTTCAGATCGCGACATTCCCACACACGGCCGCCACGGTCCACCACATAGTGATAGCCAATGTCGCCCCAACCCTTACCGCGATGCCCCGTGCGAATAAGTTCCACGCGTGCCGCGCTTGAGCGCTCATCCTTGGCCAGAAACGGACTCATTCCGTCGTGATGCACGGTGATGTATTTCACTGGAAGCATTGGATTGAGCAACGCAATCACCGGGTCGCCGGAACTTGGGCACCAACTATCACGATCAATGACAAAGGCTAAATCTTTGGATTTAGGCGCTTTCACGGCGGCAATCGCGGGCTTTGGCTTGATGGTTGTTGGCGTGGAATCTTTCAGATCGGGCCACACGGGATCGGGCATGCGCGCGGACTTGTTGTTGGACACGCAACCCGCGGCAAACAACAAGGCAAGCGACAGAAAGCCGCGGCGATTTTTGATCGCTGATTCAGACGCGCAAACTTGCTCGATTTGGCGAGCGATATTTACGGGCGCGGAGTTGTCATCGTGGTCGCTCATAGAGAAATACCTGCTTTCAATCGGTTGAAAGTAAACAAAGGCAGTAGACTTTACGCCACAAACTTGCGTTCGTGAAAGCCAAGTTCAAATTGTAGGCAAAATGATGTTGAAAAAAGGTGCGTTACAGAGCGATTTTTTACAAAATTTTCTTAAGTTTTTGGCAAGAAAATTTCAATAAATTGCGACGGATTTGCGCAAGAAAAACCGCCAATTTTGTCACCTTGAAGTGGCGTTTAGCGTAGAATGAAACATCACAAAAAAGACGGCGTTGTGGGCGAAGTTTTTCCTCCGACACGTGTCGCGCTTGATGTGAAAATGAAAGCCTTTTTCATCGTGCCAAGTATGACCAAACAAGACAAGACACCAACGATTTCAGACGCCTCTAACGGCTCCTACAACTCCGATTCCATTCAAGTGCTTGAAGGGCTGGACGCCATTCGCAAACGTCCCGGCATGTATGTGGGCGGCACGGGCTTGGAAGGTCTGCACCATTTGGTGTACGAGTGTGTTGACAACGCAATCGATGAAGCCATGGCTGGCTACGCAAGCAATGTCACCGTGCTGCTGAGCGTGGACGGCAGTTGCACAGTTGGCGATGACGGCCGCGGAATGCCCGTGGACGCGATGAAGCATGAAAATCCTGCAATCAATGGGCGCCCCGCGGTGGAAGTGATTTTGACGGAGGTTCACGCTGGCGGAAAGTTTGACAGCGGCGCGTATAAAGTTTCTGGCGGCTTGCACGGCGTGGGCGTGAAGTGCGTGAACGCATTGAGCGAGTGGACGGAAGTTGAAGTCTCCAAAGAGACGGGTCTTTACAAAATTACATTCGCGCGCGGTGAATTGGCGGAGCCGCTGCATGTGGTTGAGAAGCGCACAGGTGGCCGCACGGGCACGCGCATTTCGTTCAAACCAGATCCAACTATTTTTCCCGACACCACATTGCGCTACGAACTTTTGCAACACCGCTTGCGCGAGTTGGCGTTCCTGAATCCGGGCGTTCACATTCGCTTGATTGACGAGCGCGTTGACGCGCAGGGTCAGCAACGCGATGAAACATTCCACGACGGAACCGGCATTGGCGGATATGTGAAGTTCATCAACACCAGCAAGACCACCATGAGTTCGGTGATGGTGGTGCGCCGCGAGGACGCTGAAAGTGGAATGAGTTGCGAGTTGGCGCTGCAATACACCGACGGAATACCCGAGATTTTGCTGGCATTTGGCAACAATATTCCAAACCGCGACGGCGGCACGCATGTCACGGCGTTTCGTAAATCGCTGACCACCGTGATTAATAATTATGGCCGGCGCATGGGTTTGTTCAAGGAAAAAGATTTCATTCCAACCGGCGAGGATTTGCGCGAGGGCTTGACCGCCGTGGTGAGCGTGAAGTTGGCCACTCCAACATTCAACAACCAGACCAAGGAAAAATTGTTGAATCCAGAAGTGGAAACATTTGTCAGCGCCGCGGTGACGGAGCAACTTGGCGCGTGGCTGGAAGAGAATCCCGCCGAAGCAAAGATGATTGTGAATCGTGCGAAACTGGCGGCCGAAGCGCGCGAGGCGGCGCGTAAGGCGCGTGATTTAATCAAGCGCAAAGGCGCGCTTGATTCGGGCGGCATGCCGCACAAATTGTCGGATTGCTCCAGCAACGATGTGGAGCGCACTGAACTGTTCATTGTGGAAGGTGACTCCGCCGGTGGAAGCGCCAAGGGTGGGCGCGATCACGTGTTGCAGGCCATTTTGCCGCTGCGTGGAAAGTTGCTCAATGTGGAGAAGGCCCGCTTGGACAAGGTGCTGGGCTTTGAGGAAATTCGCACGCTGATTCAAGCGCTGCAATGCGGCATTCGCGAGGATTTTGACGCGTCTAAAATTCGCTACGGCCGCATCATCATCATGACGGACGCCGATGTGGACGGAAGCCATATTCGCACGCTGTTGCTCACTTTTTTCTTCCGCCAAATTCCGGAACTTGTGCGCCTTGGAAGAATTTACATCGCGCAGCCGCCGCTGTATCAAGTGGCGCGCGGCAAGAGCGTTGAATATGTGTTGAACGACCACCGCATGAACGAGGTGCTTGTGAGTTTGGCCATGCGCAGCAACGCCGCGCTTATTATTCGCGACAGCAAAGGCAAGGAAACCAGCCGCATTGATGGCGACGCTCTGCGGCGCGTGATCCGTGAGTTGACGCGCTTGGAGGAGTTGTGCCTGGTCAGTCAATATCGCGGCTTGCAATTTGCGCGGCTGCTTGAGACGCGCGCGAAAGATCCTGAGGGCAAGAATCGTTTGCCAAGTTTCATTCTTGCGTGGCGCGGTCACGACGCCTTGTTCCATCGCGAGGCCGACGCTATGGCGGAGTTGGCCAACCAAAAACTAAAGTTGATCGCGGTTGGCGCCAGCACCGAAGGCGAGGATCTAGCCAAGTTGGCCACGCTGCGGCCGCTGCATGAGAACCGTGAGATTGACAAGATCTTTGAGTCGCTGGAAAAGTCCGGCATGGACATGAACCACTGGACGCTTGTGCAAGAGGAAAGCGTGACTGGCGAGCGCTTGCCCACGCGCTACGGCTGGCTTGTGCAGAACGAAAAATCCAAGGAAACGGAAATGGTTGAAGTGGCAAATATCCCTTCAATCCTTCAGAAATTGCATGAAGTTGGCCGCCGCGGCATTGAGGTGAAACGCTTCAAGGGTCTGGGTGAAATGGAAGCCATTCAACTGTGGGACACCACCATGGATCCCGCGCGGCGCACGCTGCTGAAGGTGACATGGGATCAGGCCAGCAACGCCGACAATTTGTTTTCCATTCTGATGGGCGAAGATGTTGAGCAGCGACGCAACTACATTGAGAAGCACGCGCTTGAAGTGAAGAACTTGGATATTTAAGAACGTTCTTTGAGCACGCGCTTGAAGTGAAGAACTTGGATATTGAAACGCGCGGATCTTTTGGCAAGTAAAATTTTTACAAGTCGTGCTTTTTTACTTTACATCACGCGCGGATCGATCACGCCAGCCTCTAAAAAACCTTTGGCGCGCAAGCGGCATGCATCGCATAGCCCACACGGCTTTGCATTCACGCCTGGGTCGTAGCAACTTGTTGTCAACGCAAAGTCCACGCCAAGTTTTTTTCCTAGCAACACAATCTGCGCCTTGGTCATGCGCAACAATGGCGCGTGCACTTGAAACCATGACTGCCCCGCCGCGGCGGCTTGCACGCCATCACGCGTGGCCACGTTGGCCAACTTTTGAAAGGCCTCTATGAATTCCGGGCGACAATCTGGATAGCCCGAATAATCCAGCGCATTAGCGCCGAAAGCAATGTGGCGCGCGCCAACGGATTCGGCGAAGCCCAGCGCCACGGAAAGAAAAATAGTGTTGCGCGCGGGAACATAGGTCACCGGAATATCAACACCCGCAAGGTCGCGATCCTTTGGTACGGAAATGTCCGCCGTAAGCGCGCTGCCGCCAAGCGTGCGCAAATCAACCGTGACTTGACGATGTTCACTGGCGCCAAGAGCGTGCGAAACACGCTGGGCAAATTCCAACTCCACGCGGTGGCGCTGGCCGTAATCAATTGCCAGCGTGGCGCATGTGAAGCCTTCCATTTGCAGGGTCGCAAGCGTGACCGCGCTATCAAGCCCGCCCGAAAGCAGCACGATTGCCTTGCGATTGTCGGATTTTTTTTCTGTGGCAATGCGCATGCAAGAATAAGTATAACTTTCAACTTCATGCCCACGCTTGCCTCACATGTTCGCTGCGATCGTTGCAAATATGATTTGCATGGGCTTGATATTTTTGATGTGTGTCCCGAATGCGGACTTGCCGTGGCCACAACGCTGGCGGGAAATTCAGATTTACAAATTCGCGCGTTGGTGGCGCTCCAACGGCCCGCGCGCGTGGCGACATTCTTAGTGGCCATTCCCTTGGCGTGCATGTTGTGCGCGGTCTTGCAATCGGCGGGGCCATTGATTGCGTTCTTTGATTCCATGTTTGGACAATCCAGCAAAATTGCGGGGCAAATTCGCTTTTTTTCATGGGCGGCCTCGTGCGTGTTAGTGACCGGCGCATATGGAATTTTTTGCGTTGGATTGCTTGCAAGTGAAGTGGCCCTACGCGCGGAAATGCGCAAGTGGCGCGCGTGGCTTCATGGGGGATTGTTGTTGTGGGTTGCAACGCTGATTGTGATTATTGTGGGTGCAATTCAATTTCAATCGCAAGACTGGAGCATGGATTGGCTAAAAATGTCCGCCCCCGTTTTGCAACTGCCAGCCTTTGCCATGGTGCTGATTAGTTATAGAAGATTGCTGGTGGTGTGCGGACGGCGCTCGCAAGCGTTTCGTGAAGCTGGAGCCGCGCGCCAAAATATAAACTTGCTCATTTACACTTTGGGATTGGTCGCCCTTGGCGCATTCGCGTCACCCATTCTGAGGCACAAATTGGGCTGGGAGATGACCGCCATCTTGTCGGACAGTTTGGTGGCGGTTGAAAGCGCCGTGCTTATTTTTGGCTTGGCATATTTGACGGCAAACGCCTGGTGGATCGCTAGAAGCTTGATGCTGCCGCACATGAAATTTGAAGCGTGAAATGTCAAATTGACCAAGCTTGGCTCAGACTCTGGCACCCTGCTCGCGCGCTAGTGCTGTCAGGTTGGCAGACCGCCTAGACCAAGTGCAGCAACGAGCCCAATTCATGATTTATGGTTGGTTCATTTGCGGCTTTTATGGGTTTTTTTTTGGCATTTCCAGGGCGTGAAATCACCCTGTTTTTAGGCTTAAACCCATATTTAATAATTACTTAAGCATGTATTCTCTACCATTTGTGCCCTAACGGCCTATCCCAAGCGCTTTGGCATCCCATTTGTATCTACAGAAAGGCTCCCTCATTTTTGGGGAATATGAGCATCAAGACACTTTTACCAACTTTCCAAACTCTCACGGAGAAAAATCCAATGTCCGTCAAGCAACTCTCCTTCGATATTGAAGCCCGCAAATTACTTCTGGCTGGCGTAGAAAAACTCGCCGCCGCCGTCAAGAGCACGCTTGGTCCACGCGGACGCAATGCGGTGCTGGATAAAAGTTGGGGCGGTCCAACCGTGACCAAGGACGGCGTAAGCGTTGCCGAAGAAATTGAACTTTCCAACAGGGCTGAAAACATGGGCGCCAAGCTTGTGAAGGAAGCCGCGAGCAAGACCAGCGATGACGCCGGCGACGGAACAACCACCGCCACCGTTCTTGCCGAGGCGATTTTCCGCAGTGGTCTGAAGTTTATTGCCAGCGGCGCAGAAGCCAACGCGTTGGTGCGCGGCATTCGCAAAGCCGTTGTCGTTGTTACAAAGAACATTGAGTCGCAGGCCAAGCCAGTGGCAAGCGTGAACGGTGGCATTGCCGCCGTCGCCAGTATTTCCGCAAACAACGACGAGGAAGTTGGCGCCATGATGGCCAAGGCTTTCGAGAAGGTTGGCAAGGACGGCGTGATCACTGTTGAAGAAGGCAAGGGCTTGGAAACGATCGTTGATGTGGTTGAAGGAATGCAATTTGATCGCGGCTACCTCAGCGCGAACTTCATCACAGACACCGATGAGATGACGGTTGAATTCAGCAAAGCGCTGGTTCTGATTTACGAGGACAAGATTGATTCCATCACAAAACTAGTGCCTTTCCTTGAGAAAGTGATGGATGTGAAGAAGCCATTGCTGATTATCGCGGAGGATGTTTCCGGCGAAGCGCTGAGCACGCTTGTCATTAATAAGATGCGCGGCGTGTTGAATGTGTGCGCGGTCAAGGCGCCTGGTTACGGCGATCGCCGCAAGGCCATGCTTGAAGATCTCGCCATTCTGACTGGCGGCCAAGCCATCATGAAAGATCTTGGTATTGATTTGGACAAGATCACCATTGCGCAACTTGGTCAAGTGAAGAAGATCATCGTTGACGCCGACAACACAACTATTGTTGAAGGCGCTGGCAGCACCAAGAGCATCAAAGATCGTTGCGAACAAATTCGCTGCGAGATGGACAAGACAGACAGCGATTATGACCGTGAGAAGTTGCAAGAGCGTTTGGCCAAACT
This sequence comes from Phycisphaerales bacterium, assembly GCA_009691785.1. Lineage (GTDB taxonomy): Bacteria > Planctomycetota > Phycisphaerae > Phycisphaerales > SM1A02 > SYAC01. The sequence goes on from SIAM01000002.1 coordinate 7,525, forward strand.
CGCCGGCGGCGTTGCGCAAATTAAAGTTGGCGCAAGCAGCGAAACGGAACTGAAAGAAAAGAAGAGCCGCGTTGAAGACGCGCTTCATGCGACACGCGCGGCAGTTGCCGAAGGCGTGGTTGTTGGCGGCGGCGTTAGCTTTGTGCGCAGCATTGCGGCCGTGAAGAAGGCGCGCGCAACTGTTGAAGGCGACGAAGCCTTTGGCTTTGATGTGATCGCTGAAGCGCTCACTGTTCCACTACGCGTCATCGCTGAAAATGCGGGCGAAAAAGGCACCGTTGTGGTGTCCAAGGTTGCGGCCATGACTGGCAACAACGGCTTCAACGCACTCACTCGTACCTACGGCGACTTGATCAAGGACGGCGTCATCACGCCAGCCAAGGTTGATCGTTCTGCTTTGCAAAATGCGGCCAGCGTGGCTTGTCTTCTTCTCAGCGCCGATTGCGTTATCACCGAGGCTCCAAAAGCCAAGGACGCGTCAGCGGCTCATGATCATTCGCACGCGCACTAAATTCTTTTCATTCATCCAACCTTCAAAAACTTTTACGGAGAACACACCATGTCAAACATTCGTCCTTTAGAAGATCGCATTCTTGTCAAGCCACTCGACGCTGAAACCAAAACCGCCTCTGGACTTTTTCTTCCAGAGAGCGCCAAGGAAAAACCAATGCAAGGCAAAGTGGTCGCCACTGGTCCAGGCAAATTGCTTGACAACGGCACTCGCCAAACACCACTTGTGAAAAAGGGTGACACCGTTGTGTACGGAAAATATTCCGGCACTGAAATTGAAATTAAAAACACCAAGCACCTCATTGTTCGTGAGAGTGAACTTCTGGGAATTATTGAAGGCTAAGTCGCACAATTAAAGGAACATAAAATGAGCAATAAACAAATGAAATTCAAGGCTTTTGCGCACGCGGAACTGAAGCGTGGCGTGGATCAAATCGCGCGCGCTGTTGCCGTGACCATGGGTCCAACTGGCCGCAATGTGATCGTGCAAAAATCATTCGGCAATCCAAGCGTCACCAAAGACGGCGTCAGCGTTGCCAAGGAAGTTGAGTTGCCATGTCCATTTGAGAACATGGGCGCCAAGCTTGTGCATCAAGTGGCAAAGAAAACCGCCGACATCGCTGGTGATGGCACCACCGCCGCCACGGTTCTTGCGGCCGCCATCTTTAATGGTGGCTTGAAATTTGTCGCGGGCGCGGTGAATGCCGTCGCTTTGCAACGCGGAATTAATCTTGCGGCGACCGCTGCCAGCAACGCGCTGATGGAGATGGCGCAGAAATGCAAGGGCCGCGCCGATCTTGAAAAGATTGCGACCGTGAGCGCCAACCATGACGCGCACCTTGGCAAGTTGATCGCGGAGGCCGTTGACCGAGTCGGCGCCGATGGCGTTGTCGAAGTTGAGGAAGGCAAGACCGCCGACACCACTCTTGAATATGTCGAGGGCATGAGCTTTGAGAAGGGCTACCTGTCGCCGTACTTCATGACGGATCCAAAGAAGGCCGAGTGCGTTCTGGAGAATCCGCAAATTCTGATCCACGAGAAGAAAATCTCAAATTTGGCTGATTTGCTGCCGCTTTTGAACAAGATTGCGCAATCGGGAAAGCCCCTGCTCATCATCGCGGAAGAAGTTGAGAACGAGGCGCTGGCCGCTCTTGTGGTCAATCGCTTGCGCGGCGTGTTGCAAGTGTGCGCCGTGAAGGCTCCTGGTTTTGGTGATCGCCGCAAGGCCATGCTTGGCGACATCGCCACGCTGACCGGTGGAACATTTATCGCCGAAGACCTTGGACGCAACTTGGAGGATATCGCGTTGAGCGAGCTTGGCAGCGCCAAGCGCATTGTGATTAGCAAGGAAGAAACGGTCATTGTTCAAGGCGCAGGCAAGAAGAGCGATGTCACCGCGCGCGCTGAGCAAATCAAGTCCGTGCATGACAAGAGCACCAGCGAGTACGACCGCGAGAAATTGATGGAGCGTTACGCCAAACTCACCAGCGGCGTTGCGGTGATCAATGTTGGCGCCGCGACGGAGATTGCGCTGAAGGAAACCAAGGACCGTGTTGATGACGCCATTCACGCGACACGCGCTGCGGCCAAGGAAGGTTATGTTCCTGGCGGCGGCGTGGCGTATCTGCGCGCCATTGATGCCGTGACCAAGGCGCGCGCCAAGGCCGAAGGCGATGAGAAGTTTGGATTTGACATTGTCATAAGCGCCATGCGCATGCCTTGCTGGCAAATTGCGCAGAATTCAGGCGTAGATGGTGATGTCACCGTTGAGAACATTCTTAAAGGCAAGGGTGCGTACGGTTACAACGCCAGCAGCGGCGAGTACGAGGATCTTGTCAAGGCGGGAATTATTGATCCCGTTTTGGTGACGCGCACCGCGTTGCAAAATGCTGCAAGCGTTGCTGGTCTGATGCTGACCACGGATGTGCTGGTGACGGACTTGAAGGACGACACTGATCCTGTAGAGGACAGCATTCACTAAGAATCCATACGTGATGCAATGTGCAACATGCAAATGGATTTGATTCGGTCTTACCCAGGGACCGAGTCGGTACTAAAAACCGGCTCGGTCTCTTTTTCTTTCTAACAACAGCGGAGCCACAGTGGCGCAACCACGCGACTATTACGAACTATTGGGAGTTGCCAAAGATTCTTCGGCGGAAGATATTAAACGCGCCTATCGCCGCCAAGCGATGAAGTACCACCCCGACCGCAATCCCGGCGACGTCGCGGCGGAGACGGAATTCAAAGCGTGCGCTGAGGCCTATGAGGTTTTGTGCGACAGCGAGAAGCGCCAGTTATATGACCGACATGGCCACGCGGGTCTGCGCGGAAATCCGCACCATGATTTTCGCTCCATGCATGTGGAGGATATTTTCTCCATGTTCAACGATATTTTTGGCGGCTCTAGTGGTGGCGGTGGCGGCGCGCGTCAACGCGGCGCGGCGCGTGGGTATGACTTGGAAACTGAAATTGAGGTTGAATTAAAGGAAGTTCTTGATGGCTGCGACCGCGATGTGGAATTCACGCGCCAAGATGTGTGCACTGCGTGCGCTGGAAGCGGCGCTCGGCCTGGCTCATCGCCAGTGTCGTGCCCCACATGCCAAGGACGCGGGCAAGTGCAGCAGTCTGGGCTTGGCGGAATGTTTCGCATGGTCACCACATGCCCCAATTGCCAAGGCGCTGGAAAAATTGTCATTGACAAATGCACGGCGTGCCGCGGCGCGGCCCGTGTGCGGACAAATAAAAATTTGCGCGTGAAAGTTCCCGCGGGCATTGCCGACGGACAAGTCATTCGCGTGGCTGGCGAAGGCGAGCCACCGCGGCGCGAACTAAGCATGGATGGCAGCGGAGTGCGCGGCGACTTGCACGCCGTGGTGCGCGTGAAGGAGCACAAGGATTTCGAGCGCGACGGCGATGACTTGGTCATGGCGCTCACAATTGGTTTTTCGCGCGCGGCATTGGGCGGCGTGGTGGAGGTGAAATCCATCGACGGACCGGTGTCAATTGAAATTCCAAACGGCTCGCAACAAGGCGACACGGTGCGCGTGGACAACCGCGGCATTCCAAATTTGCGGTCCAAGAAACGCGGCGACTTGGTGGCGGTCTTGCTGTTGCAAGTGCCGCACAAACTCACGGATCGTCAACGACAATTGCTTGAAGAATTTGCGCGAACAGAAAAAATTGACCCACGAAAATGCTCTTCAAAGAGCGGCTTTTGGGACAAAATGAAGGACTTGAAAGATTCAATCACTGGTGGTTGAATTCAAAAAAGAAAGACACATGACCAACGAACGAACCAACAACACAAGCGACTCCGAAGCCAACGACGAACTGTCCGAGGTCGCGCACACGGTTGAGGACTTTATCGCCAAACTAGAGCGCGAAATCACGGAGTTGAAAGATTCCAGATTGCGCGCGGTGGCCGACTTGCAGAACACGGCGCGCCGTGGCGTGGAGAATGAAGCACGCGCGCGCACGCAAGGAATTATGGGCGTGGCGCATGGCGTGATTCCCGTGCTTGATCAATTTAAGTTGGCGCTGGCGCAAACTGGCTTGACCGCGGAGCAGGCCGCTGAAGGTTTAAAATTGCTGCAAAGCGAACTGTGGAAATCACTGGTGCGCGTGGGTGTTGAAATGATTGAGCCAAATATTGGCGACGCGTTTGAACCAGGCAAGCACGAGGCGGTCATGCAAAAAACTTGCGATAGTGTTGACGCCGGCGCGATCAGCATGAGAATTCAAAACGGATATCGCATTGGAGACACGGTATTGCGCCCAGCGAAAGTGGCAATTCAACCAAGCGCTTGATCATTCGCATTTGCCGCGCGCGCAATCCGCGCTGAATTCATTTCATAACACCATGCCAACCTACGAATACATCTGCGACGCTTGCGGCAAGGAATACGAGAAGTTCCAGTCGATCATGTCCAAGCCCGACCGCGTCTGTCCCAGTTGCAAAGCGCGCAAGGTGCGGCGCAAAATTGGCATTGGCTCCGCCGTTATTTTCAAGGGCAGCGGTTTTTATGAAACCGATTATCGCAGCGAGGGCTACACCAAAGCCGCCGAAGCGGACCGCAAGTCCTCGCAAGAGGCTTCGGGCGCAAGCGCGGACACGGGCGCTTCAAAACCAGTTGCCGCTGGACCGGTGAAGTCAGATTCAGAGTCTGATTCAAAGTCTGATTCAAAGTCTGATTCAAAGCTAGGCGAAACAAGCGGCTCTTCAAGCGCAACAACGGACGTAACACGCGGCTCATCGAGTGAAGGAACATCAAACGCAGCAACTTCTAAGCCAAGCAAGAAATCTGGTGCATCAACTCAGCGCGGTAATTCTGCCAGCAATTCTGGCGCAAATTCAAGCGCCACCACTGCGGCCAATTCCGGCGCAACTGGCGCGGAAAAATCATCCGCTTCCAGCGAAAGTTCATCAAGCAATGCGCCGCTCTCCTCGACATCAAACAAACAACACATGGCTTCCAAAGCCGTTCACCCTTCGCGCGTTGGCCGCGGCCAAGGCAACTTGCGCCGTAAGAAAAAGTGACCGCGTACACGCTCACGCCCCGCATGCACAAACCTTTTCACAGATAGACTCATCAAATGCCACGCAGATTTACTGACAGAATTATTCAACACTTGTCCCACGACGGCGAGCGCGCCCTTGAAGCCGATGTGGTGGCGCACCGCTTGCGCATTGACGACAGCGAGCGCGTGGCGTTTCACAAGGCCGTGACTTTGCTGACCGCCGATGGACGAATTGAACTTGACGCCAAGGGTCGTCTGCGCTTGCCAACGCATGAGGATGAAATTTGCGGAAGGCTGTTTGTCACGCAGAAAGGCCATGGATTTGTGCGGCCAGACCGCGTCACGCGCGATGGCGATCTATTTCTACCCGCTGGAAATCTTGGCGACGCCATGAGCGGTGATCGTGTTCGTTGCTCGGTCAGTCGCAAGCAACGCGGTTGGACTCCGCCTGTTCGCGGCGGCGCCAGCGATTCTGGAATGACGGGCCGCGTGATTGAAGTGATTGAACGCGGTCGCACACGCTTCACTGGAACTTTGGTGCAAGAAGGCAAGCGATGGATTGTGCAACCCGACGGCAAAGCGTTCCGCGGCGAGCCCATCATGGTGCGCGATCCGCATGCAAAAGATGCCAAGGCCGGCGACAAAGTTACGCTTGATCTTGTGCGCTTTCCTTCCGAAGGCGTCTACGCCGAAGGCGCGATTGTTGAAGTGCTTGGCATCGCTGGTCAGCCCGCGGTTGAAACCGCCGCGGTCATGCACACCTATCAATTGCGCGACGGCTTCAGTGAAAAAGTTTCTTCGGAGGCCGCGCTTGCCGCAATTTCTTTTGAGCGCGAAAGTTCTGGTCCGTGGGACAAGACGGAGCGGCTTGACCTTACAAAAACTTTGACATGGACCATTGATCCACCCGACGCGCGCGATTACGACGACGCGTGCTCCGTGAGTTTCGACCCCAGCAACAGCACCTTTGAACTTATGGTTCACATTGCCGATGTCAGCCACTTTGTCGTGCAAGTATCTGAACTTGATCAAGAGGCCGCCGCCCGCGGAAACAGCACATATTTGCCGCGTCGGGTGGTGCCCATGCTTCCGGAAACGCTGTCCAACGGCGTGTGCAGTTTGCAAGAAGGCGTGCCGCGATTTTGCAAGACATCCATCATGCGTTTTGATTCGCGCGGCAAGCCGCTGGAGTCGCGCTTTGCCAGCACCGTGATTCAAAGTTCCAAGCGCCTGACTTATGTGGAGGCGCAACATCTCATTGATGGCCGCACCGAGGAAGCCAAGTCCTACGCGCGCAACATCACCGAACCAACCGACGCGCTTGTGGCCAATCTTCGCATGGCCGATCAGCTTGCAAAAATTCTGAAGAAGCGCCGCATGGCGCAAGGTCAACTTGTTCTTGATCTTCCAGTTTCGGTTTTGGTTTTTGACGAGGCCGGCCATGTCGTTGACGCCGTGCCAGAGGACAACGCGTTCACGCACACGCTGATTGAAATGTTCATGGTGGAGGCCAACGAATCCGTGGCGCGCCTGTTCGCTGAACTTTCCATTCCGCTTATTCGCCGCATTCATCCGCCTCCAGCGTTTAAGACCATGGAGGAGTTGCGCACGTTCGCGCGCAGCGTTGGCTTTCGCTTGCCCGATGAACCGGAGCGCGAGGATTTGCTCGCGCTTCTTGAGAAAACCCGCGGCACGGATTCCGCGCGCGCCGTTCACATGGCGGTGCTCAAGACGCTTTCCAAGGCCACGTATTCGCCCGCGTTGATTGGCCATTACGCGCTGGCCAGCGAGCAATACACGCATTTCACAAGTCCAATTCGCCGCTATCCAGATTTGCTTGTGCACCGCACGTTGCAGGCGTGGCTTGATCTTTCTAAAAATGGAACCACCTTGCCAGGCGGGAAAAAGTTCAAGGAATTTATTCATAAGTTGGAAGGCGACACGCGTTGCTTGGGCGAAGTCGCGCTGGCGGAAGCTGGTCGACATTGTTCCGAAACAGAAGTGAACAGCGAAAGCGCCGAGCGCGATTTGCGCGCGTTCTTGGTGTTGCAATTCTTAAAGGAACATCACTTAAGCGACGAGTTGGACGCGGTGGTGACCAATCTTGCAACGCAAGGCGTGTGGGTCAGCATCAATCGATATCTGGCCGATGGCTTGGTGAAATTCAACGCGCTGCCTTCAAGCCTCGACCGCGCCGATCGTTGGTTGCTCAATGAGCGCACTGGCCGTTTGGTCAGCGCGCGCAGTGGAGCCACCATTGGTCTTGGCGATCCAGTGAAGGTGAAAATATTGGCGATCAATTTGGCAAGTCGATCAATGGATCTTGCCATTACGCAACTTGGCCGCAAGAAAGATGCGGCCGCGTCGAAAATCACCATGCAAGATGTTCCGCGCGCGGCGGGCGGGCGTGATGCGCGGCGCGATTTATTCACGCGTGACGATGTTGCCAATGTGAAGGGTCACAAGCGCGGATTCAAACGCGGCCGCCGTAGTCAGCGTCCGTAACGCGCGCGGATGCGTTTGAAATACGCCGCCATATGTTGTTAGCGCCGTTGAATTACGCTTGAAATATGCGGCGCGCTTGAAATAAAAGATGCAATGCGGCTAAAAAATTTCGGCGTTCACACCGGTGTTGGACACGCGCCAATTTGTGCGGCGGGCGCGCTGGACAATGTCTCGCGTAAAAAATCTTCCATGGCCGCGAAGCCGCGGCGATTGGCCAACTCGCAAAATTGCATTCCGTTGGCCGCGTCCGCAGCTTCTGGGTTTGTGAACGCATGACCGCGGTGGCCGAACGCTTGAAGCGTCCAATCGCAACCAGACGCCGTGAGTTCATTGGCCCAAGCAACAACATCGTCGGGCTTTGCGATTGGATCGTTCCACCCATGCAGCGCCAGAATTTTTGTATGCAGCGGATTGGCGCCGCCGGCAACGCCAACAGGCGCGCCAAGTAATCCGTGAAAGCTCACCACACCACGAACGCCTTCAAGACCGGCGCGCGCAACGTCCATTGCGCATAAACCGCCAAAGCAAAAACCAATCGCACCAATGCGGTGGCGATCCACTTGCGGATGATGTTGCAGCGTGTTCAAGGCGCACTTGGCGCGCGCCAACAACATGGCGCGGTCCTGCATACATGGTTGCATGAGCGCGCTATTTTCCTGCGCGGAATTTCCGCGGCGACCCTTGCCGTACATATCAACCGCAAATCCAACGTAGCCCAGCGCCGCCAATTTTTCCGCCTGCGCGCGCGCGAAGTCATCTTGCCCGGCCCACGCGTGAAAAACCAACACGCCCGGACGCCGCGTTGTCACGGCGCCATCAAATGCGGCGTAGCCCGCGTACTGCATCTGCGAATCGGCGTAGGAAATGAATTCTGTTTGCATTTTTTAATATTAACGCAAGAAAAAAGGCACGACTTTTCAAATACGCCCATTGGCACTTGTAATGTGTCTTTGCATCAAGGACGAGCCGCGCACGCGGCGCAACGCATTCGCGCAGCGACACACAACAACCGCGCACGCAGTCAGGGAGGTAGCCATGGACGGCTTCAGGGTTTTTATGAATTGCATTTGTATGTGCGTCTTCGCGGCTGGCCCCATGCGGCTTGGCGATTTTGCGCTGCTTGGAAACCAAAACATGGGCGGAGGCGTTCCTGTGGAAACGCTGATTCATGGCGATTCAGCCCCCACGGCAATTGCCTCCGCCTATAAGCCAACTTTGGACATCTTGCCTTTGGACATCTTGCCTTTGGAAATTGCGCATTCAAATGCGCGGCGTCCAAATAAAGTGCATGTTGAAATTCCAATTTCAAACACTTCCGATTTGATCAAGCCCGCTGCAAGTCTGTCGTCATCTTGGCGTTGGCATAACACCATTGCGCCTGACACAAACCATGACGATTGGAAATTTGGCGCAGCGGTTTCCATTCATGAACGCGTCCTTGCCATTGGTCCGGCACGCAATTGGGATATTGGTGTCGATCAAGGCGGCGTGCAACTCTACAAACGAATTGGCTTGAATTGGTTTCAAAGCACTGCTTTTTCGCATCCGTATGGGGACACGCACTCGCAGTTTGGTTCGTGTGTTTGCTTGCAAAATAATATGTTGTTGGTGGGCGCGCCGCGTGACAGCCAAGGCGCTTGCGAAAGTGGCGCGACATTTTTGTATGAATTCTTCGATGATCAGTGGCAACTGGGCGCCACGCTCTTGCGCTCGGCCTCCTATGAAGCCGATCAGTTCGGCGCGGCGGTTGCGTGCGACGAAAATACTTTGGTCATTGGCGCGCCGAAGGCCGATCAGGGCGCTCAGGATTCCGGCGCGGTTGAAGTTTTTGAGCGAGACGCAAACGGTTGGCGAAATGTGGCCACGCTAGTTTCAAATCCGCCCAAAGCTGGCGCGTTGTTTGGACTTTCGGTTGCCATCGACGCGGGGAACATTATTGTGGGTGCGCCAGGCGATCGAACCGATGGAAATTTTTCTGGTCGCGCATTTATTTTCTCGCGCAACGCAAGTGGGTGGACTCTTGAAACCACGCTTTCTTGTCCAGTTGGTGGTCGCGGATGGTTTGGCAACGCAGTTGCCGTGAATCAGGGCCGCGTTCTTGTTGGAGCGCCACGGCTTACGCGGCCACAGCAAACGGACTTTGACGCGCGCGGCGCTGCGTTTGAATTTCAAAATGCACGTGATGGCTGGCGATGTGTGGCAACCATCATGCCGATCAATACTTTGCAAGGCGATTCATTTGGTTGCTCACTTGCGCTGCATCAACAGCGCGCGGTGTTTGGCGCAAGCAGTGACTCGCTTGCGGGCCGACTTGCGGGCGCCGCGTTCGCTGGAACGCGATTCACCAACGGCACTTGGAATGTTGAACGACTTGTTGCGCCCGATTGCGCCGAGCAACAACTCGCTGGCCACGCGGTCTCCATCTTTGGATCAAGCATTGTTGTCGGACGCTTGGGAAACCCGCAGGAAGATCCGGCTCCAGGCGCGGTGTCAATATTCGCACTTATGCCAATGCAGATCGCTCAACAAGAAGTGCTCACCACGTCGCCCATTGGCGAGGCGGCGGCGCCGTAAAATTGCTCAATCACATTGCGCCAATCATTCATGGTCACGCATTGAATGAAAGCGTTTTTCACGTCGTGCTGGCGTGGATGATGCGCGGCAAATTTAATTCCAAACTTGCGCATGCGCTGGCCGGCGTTGCGTTCACCATGAATTGTTTCCGCAAAAAGACAATGTTTCAGAAGCGCGTCGCGCTGTTCCCAAATTGCGGGAAGTCGCGGCGCATTGCCCGCCATTAAGTCGCGCGCCTGCGTGAATATCCACGGATTGCCAATGCAACCGCGGGCCACGCTGACCGCGTGAACCCCACAGACATGCAACATATGAAAAATATCCGCGGCGCACCAAATATCGCCAGAGCCCATGACAATTCGATCGGACCGACGGGCGACAATATCCGTAAGCACTTCCCATTTGGCAAAGCCTTGGTATTTCTGAAGCACGGTGCGCGCGTGAACCACCACCCATGCGTATCCAATTTCATACGCGGCGTCGAACACGCTTTCAAAGTTGCGCGCCATCTCGGGGGTGTCATCCCAGGCGCGGCGCATTTTCACGGTGCACGGAATATTTTGTGGCACCGCGGCACGCACGGCCTTGAGCACCGCGACTGCCTCTTGCGGATGCGCCAGAAAGTGCCCGCCCCTATTTGATTTCTGAATTTTCTTCACCGGGCACGCCAAATTCACATCGATCACGTCGTAGCCCATCTTCACCAAAATCAGCGCGGCTTTCGCCATTTCGTCGGGGTGCGTGCCCATCACTTGTCCAGCTATTGGGTGGTCATCCAAACCGGCGACCACATTGTCCTCCACTTCGCCAAGTCCGCATTCGCTGGCGATTAAATCTGGATCCTCTTTGCGCCGACCCTTGCCACCGTTGATCAATGTTCGATCAAGCAACGCTTCGGTAATGCAAAACGGCGCGCCGTGACGCCGCGCGATTAAGCGCATGGCGCCATCGCTGTAGCCAGCCAGCCCCGCCTGGAAAAACGGCGCGTCAAATCCGGGAACAGTGGCGGGAATGCGCGAATCAATTATGTAATTGCGCGCAACTTTCGCCGCCATTTCAAAGGGCGCTCGCGGCATCTGACCTTCTGGTTCTAGGGAAACACTCACGCCATCAAGCATATTGCAGCCGCTATGCTTTCCCATGTAATGATTTGCACTTTTATTAAAAAGTTTCAACAGTTTGGCGCGGCAGCGCTTGTACTGACCTTGGTGGCTTCATGCAGCATAGTTCCGTATGAACCACAAAAAGCCACTCGCCCCTACCCATTTGAACTGACTCAAGGCAGTGTTGTGCAAATTCAAGTGATTCCGCGTATTGATGCCCTGGAAATTATCAACTCCACAGCAACCAGTTACAAAAATTTTGATCTGTGGCTGAATCAACGCTACGTGGTGCACGTGCCGGAACTTCTCGCGGGTCAATCCGTGTTGGTCCCACTTGATTCCATGTGGGACCAATCGGGTGGAACCCCATTTAGCGGCGGACTGCTGCGCTATTTCCAACCCACTCCGCTTGTGCTGGTGCAAATTCAAACCGATGAAAAAAGTCCGCTGATTGGTTTGGTGTCAACGCTGCCCGAGTCCGTGCGCGAGCGTTGACACACAGCACCACGCTTAAATGCAATGTGCATGCATTACTCCACCCCGCGCTTGGTTTTTTTAAACACGCCCGATTGCGGGTTACGAAAGTCCCTTCACGCTCCAACCATCGCGGTACTTGGTCTTTAAAAATTGAGCGCCTTTGGGCTCATTTGTGAAGGCGAAATTTTTGGGGTCGTATTGCAAATCGCGATTGGCGAAATGACTTGCCGCCGCACCAACACTGAGACTTTCGCACAACAATCCCGCGAATTGAAAATTCGCCTCTGGCGTTGTCTTTCCAAAACATCCATCCACCCAGTGGAACCAATGATTTCGCTCAGGCAACTTTGGCAAATTCAACTTCATCGCTATCTTGTTGTTGTCCCATACCAACGGTTCATCTGACAAAGTGACTTTGCCGGTGTCCTTGTCATGTTCTGGATCCAGCGGGCACAACATCACGCCCTTTTCGCCAATCACCGCCGAGGCGTTGCTGCGAATATCAACCCCGTCAGGAATTCCGAGCGCGGCGTTAGTTGGTATCAGCTTGTCGTCGTACCACATCACCGTCACACCTTCGGCAACAGTGCGATCGGTGGCCGCATATTTCAGCGTGATGGTTTCCTTGGTTGGAAATTCATCTTCTGTGGCGTCGCTGCAATCGCAACGCGCCGACAATGGCAAACCAAGTTTGGCCGCCATGAATGCATTATCCAAAATGTGGCAACCCATGTCACCCAGCGCGCCGCCACCAAAGTCATACGTGCCGCGCCACATAAACGGCACGTACACCTTGTCAACATATGGCCGCGTTGGCGCGACGCCCAACCACAAATCCCACGCCAGCCACTCGGGCGGTTTTTCACCCCCCTTTGGCATGGGTTGTCCCTGCGGCCACCAACCCATCGGTCGATCGCTCCATGCATGGATGGATTTTATTTTTCCAATCACGCCCGCATTCAACAATTCCATTTGCTGTCTGCGGCCAATCATGGCGGAACGTTGCGTTCCCATTTGCGTGACAATCTTGGAATGACTCTTGGCAAAATCCGCCATCATTCTGTTTTCATAGGCCGTGTGCGCCAGCGGTTTCTGGCAATACACATGCTTGCCCATGTTCATGGCGCTCATGGAAATTGGCGCGTGCATGTGATCGGGGGTGGACACGGACACGGCGTCAAATTTATTTCCAAGCTTGTCAAACATCTCGCGCCAATCCGTGAACCACTGCGCCTTTGGAAATTGCGACGCGTATTTTTCCTTTCCGCGTCCATCCACATCGCACAGCGCGACAATGTCAATGTTTGGATGTTTTGACAACGCCTCTAAATCGGACTCACCCATTCCCCCCACTGCCACTTTGGCAAGTTGAAGACGTTGATTTGGACCAAGCTGAAAGCGAGGCAATGCGCGCGCGGAAAATGCTGGCAGCAATGGAAAGGCGGCGAATGCCGCGGCGCTGCGAATGAATGTGCGTCGCGAGGGATTCATATTTCCAAATACAAATTGATCATTTGGGTTGGTATTGACCGATGGCGCCGATGGCTTGGAAGATGTGCTCATGCAAGGATGCTACAGACAGAATAAGGCGCGTCATTGCGCCGATATGCGCCGCGCCGGGCGTTTCACATGGCCACGGTTTTTGGAACTACGCATGAAGCAATTCAAAAGCCGCGGCGCACAAGGCCGAACAGAGTGCGCATAAAAAAGCGGCGCATCAACTGCGCCGCTTTGAAACAACACCCATGTTAGACGATTATCCGCCTGTATTTGTGGGAGCGGCTGCTCCCTGATTATCGCCTTGAGTACCACGTTGACGACCGCCGGCACCTTGATCGCCGCCATTTCCGCCACCATTGCCTCCGGCATCCGCGGGCCGCATTGCACGGAACAATTCGCGGCGCTCATCGCCCTCAATAATTCCATTGCCATCTTTGTCAGCGGCCTTGGCCATGGAGCGATTTTCTTCCGGCATGTTGGCGATGGTCCAAGACCCAAACGGTCCTTGATTGCGACCGTCATCGCGACCCGTGCCCTTGGGCAACAATGCAATTTGCTCGGCGGTCAGCAACGCCTTCAATCGCTCGATATATTTGTCCGTCATGTCGCCACGCTTGGAGAGCATTTCATCGGCAATGTCTGGATCATTTCTACCAAACATGCGACTGGCGCCGCCATTGAGCAACCCGGCGGCACGCACCGCCTCTTCTTTCAACTGAATCGGCTCGGCCTTGCGAATGGTCTGCGCAATTTTTTCATTCATTCCAACAAGTTCCAGCATCATGGCAATTTGCATTTCACTGATTGCGGTCAGTGTGTCCGGAGTCAATCCCTCAAGCGAAAGCGCTTTTTCAAACGCGCGTTCAGAGCGCGTGGGTCGGTAGACGCGGGCAAATCCACTAGCCAAGGCCGCCTGCGTGAAACGCTTCGCCTCTTCTGGCGGAAGCACGCCAGCGATTGCCGTGCGATATTGCTCATTCACATTGCGCACGGCGTTGCGCAAATCAACACTCTTGGACGCAAGGTCTTCCAAACTTTTTGCGTCGCTGTTCTGAATAGCGGTCATCACCTTGCCTTCATTTTGCCCCAAAAATTCACTTCGCTTTTTCAACGCCTCATCCAAGCGAAGCTCATATTCATCAAGAATGCCGGCGGTGGACGCAATTTGTTCCTTGCTCAAGCCCGCTTCATCAAGCACCGCGAATAAATTCACATTCTCACCACTTAAACGACCACGCCCAAGCAATTTTTCACGGCGCAAAAATCGCTCGAACGATTCCCACTTCGTGGCCTGATCGGTCATGAGAGAAGATTTGATTTCTTCCATGATCTGTCGGTCCAAAACACCCCGCGCTTTGCGCCACTTCTCGGCAAGCAAGGTCATGTCACCGACAATCTTGCGAGTTTGCTCGGCTTCACCGTTGGTTTCGCGCTCGGCGGCAATTTGCTGCGACATTTTATCCATTTGATCGCGAAAATATTGCGAGCGCGCTTCGGGCGACATTTCGGCGCCAGAATCTTTTTCAATTTGCTCGATATCTTTTTGCGTGTTCTCGCCAAAGCCTTGGAAACGCTCGCGCATATTTCCACCCATGAAACTTTGAAACATGGAGCGCATCAAATCTTGCTGCGCCGCAGAAGCTTTGTCGCTGGCTTCCTTGAACGCGGCTTCATAATCAGTGACAAATGTTTCAACCACGGTGGTTTGTCCATCATCAAGTTTCAGTTGCTCTTTAATCAATGGAACATCGCGCTTGACAATGAAGGCCTGAAATTGTTCGCGCATTTCAGTAACAGCGCCAAGCGATCTCCCGATGCCACCACCCATTCCACCACCACCCATTCCAAAGCCGCGGCCACCTTGGCGACCACCACCTTGTCCTTGTTGGTCTTGCGGACGATTCGCCTTTGCATCCGCGGGCGCATTTGTTGGGGGGCTTGCAGGAGCATTGGTCGGTGAAGTTGGCGATGTTTGCGCCGTGACTATGCATGCAAAGAGCATTGGAGCAACGACAAATTGGATTTTGTTCATGGCATTGGAAACGTTCATAGGAAACATATATTCTCTTAAATCGATTACTTTCGTATGATTCAAATGTATTTTTTTTGAACTTTCCACCCTTTCTTTAAGCCGATTTTGAAGCCCGTTGCACGACTAATTTGTAGTCTTATAACAATTCTGACTAATAATATAAAATCGTTTGATAATCAATCATTAATACGATTTTAGGCAGCAAATTCGCTAGTTTTTAAATACTTTGATTTGCTCGCCATATAAATACAATTTGAATCGGATAATCAGCGTACCGCTATGAAATTGTCCATTCAAAAATATGTCGTTCTGTGTGTTTTCCTGATTTTGGGAACGTCAACGCTGTCCAATGCCGGCTGGGTCATAAAAGACAAACTCACCGCGTTCCCCGCGCTTGCCAGGGAAAAGTTTGGTTGCTCCGTTGCCACGGATGGAAACTGGCTCGCTGTCGGCGCGACTGACACGGCAATTGTTGGCTATCGCTCCACTGGCGCGGTGCATTTATTTGAACGAGTTGGAGAGCAATGGCTTTTGCGGCAAACATTATTTCACCCGACTCCGACCGCGTTCCAAGCATTTGGATGTTCTGTGGCTCTGCGGCAGGATCATCTTGTGGTTGGCTCTTGGGGATGTAATAGTTATGCGGGGCAAGCCTTTGTATACACGCGCGCATCGGATGGCAGGTGGGGAACAACACCTGATTTAATTTTGCAAGCCAGCGACCCGCAACCTTCCAAGCCAGCTTTATTTGGTTGGAGTGTCTCGTTAGACATTGGCGCAGTGGGTTCAGGCGTGATCGCTGTTGGTCGCGTGAATGATTCTTCCTTGAGCACTGGCGCTGTATATGTATTTGAAGGCCGCGGTACGACATGGACTCAGGTTGCGAAACTTGTCGCAACCGATGCGGCGAGATCCGATCAACTTGGAACAAATGTTTCAGTTCGAAACGGAACGATTGTGACTGGCGTGCCGCGCAGGCGCGCAGCATATATTTTTACGCGTTCTCTCTCTGGTCTCAACCTTGAGACTCCAGTGTGGACTCAAACCGCGAAACTAACGCCTTCATTTACGACAACTGGCGACAACTTTGGATATAGCGTGGCCAGCGCCGGAAATTTTGTTGCCGTCGGCTCCCCAAACCGAATTGGTCCCACGGGGGAAAATCGTGCGGGAGCGGTCACCGTTTTTTATGGCGGTGGAACATTGTGGCAAGAAGGCGCGACACTGACATCACGCACCCACGTGGCTAATGATTTATTTGGTTATGCAGTTGGTATAGCACCGATTGCGAATTCATCCTCAGGAATTTTGGTCGCTTCGGCACCGTCATGTGATACTTCAAACATAAATTCCGGCGCCGCATTTGCGTTTCGCGGTTCAGCGAACTCCTGGACCATGGATAAGTCAGATTTATGGACATCGGTCGCACTTATAAATCAAAATATTGGAAAGTCATTGGGAATCTCCGCGGATGGATCAGTGGCGACACTGTCAACTGATGGTCCAACAGGTTCTGTTGGAGGAGCATTTCCATTTCAATTTAATTTGAGTTCTTCAACTGGCAACGGAATGATTCCTGGGGGAACTTCCACGGACGGAAGTTCGTCGGACGGAAGTTCGTCGGGTGGAAGTTCGTCGGACGGAAGTTCGTCGGGTGGAAGTTCGTCGGACGGAAGTTCGTCGGACGGAAGTTCGTCGGGTGACGACACCACAGGGGAACCATCTGAAGATCCATCGTCAAGCGATTTTGGAAAAGGTGGAAAAGTGCGATCACTGAATTCACTTGCGCCTTTGTACAACAGCTATGGGGAAGTCACCAACACGGTCATTGTGAATGATTCAGTCAGCAATATGGTGTATGGAATGCAAATTGCCTACGGCAACGGGCTTGAATCAGATATTCAAGCAAGCCTAGTAATGCTTACAACATACGACCCCATACATTTCCGATTGGTTGCCGTTGCGGATTGCAATGGCGATGGTGGCAGTGACCTAGTGTGGCAAGACCCTTCAACAAATGAAGTCATTCTGTGGACCCGTAATGGAACGACATTCCCCAAAAAAGAAACTGTAGTAAGCGCGGCTGATGCAGCTGGATTCACCGCGGTCGCCGCATACGACATTGAGGCTGACGGAAGCCCCGCTGATATTTTGCTTGTGAATGCCGCAACCAAGACATTGCGTATTGTGATCATGGGTGACGGCATTCCTTCGGGCTCGCCGATCGACCTGGTCATGCCTAGTGGTGCGTGGCGTCCAGTTCCATTTGCCTTCATTCCAAATTCTGCGCTCATTCAAAATCCAAGCACGGGCGCACTTCTTCTTCTCACCACACCGGCCGCAAAAGTTCCGTCGCAAACAATTGCCCTGGCCTCTCCGCATTCTGACTATGAAATTCAAGCGATCGGAGATTTAGATGGAGATGGCAGTAACGATATTGTGACGCACAGTCAAAGCGAAAGTGCCGTGCGATTTTATATGATGAATGGAACGAGTTTGCTACAGGTTTGCACCGGGATATGCTCGGGGCATTGGAATGTGCAAGGAATGTACGATTGGGATGGCAGCGGCGTCAATGATTTGTTGATAAGTGAAAATGGCGGTCGCCGTCGAGTTGTTGTGCTGTATATGGAAGTCAAATCGTATGCAAATAAAACTATTTCAATTCCGGAAATTAAAAGCAACCAAGTATTGGGAAGACTTAGCATTGGTGGGATTGCAGGGTTAGGCGCGCGTTGACGCGTGGCGCAAGGCGCCTTGCAGATTCATGCGTAGAAAATAGTCGCCCAAAAATTGATACATATGCTGTGCAGAAACCCCCGCGTCGGCGGCCTTGGGGTGCAGCCAATTTTTATATTCTTGAATTGCGCTCAAAAGCGCGTGTTCATACGCGCTGCTTTCTCGCGCGCCGCTGACCATGATTTTGGTGGCTCTCATTTGTAGAAAATCGCATTCTTCTTGCAGCCGCGCTTGAACACGATCAATAAACCGCAGGGCGTCAGCCGTGTTGCTTGATTGAAGTCCGCCGTGCGTCAGCCATAGATGAGTTGGCGCGGCGTCGCGCAGGCGCCGCAAACTTTGCTTCCATGCAAGCGGATCAAACTCCGGTGGCGGAGTTGGAATAGAAATGAAATCGCTGTTGGGAACAGCAATGCCCAGCGCGTCGCCCACGAAGATGTGGCGCTGATCCGCGTGCTCAAGCAACCACGCGTGGTGATGGCGCGCATGACCAGGGGTTTCTATGGCGTGAAATTCAAGACCGACTGCGGAAATACCTTGGCCGTCCACAACAGCAAGCGCCTGCGATTCTGGGATTGGCCAAAGATCGCCGTAGAAGCGCTCGTACATTTCGCCGTGCACGCGGCGACTGCTGGCAAGCAACTTTGTTGGATCGACCAAATGCACGACGCCAAATGAATGGACCCACACGCGCGAATCCCCCGCCGCAAAGTGCCCCGCCGCGCCCGCGTGATCCAAGTGAATATGCGTGAGCAACAAATCCATGATTTGAGTTGGATGCACGCCACAAAGCTCAAGTTGATTGACAAGCGCGGGCCAAGTGGCGGCGGTTCCAGATTCAACAAGCGCAAATCCAGACGGCCCTTCAATAAGAAACGCATTTGCGGCGCCTTGCAGATTTAAATATCCAACATCAATGGCTTGTATGTGAAATGTCATTGGCGGCCATGGAGTTGAAGGTCATGTCAACACATAATGCCGCGCAAGTTGGGCAAATTGCGCGGTTTGCTCCGCGGCCCACGCGCGATCGTGGCCAAGTTCTTGCGCCAACAATTGCGCCACAGCGGCGGAACATTCCAGCGCGGCCTTGGCGTCAAGCAACAACGAACGCGTGCGACGCGAAAGAACATCTTCAAGCGTGCGCGCCTGCTCCATGCGCGCGGCCCACGCCACCACCACCATGCTGTATGGAAGGCGCGCGTGCAGCGGCGCGGCAAGTTCTGGCTGTGCCTTCATCAGCGCCACAAGCGAGTCGGCGTCACTGCCGTAGCAGCGCAACCACTCTGGATGTTGCGCGAATGCGTTGGCGTTCTGCGAAGCGCCGTGCACAAGTAATTTTTCCGTTTGACATGGCGCGGCCGCAAGCCCGCCCGCTTTGATGGCGGCGTTGACAGCGTCCTGCGCCATCTTGCGATAAGTGGTCCACTTGCCGCCCATCACGCTGATCAAACCGCTGGCGCTGGTTTGCACAACATGCTCGCGGCTAACTTTTTTGCTGGCTCCGCCATCTGTGCCGCCGGCGTGAACCAGCGGTCGCTGGCCCGCGAACACACTCAACACATCGGCGCGAGTTGGCTCGCGCTGCAAATAGCGCGAGGCGTTTCGTAAAATAAAACCAATTTCTTCGTCCATTGGTTTTGGCTCAATTTCAGCCACTTTCATGGGCGTATCTGTTGTGCCAACAATCACGCGGTCGTGCCAAGGAATAACAAAAAGCACGCGCCCGTCATCGGTGTGGGGCACCATGATGGCCGTGTCGCCCGCAAGAAAAGATTTTGGCAACACCAAGTGCACGCCCTGCGCGGGCTCAATCATGGCCGTCGCTTTGGGGTCATCCATGCGGCGGATGCTGTCGGCGAAGATGCCGGTGGCGTTCACCACAACTTTGGCGCGGATGAAAATATCTTGTTGCGTTTCTTCGCAACGACACATGGCGCCGTTGGTGCGCGCGCCATCATGAATTATTTTTGTGACCGCCATGCGGTTGGCCGCCACGGCGCCAAACTGCTGCGCGGTTTGCAACAAATTCACGGCCAAGCGTGCGTCGTCAAATTGGCCGTCGTAGTATTCAATGCCGCCTTGCAAATCTTCGCGCTGCACATTTGGAATTTTCTCAATGGTTTGCGCCGCCGAAAGCGTGCTGCTGGCTTTTAAATTTAATTTGCCCGCCAGCGCGTCGTACAACTTCAAGCCAGTTCCATAGAACGGACCTTCCCACCATGTGTAGCGTGGAACAATGAACGCCAACGGGTGCACCAAGTGCGACGCGTTCTGGTGCAGCAACCCACGCTCGTGCAGCGCTTCCATGACCAAGGCAATATCCAATTGTTCCAAGTAGCGCACGCCGCCATGCACCAACTTTGTGCTGCGGCTACTTGTTCCCTTGGCCCAGTCATGCGCCTCCACCAGCGCGGTTTTATAGCCGCGATTGGCCGCGTCCACCGCCGTGCCCAAACCCGTAGCGCCGCCGCCAATCACAAGCACATCAAAATGTTCGACACCAAGTTTGCACAGCGTGTCCACGCGTTGCGATTGAATGTTCGCGGCGCTCATGAAGTGGCTCCTTTGGATTCGTCTTGCGCCCACTCGCCAGCACGGGCAAGCGCGCGCTTCCAGTTGGCGCGCTGTGAGAGTCGTTGATCATCTGAAATTTTTGGTTTGAACACGCGGTCCACTGTTCTGTTTTTGGAAAGTTCAGAAATGTTTTTCCACATGCCGCTGGCAATGCCAGCCATGAACGCGGCGCCTTGCGCCGTGGTTTCGGTCACCTTGGGTCGCTCCACGGCGGCGTTTAAAAGATTGGCTTGAGTTTGCATAAGCAAATCACTGGCGCTGGCGCCGCCATCCACGCGCAAAATTCCTACGGGCGCGCCCGCGTCGCTGGTCATGGCTTCAAGAACATCCGCCACTTGATGCGCGATGCCTTCCAGAGTTGCGCGCGCAATGTGCGCCGCGGTGCTTCCGCGCGTGAGCCCAAGTATGCAGCCACGCGCGCGCGGGTCCCATGTTGGCGCGCCAAGTCCGGCAAAGGCTGGCACCACAAACACGCCGCCAGAATCTGGCACGGACTCCGCCAATTTATTCACATCGGAACTCTTGCGAATAATTCCAAGACCATCGCGCAACCACTGCACCGCGCTGCCGCCAACAAAAACGCTGCCTTCCAGCGCGTAATGCGCCGGTTGATTGTGCATGCGCCACGCCACCGTGGTCAACAATCTGTTCTTGCTCATGGCAGGCTGCGTGCCAGTTTGCATAAGCATGAAACACCCAGTTCCATAGGTGTTTTTGGCCATTCCTTTGTCCAGGCACAGTTGGCCAAAGAGCGCCGCTTGTTGATCGCCAACCATGGATCGAATTGGAATTTCGCTGCCAAAAAGTTCGGGGTCACTCACGCCAAACTCACTGTCACAAGAAATAACCTCCGGAAGAATTTCCGCGGGCACATTGAAAATGGAAAGCATCTCTTGGCTCCACTGCAATGTCTTGAGATCAAGCAAACTTGTGCGGCTGGCATTGGTGACATCGGTCATGTGCGCGCGACCACCGGTGAGTTTCCACAGCAACCAAGAGTCAATCGTGCCCGCGGCCAATTCGCCTTTGGCCGCGCGCGCGCGCGCGTTTGGAACGTGATCCAATATCCACGCCATTTTAGACGCGCTGAAATACGGATCAAGCAGCAAGCCGGTGACTTCGTTCACGCGTTTCTGCCCGCCAGTGGCGCGAATTTTGTCCATGATGGAAGCCGTGCGCCGATCTTGCCAGACAATGGCCGGCGCAATGGGACGCCCCGTGGCTCGCTCCCAAATCACCGTGGTTTCACGCTGATTTGTTATGCCAATGGCGGCGATATCACGCGGACCAATCTTGGCGCGCTTGATGCATTCGCGCGCCGTTTCCAGTTGCGTGGTCCAAATCTCCTGCGCATCGTGCTCCACCCAACCAGCGTTTGGAAATGATTGATGAAATTCCTGCTGAGCCACAGATCGCAACGCGCCCTTGTCGTTAAAGACAATGGAGCGCGAACTTGTGGTTCCTTGGTCAAAGGCAAGAATGTGCGATTTATGCATGGCGTGCTTTTAGGTTGAGCACATTACAGGCATCAATTGCAACTGCCCATGCCCATCACTCGGCGCCACGCGCTGATTTGTCCAAGATGCATTTGCATATGGCTGCCGCACATGAACATGACTACGGAGCCCAATGTTGGAAACATTTCGCTCATGCGTCCGCCCATGGGATTGGCTTGCAAGAAAGTTTCATCTGAAACCCCAGGCAGAGTGGCAGCAACAAGTTTGTAGCGCTCCAGGAAATTTTTTAACACAACATCTTTGTTTGGATACTGACCAGTTTGCTCCAAGCATGGCGCGCCATTCTTAAAAAATTCATCTTGCTTGGGATCGATTGGGTTGGCCAAATCTTTGCGGCCAATCATTTCCAGAATGCGCTCGGCGTACAGACCCAAGTGCGCAATGTAAAACAGCGGATGATTCACATCTTTCATTGGACAGTGGCCAAACTTGGCGGCAGGAATATCCTTGCAGAGTTTTTCGGCGTAACTGATGCCGTAATTCAGACCTGGGGCGATCATTGATCCAATTCCTACGCTGGTTGTGGTTGCTGTTGTCATGAATGAATCCTATACCCATTCTTCAGCCCAAACAAAGTGGAGTTTTGAAATTTATTAGCCGCCTATAAAGCGATCATAAATAGAGCGCGCCAAAGTTTCGTCGCTGCAACGGCCGACAATGGCGCGTCCATCGGCGAACACTGTCAATTCAACCGGTTCGCCGCCAAGCCCCGCAATATTGCGCAGTTGCCCGTGCAAGGAACCCCCGCGCCTGGCGAACTGGCCATGGTCAAGCAGTTGTTTTTCAAGCGCCGACAAATCCATGTCCAAAGCCGCGCGATCTGATTTCTTGCGCCGCGCCGGTAGAACCTGAATAGAGCCGCGCCCGCACAAGTGCGCCACACGCGCCGACTCATTGGATGGCTGAAGAAATGAAAATTCTTTTTTGCCACAACACGCGCAATGTTCATCAATTGAAATCGCGATGGTTGCGTGGCGATGCGCGGCCAAATCCACGCTCCATAATTTTCGCTCCAGCAAATCCGCGCGTCCCGCGAGCAAAAATAATGCCTGGCTCGCGGCAAACGCGCCGACCATTCCCACCACCGGTCCCATCACTCCCGCAAGATCGCATGTTGGCAACACGCCAGGCGCTGGCATGTCTGGATACACGCAGCGCAAACACGCGCCACGCGCCGCGAAGTGGTTGGAGTTGGATGTTGCGTTCGCTTTGCCCGCTTTAGAAATGCGTGCGTCAACATCGGAAGCATTTGAAACGTCCATGTTAGAAAAGTTTTTATCAACAGCAACATCGCGCGGCAGCACAACCATGCAGCGTCCTTCCATGGCAACGGCGGCCGCGTACACATAAGGAATTCCATCGCGCACGGACACATCATTCAACACAAAGCGCGTCTCTATGTTGTCAAGGCCGTCCACAATCACATTCACGCCGCGCGCCAAATCAGCCGCATTTTCCGCGTTCACATGCTCTACGCATGCGTGCACACGAATGGTGGAATCAATCTCCTTCACGCGCCGCGCCGCCGCCTCGGCCTTGGGGGCGCCCGCTTGCGCGTCGCGCTCGCTGAACAATTGCTGGCGCTGCAAGTTGGACCACTCCACAACATCGCGGTCCACCAATGTCAACTGTCCAACGCCCGCGCGCGCCAACCACTCAATGCTCGCGCAACCAAGCGCACCGCAACCAACCACCAACACATGCGCGCCACGAATGCGCGACTGCCCCGCTTGCCCGCACCAAGGCAAAGTAATTTGTCGTTCATGGCGCTGGCCTTGTGGCATGTTGAGAGTGTCCCACGCCGTGGCAAAAAAACAAACCCCAAAAAAAGCGGCGACCCCGAAGGATCGCCGCTGTGAATTCACATTGAAAATAACCTTACCAAGCCCAACTTACCAAGCAAAGTGAGCGAATGCCTTGTTGGCGTCCGCCATGCGATGCGTGTTCTCACGCGTTGCAACGGCCTTGCCTTCATTCTTGCAAGCGCTGAACAATTCGTTGGCCAATTTGATGTGCATTGGCCGACCCTTTTCAGCGCGGGCTGCTTCAATAATCCAGCGGAAGGTCAAACTTTGCGCGCGTCGACGATTGAGTTGCATTGGCACTTGATAATTGGCGCCACCGACGCGCTTTGAACGCACTTCGACAACTGGCTTCACGTTTTCAATTGCCTTTTGGAACACTTCAATAGCCGTTCGAGGCAACGTGTCCAACTTTTCCTTTTCAAGACGCGCTTGAATGGTGTCGAAGGCTTGATACACAACCTTTTGGGCCGTGGCTTTCTTGCCGTCATACATGATGCAATTGACAAACTTGGCGACCAATTTGTCTTGGTAACGAGGATCTGGCTGCAGTTGCGCTTCGCTATTAGTAATTCGTCCGCCCATTGGGGGATCTCCTGTGGCTCGGCATCCCGAAATGGGACGTCAGTTCACCAAGGCATGGGCAACGCGCCCTTAGAGTGGCTCCTTGATTACTTGCCGAAATGTGCCGAAAAGTATTTCAAATCCAAACTTCAAACCCAAACTTGAAATGCATTCGCGCCACAAAGTGCGCCAACACATTTCTAATTTCAAATTACTTCTTCTTGGTCGAAGCGGCCTTCTTCTTCACGCCGTACAACGAACGACCCTTCTTGCGGCCATCAACACCAAGACAATCCAAAATGCCGCGCACAACGTGGTAGCGAACACCAGGAAGATCTCGCACACGGCCGCCGCGCACCAAGACAATTGAATGCTCCTGCAAATTGTGGCCTTCGCCGCCGATATACGCGGTGATTTCTTTTCCGTTGCTCAAACGAATACGCGCCACCTTGCGAAGCGCGGAGTTTGGCTTCTTGGGAGTCACGGTCTTCACTTGAAGGCACACGCCGCGTCGCTGTGGGCAACGAGCAAGATCTTTCACCTTGCTTTTGGCTGGCGGATTGCGTCTGGGATTTTTGATGAGTTGATTAATCGTTGGCATAATTGAGTCACTTGTTGGTCGAAAGACCGAGTCGAGAAGTGTAACGCAAGTTCACCGATTTCGCAGGGTCTCAATTGCCGCAACCGCCATTTCATCGCATTTTGTGTTCTCAGGGTGCTCGGCGTGGCCGCGAATCCACACCGGATTCAGCGTGTGAATGCTTCGGATTTGGTCTAATTGCTGCCATAAATCGATGTTTTTGACGGGTTTTTTGGCGGCCGTGCGCCAACCGCGGACTTTCCAAGCGCTTAACCATTCCTTTAAACCCTTGACCACATATTCGCTGTCTGAAATCACCCGCACCTGCGACGGCTTGGAAATGGAGTCAAATCCACGAATGACGGCGGTTAATTCCATGCGATTGTTGGTGGTTCCATGCTCCGCGCCGGACTGCAGCAATTCGTCAGAACCTCCAATTTCCCGCAAAATAAAGCCCCAGCCGCCGGGGCCGGGGTTGCCTGAACACGCGCCATCTGTGAACAAATCAAAGCTTTGCACGCCTTCAATGTACGCTTAATTCAAATCCCCATCTGTCTATTGATATTGAATCATGCTTGACAAAATGAGGGTTTCGGCTATCTTTACCGATCCAACGTACTGAGAAACAGACATGACACCAGCATTTAGACAATCCCCAGGTCGAACCCGACGACGACGCTCCCACAACGCGATCAAGGCGGCTCACACCGTCTTGTGCCCAAACTGTGGCGCAGCAAAACGTCCGCACAGCGCGTGCTCAAGTTGCGGCTATGTGCGACCAGGTCTGCAACTCAAGACCGGTCAGATAGGTCAATAATTCATGCGACTTGGCGTGGATGTCATGGGCGGCGACAATGCGCCCGACGAGATCCTGAAGGGTTGCATTGCCGCGCTTCCAAAGCTTGCGGCTGACGATGAACTTGTTTTATACGGCGATCGACGCGTCATTGAAGAAACATTCAGTGAGCGCGGAATTTCCGACAAGCGCCTGACCATTGTCGCCACCACCGAAGTCATTGGCATGGAAGAGTCACCTGTTGAGGCGATTCGTTCCAAGCGCGACGCGAGCATGGTTGTGATGGCGAAAGACGCCAGCCCAAAAAATGAAAATAAACTGCACGCCATTGTGAGCGCGGGCAACACCGGCGCCATGGTGAGCGCGGCGCAAATGCACATGCGTCGCATTCCAAATGTGGTCCGACCTGGCATTGCCGTCACCGTTCCAACTTTCGCTGGCGCCGTGGTGCTGATCGATGTTGGAGCCAATATCGAGCCAAAACCAGTGCATTTGGCGCAGTACGGAGTGATGGGCGCCATCTACGCCAAGATTGCGTGCGGCATTGAAAATCCGCGCGTGGCCATTATGAATGTGGGCGGCGAAGAAGCCAAGGGCACCGATGACATGCGACTTGC
Source organism: Phycisphaerales bacterium (assembly GCA_009691785.1). Taxonomy (GTDB): domain Bacteria; phylum Planctomycetota; class Phycisphaerae; order Phycisphaerales; family SM1A02; genus SYAC01. The sequence goes on from SIAM01000002.1 coordinate 33,936, forward strand.
GCGCGACATGCTGCGCGCCGCCGCCGGTTTAAATTTCACCGGCTTTGTTGAAGGTCGCGGCGTGTTTGATGGCGAAGCCGATGTGGTGATCACCGATGGCGTGGTTGGAAACGTCATGATTAAACTTGCCGAAGGACTTTCCAAAGGCATCTTCAAAGCGCTGGCGCGTGAAGTGTTGGCGATTGATCCAGAACTTGCGGCGCGCCTTGAGCCCGTTGTAAAAAGTTTGTACGCCAAACATGACTATCACGAGTTTGGTGGCGCGCCTCTTCTTGGCGTGAACGGCATCGCGCTGATTAGCCATGGCTCCAGCCAAGCGCGCACAATTATGAACGCCATCACGCGCATGAAGATGTTCGCGGCTTCAAACATCAACGCGCAAATGAGCGAGCAACTTGGTCTTATGCGTATTTCGGACGAGGTCTCTGCGTGATACAGCCCTCCGGCGCATGCGGCGTCCGGATGGCGGGCACTGGGTCCGCTGTTCCGGAAAAAATTCTCACCAACGACGATTTGTCGCGCATTCTTGACACCACGGACGAGTGGATCACGCAGCGCACTGGCATTCGTTGCCGCCGCGTGAGCGATCAATCAAAAGAAGGCACATTTACGCTGTCGCGCGACGCTTTGTGCCGTGCGCTTGATGCCGCCTCCATGAAGGCATCCGACCTGGATTTGCTGATCATTGGAACATGCACCGCGGAAATGCGCTGCCCAAGTTTGGCCTGCCGAGTGGCCGGCGATGTGGGCGCCATCAACGCCGGCGCATTTGATGTGACCGCGGCCTGCAGCGGATTTGTCTACGCGCTGAATGTCGCCGAGACAATGGTGCGCTCGGGTCGATATAAAAATGTTGGCGTGATTGGCGCCGACGCCATGAGCACCATGGTCGACTACCAAGATCGCTCGGTCAGTATTTTATTTGGCGACGCCGCGGGCGCCGCAATTCTTGTGCCCGACCCAGACTTGAACCGCGGATGCATTTATCAAACGCTGGGCTCGGATGGCCGCGACTGGACTGGTTTGTACATTCCAAATCGCGCGCAGGAAGTTCCAGAAGCCGACAAGGACAATCCAATTCGTCTTGGCTATTTGCGCATGGATGGCCGCGAGATTTTTAAATTTGCCGTGACCAAATTTCGCGAAGTGATCGCCGACGCGCTGGAGAAGACCGGACTGACCGCCGACGACATTAGTCAAATTGTGTGCCACCAAAGCAACGCGCGCATTATTGAGAACGCCATTGAAAAATTAAAATTGCCGCGTGAAAAAGTTTTGATCAACATTGATCAATATGGAAATTCCAGCTCTGGAAGCGTTGGCTTGTGCCTGGATCAGGTGTGGCGCGCTGGCAAAGTTCCCGCGGGAAAGCCCATGATTTTGGTGGCTTTTGGTGGCGGCGTGACTTGGGCTAGCAATGTGTGGAATGTTTAATTTTTCACGGTCCGTCGGGTGGCGTGGCTAATGTCTTTCTTTCAATTCGCGTGGAGCATTTCCACCTAGGAGCGTTTCAATGAGTCTTAATGCAATTTTCTTGGCGCCAGGTCAAGGCGCGCAAAGCGTGGGCATGGGCAAGTCGTGGCACGACGCAAGTCCGGCCGCGCGCGCCATCTTTGAAGAGGCCAATGACATTGCCCACTTTCATGGCGACGGCACGCTAAGTCAACTTTGCTTTGAAGGTCCCGCTGAGCGGCTGAATCAAACAGATGTCAGCCAGCCCGCGCTTTTAGTGTGCGGCATTGCCTGCCACGCTGCGCTTGTGGAGCGACACGGTGAGATTGAAATTTCCGGAACGCTTGGACTTTCGCTTGGCGAGTACACGGCGCTGGCATTGGCGGGCGCGTTCACCTGGCAAGACGCGCTGCGACTTGTTCTTATTCGCGGCCGTCTTATGCAAGAAGCTGCCGTTGCAAGCCAAGGTGGAATGGTTGCTCTGATTGGCGCCGACGAGGAAAAAGCCAACGCGGTGTGCTTGGCCGCGGCGCAAGATGGAGTGCTTGTGCCCGCCAACTTCAACGCGCCGGGACAAATTGTGTTAAGCGGTCACGCTGTGGCATGCGATCGGGCCTGTGTTGAAGCCAGCAAACTTGGCCTGCGCGCCAGCAAACTGACCGTGGCGGGCGCGTTTCATAGCCCACTCATGCAACCCGCCGCACACGGCATGACCAAGGCCTTGGCGGATGTGCATATTCACCCGCTGAAATGCCCAGTGTGGAGCAATGTCACGGGCAAGCCGCACCACATGAATGAGCCGCAAAGCGTGCGGAAATTGTTGGTGGATCAACTGGTGCAACCCGTGCGTTGGGACGCTTGCTGCGCCGATATGATTGCATGGCGCGCATCCAAGGAACTGGAAGGCATTTGCAAGGTGTATGAACTTGCGCCAGGCACCGTGCTGCGCGGATTGATGCGACGAATTCACAAAGCCACTGAGGTCACGACACATGATTCAATTGCGGAAACTCACAATGCAAAAAGTTAATTTAGTTTCAACATTGCGCGCCACGCTTTCATGCGCCTCTCTCTTGACACTGGTCATTGCGTGCGGCAAGACCGAATCCAACCAGCAACCCGAGGCCGCAGAAGCGCAGCCGGTGGCGGTGGTGGAAGAGGCGCCCAAAGAATCACTCAACGACATGATGAAGCGCCTTGGCATTGATAAGCGCGTTCGCGTTGAGGATGGCGACAAAGCCCCAAGCAATCCCATTCAAGCCGAAGTTATCGTTGTGTTTTTTGACGCCATGGTGCACGGCAACGCGGCTAAATTAAAGCCGCTGCTCAGTCCACAAGACCAAGCCGTGTTGGCTGATATGCAAGCAAGCGGCCAATGGAAATCCGCCACAGAAAATATCAACCGCGTGAACGTGGGTTGGATCACGGGCACTGAACCAGACACGCTTTCAGTGTTGGGGTTTTTCTCAACTGGCGATACATTCGCCGCGCAACTGTGGTCACTTTCATCTGGAGCAAATGATCAGCCTTTGGTCATGACCGCTCTTGCGTCGCCCCAAAAAATTGAAGAAAAACTACAAGGAAGCAAGACTGCCGATCGCATCAAGCAATGGTTAACATTGAATAAATTAGAGCTAAGCGAAGCCAAAAAACCCGACGAAACAATTGAGGTTCCTCAACAAGATCGCTCGATCAAGGGGGACGCGCCCGGCCGTTCAGGTTCGGACGATGATCCGCCGCGCCCCTCTTCACGCCCAGGCAAGAGAGCCCCCAGCGACCCTGTTGAAAAACCATAATAATTTTGCGCGCAAATTAAATAATTCATGCCTGCGTTGCTTTATGTGTTGACATCCATATGAACTCATAAATAATTTTATTAGCTACACTTCTGCACGAATTGAAATTTCTTCAACAGGAGATTGCATCATCGAAAAGCGAGTAGCCATTGTCACTGGCGCCAGCCGAGGAATTGGAAAAGCCATTGCGCAACGCTTGGCAAAAGATGGCCGCCATGTTGTTGGCGTGGCGCGCACCGATGCCAACCTTGCCGGTGTGATAGCCGCCGTGCAAGCCGATGGCGGTTCCATGGAAGGCATGGCTTGTGATGTGGCCGATGGCGTTGCGCTTGCCGCGTTGGTTGAGGCTGTTGCGGAAAAGCATGGTCGCCTAGATATTTTGGTGAACAACGCCGGCATTACCCGCGACGGATTGCTGCTGCGCATGAGCGATCAAGATTTTGACGAGGTGATTCAAGTGAATTTACGCAGCGCGTTTGTCACCTGCCGCGCCGCCGCGCGCCCCATGATGCGCGGACGCTGGGGCCGCATTGTGAATGTCGGCAGCGTGAGCGGTTTGATGGGAAATGCGGGGCAAGTGAACTATTCCACCGCCAAAGCCGCGCTTGTTGGCATGACCAAATCAATCGCCCGCGAGCTTGGTTCCAAAGGCTTAACCGCCAATTTGATTGCGCCAGGATTTATTGAAACCGACATGACCGCTAGTTTGCCGCCACAAGTGAAGGAGGCTGCCCTGCCAAGCATTCCGCTTCGGCGCTTTGGTCTTCCCGCGGATATCGCCGCTGCGGTGGCGTTTATCACTAGCGAAGAAGCGAGTTACATCACGGGGCAAGTCCTTGCCGTTGACGGCGGCATGTCCATGTGATTGTGAAATATGATGTGTGCATGAATGTGTAATTTCCGTTAAGATCCCAAACTTCAGACCTGTCCATTTTTGATTTAGGAGAAGCCCGTGACCGAGCAAGAGATTGAAACAAAAGTAATTGGAATCGTCGCTGAACAAATGGGTGTTGATAAAGATCAGATCACCCGCGACACCAGTTTCACCAATGACCTCAACGCCGACAGCCTTGACACGGTCGAGCTTGTTATGGAGCTTGAGGAGGAATTTGACACTCAAATTCCGGATGAGCAAGCCGAAAAGATCCACACCGTGGGTCAAGCGGTGGACTTCATCAACAAGAACTTATCCAGCGGCAAGGACAAGTGACGCGCGAGGCTTCTTTAGTCTCGATCGCGTAAAATATTCCCATGCGAACCATCACGCTTCGCCGCGTCGTGGTCACAGGACTCGGCGCAATCACCGATGTCGGTCTGGATGTCGACTCTTTTTGGGCTTCCCTTTTGGCGGGCAAGTCTGGAATTGGACCCATTACCAATTTCCCGCAAAATGAGGAGTGGACAACACGTTTTGGCGGTGAAGTCCGCGGCTTTGATTTGGAAAAACATGCGGGCATTGATGGGCGCGAATCCAGACGCATGGACAACTTTGCCATCTACGGCTTGGGCGCGGCAACTCAGGCTGCGAACGACTGCGGAATTGATTTCACAACTGGCGATCCTGATCGCCGCGGCGTTGCTGTTGGCAGCGGCGTTGGTGGCATCAACACAATTGAGACTGGCTTGTACAAACTTTTGGAGAGCGGCCCGCGCAAAGTGAGCCCGTTCATTGTTCCGCGACTCATGGTCAACGCATGCGCTGGTCAAATTAGCATTCGCTACAACTTGCGTGGCTTCAACATTGCCACGGCAACGGCTTGCGCCTCTGGCTCGCATTCAATCGGCGCCGCGTACCATGCCATTCAACGCAATGACGTCGATGTCATGTTCGCTGGCGGCGCTGAAAGTGGAATTGGTCCCGTGTGCGTGGCGGCTTTCAGCGCCATGAAAGCGCTCAGCACTCGCAACGATGATCCACCGAAAGCCAGCCGTCCATTTGACAAGGACCGCGATGGATTTGTGCTGGCCGACGGCGCCGCCATTTTGGTGCTGGAGGAATTGGAGCACGCCAAGAAGCGCGGCGCTAAGATTTACGCGGAAATTATTGGCTACGGTTCCAGCGGCGACGCATTTCACATTGCGGCGCCAGATGAGCAAGGTTCCGGCGCCAAGCGCTCCATGGCATGGGCGCTGCGCGATGGGCAAGTGAATCCCGAACAAATTGGCTACATCAACGCGCACGGAACCAGCACTCCGCTAGGTGACCGCGCTGAGGTGAATGCGGTCAAGCAACTCTTCGGCGCGCACGCTTACACATTAGCTATGAGCAGCACCAAAGGTGTCACGGGTCACGCGCTTGGCGCGGCGGGCGGCATTGAAAGTATCGCCACCATCTTGGCCATTCACAAAGGCGTCTTGCCCCCCACCATTAATTTGGACAACCCCGACGAGGGAATGGATTTAAATTTTGTGGCGCACACGCCGCAAGAACGCAAACTTGATTTTGCCATCAACAATTCATTTGGATTTGGCGGTCACAACACCAGCCTTATCTTTTGCCGCTTCAACGGCTAATCTCGTCGCCCTTACAATCCCCAACACATGCCACGAAATATTCCAGTTGGTAACGGCGACATGTTGGTGGCTTTTGACGACCTCTATCGCATTCGCGATTTGTATTGGCCGCATGTTGGTCAACCAAACCACACCTGCGGACACTTGCAACGCTTTGGCGTTTGGGCCGACGGACAATTTGCGTGGATGGATAGCCCGGGTTGGTCGCGCAGTTTTTCATACAAGCACAACACGTTGCTGACCGAGGTGCGTTTGCGCAATGAGCGCCTTGGCCTTGAGTTGCTGTGCCACGACGCGGTCGACTATTGGAGCCCCGTGTATTTTCGCCAAGTGATTGTCACGGATCTGTGGAACCGTCCGCGCGATGTGCGCGTGTTTTTTCACGCGGATTTAAGCGTGAATGAAAGCCCCGTGGGCGACACCGTGGCCTTTGATCCGCAAACTGGCGGCTTGATTCACTACAAAAACGATTTCTACTTTTTGTTCAACGGCAGCCATCCAGCCGGAGTTGGCGTGACCACCTACGCCACGGGCGCCAAAAGAATTGGCGAGGCCGAAGGCACGTGGCGCGACGCCGAGGACGGCATGTTGAGCCGCAACAGCATTGCGCAAGGCAGCGTGGACAGCGCCGTTGGCTTTCAACTTACGCTTGCTCCAAATGGCAGCGAGACATGCGTGTACTGGATCGCGGCCGGAAAAAGTTACGACGAAGTGCACGCGCTAAACCAGAAGGTCTGCGACAAAACTCCGCAACGCATGCTGGATCGCACCGAGGCGTATTGGCGTTTATGGTCGCGGCAGGAATTTTCTGGCGACGATCCGCTTCCAAAACATTTGCAGCAGTTGCAGACGCGCAGTTTGCTGATCGCACGCACGCAAATTGACAATGGTGGCGCCATTATTGCCGCGAATGATTACGACATCACACACTTCGCGGGCGACACCTATTCCTACATGTGGCCGCGCGACGGCGCGTTGGTGGCGCAATCATTGGTGTTGTCTGGGCAAAGCGAACTCAGTCGAAAATTTTTCCGCTTCTGCGAACGCGTGCGCCATCCCGATGGATATTTCCACCACAAGTACAACCCCAATGGAACGGTGGCTTCAAGTTGGCATCCGTGGCTCACGGAAAAGCCTTCGCTGCTGCCCATTCAACAAGATGAAACCGCGCTTATTCCCTGGGCTTTACGCCAACATTTTGTGAAATTCCGCGACGTGGAATTCATCAAGTCGCTGTACAACCCGCTGATTGTTGACACCGCGAATTGGATGATTTCATATCGCGACCACCACGGTTTGCCGCTTCCAAGTTGGGACTTGTGGGAGGAGCGGCGCGGCGTGCACTTGTTCACCGTGTGCGCAACCATTGGCGGCTTGCTTGCGGCAAGTCAATTTGCGCAGGACATGGGCGCACATGATCGCGCCACCGATTTCAGCGAGGCGGCGGACCGCATGCGCCTGGCCATGTTGAAACAAATGTGGGATCCAGAGCGCCGCTTGTTCGCGCGCACCGCCATCGCCGCCGAAGATGGTTCATATCGTCTTGACTTCACCTTGGACGCGTCGGCATATGCGTTGTTCGCCTTTGATGTGTTGCCCGCCAACGACTCGCGTGTGTGCGACCACATGCGCGCCATCCGCGATCGCCTTTGGGTGCGCACCGAAATTGGCGGCATAGCGCGCTACGAGCGCGACCCGTACCAGCAAGTTGAACACAAGGAACTGGAAAATGTTCCGGGCAATCCCTGGGTGATTTGCACGCTGTGGTTCGCGCAGTGGCTGATTGCCAAGGCCACATCCATCAACGAACTTGACGAGGCCATTCCCTATCTTGAATGGACCAATTGGCGCGCCTCTTCCAGCGGCGTGCTGGCCGAGCAATACCATCCCTACACTGGCGCGCAAATTTCTGTGAGCCCGCTGACATGGAGCCACGCCACGCTCATCACAACCTCCATGCAATATCGCCTGCGGCACGTGGAATTAACCAACGCCCATGCCGCGGCGGCGCGTGACGCCCTGATTGATGGCGCATCCGCATAAACAAGCAATATTGGGCTTCAAAACAAGCAAAATACAATTTCAACCAATCCTTTGCACGGCAAGTGAATCTGACCTTTGAAATCGGCGAATAAATCCGAGTGAAATCCTCCAGACTTGAAGCTGCCCATCTCATTGAATCATCCAACCGCGCCATTGCCACGTGGACGGTTGACCAACATTATTGCAAAGACAACACCATAGAGGAGCGTTACGGCGCGAATGGCAGGCGCATGTGGAACCAAGAAGTGGTTTCACGAATCGCCCACTTGGCTGAAGCCGTGGCTTTGGATAGAGAGAAAATTTTCATTAGCAACGCGTTGTGGTCCAAGACGGCGTTCATAGCCCGTGAATTAAACTCGGCTGATCTAACCGAAAATTTAAATTGCATGGTGAGCGTCTTGATTGAGCAGCTTCCAAAAGCGATTTCGGATTTGACCACGCCCATAATTGTCCATGCCGTTGAAACGCTGCTGAACAATCAAGAATGCGTGGTCAGTCCAATGTCGATTGCGGGAACTTCACGCGACCTAGCGCGCATGTATCTAATGCATTTGCTGCGGCGTGACCGCGCTGAGGCGGAGCGTTTCGTTTCAGATCTGTCCAAAAACGGCCTGACATTTTCTCAAATATGCGAGGGAATATTCGCGCTAGCCATGTTGGAGATTGGTCACATGTGGCACATCCAAGAAGCCAGCATTGCCGACGAACATTATTGCACCAATGCGACACAACAAATCTTGGAAGTGCTTCGTTCCAAGACTCCGCGCAAGGCCAGCAATGGATATCTCATGGTTGCCGCCTCCGTGGGCGGCGACATGCATGATCTTGGCATTCGAATTTTGTCAGCCATTTATGAAACCGAAGGCTGGAACGTGGAGTTTTTGGGAGCCAACACTCCCGCGCAGGAAATTGCCAACTCCATTGCGCCGCAGTCGTTTCGTGGCGGCGCCGATCTTTTGGCGCTGAGTGCCACAACAAGTTTGCGCATCCGCACGGTTCAAGAAGTCATCGCCTCTGTGCGCGCCTCGCCCAATGGAAAGCTCATTCCTATTTTGGTGGGTGGTCAACCATTTCAACACATACATGATCTCTGGCAAGTTGTTGGCGCCAACGCGCAATCCCCAACCGCCTCCGCATCTCTTGAAATTGCGCTTCAACTTGTGATTGACTCTCACTTGAAGAAACCAAAAGACAGACGCATAGATTAAAGCGATCAACGTTCGTTGCGCATAGATGCAATGAGGTGGATCAATCGCGCATCACAACATGTCCGCTGCCAGGCTGGCCAATTCACTGCGCTCGGTGCGACTTAAAGTGACATGACCTGCGATGCGCTGGCCCTTCATGCGCTCAATCAAATGCGAAAGGCCGTTGCTTGCGGCGTCAAGATATGGATTGTCAATTTGCCCAATGTCACCCGCAAGCACAATCTTGGTGCCCTCGCCCACGCGGCTGACAATGGTCTTCACTTCATGCGGCGAAAGATTTTGCGCCTCATCAACAATGATGAACTGATGCGGAATGCTGCGACCACGGATATAAGTCAGCGGCTCCATGACTAATTTTCCGCCAGCCACAAGTTGATCCATGCGCTGCTCCGCGGTCTTGCTGTCGGCCTCATTGCCGCTGCCGCCGCGGGTTGAAAGCAGGTACGCCACATTGTCAAACACCGGCTGCATCCACAGCGCCAGTTTTTCATCTTTATCACCTGGCAAAAAGCCAATATCACGACCCATGGGCATGATGGGCCTGGCCACCAGCAATTTGTCAAAGCGCTCCTCGCGCAACACTTTGTGCATGCCCGCGGCGATAGCCAACAAAGTTTTTCCAGTGCCAGCCGCGCCGATCAGCGAGACCAGGCGAACCTCATCATCAAGTAGAAGATCCATGGCCATGGTTTGCTGCACGTTGCGCGCAAGAATTCCATAAATCGGTTTTCGCGGACCCGTCACTGGAATCAAATGTCCAGTGTCGGAAAGCACGCGCGCCAAACCGGTGTGGCTTTCGTCGGCATCGTCTTGCAGGACCACAAATTGATTGGCCACTAGGTCGTGGGCTTTCAACTCGCCGCCTTCAATGGTGCGGAAGATCAAGCCTTCCAATTGCTCAATGCTTAGTTGACGCTCTTGATAGAGTTCATTAATGATTGCGCTGGGACAACTCAACATGGCGTAGCCGCCGTAGAGCCAATCGGCATCCACACGGTCGGCCTCAAAGTCCTCGCTTGGAATATCAAGCGCGTCGCACTTCACGCGCGCGTTGATGTCCTTGGAAATGAAAATAGTCCGCAGACCACTCATGTGCATCCGATGCGCAACGCCAAGAATTTTGTTGTCGGCCACATCCAGGTCCAGCGCGAAGGGCGTCTTCAAATCACAACGCTCAATGCGAATGGAACCACCCTGCTCGTTCCACACCACGCCTTCAAACAGCCGACCAATGGAGCGCATCTTGTCCAAGCGGCGAATCACGCTGCGGGCATTGCGCCCAGTTTCATCGTTGTTTTTCTTGAAATGATCCAGCTCCTCGATCACTTGAAGCGGAATGACCACCTCGTGCTCCTCAAACTTAAAGAGCGCGTTGGGATTGTGCAGCAACACATTGGTGTCAACCACAAAGTGCTTGCGCAAGTCGGCGGCGGAATCCGATCCAACTTGAATTTTTGTTGTCGGCGCAGCCGCGGAATCCGCGGATGGCTTGGATTTGTCGGACTTGGTTTCAGACGGCGTCCGCGATGCGGAAGACGAAGAATTCTTCAAGAGGCAAAGTCCCTTCGAAAAGCTGAGCGAACGAGTGGCCGAACCACAAGTCAATAGACCACTCGGATGCACTAGAGTGGATTCTAATTGCCCCCAAGTCAAGTTCGCGTGAACTTTATATTTTAAAAATATAAATTGTGCCAAAGGCCAAACGCCTTGGGGCGAGGAAAAATACATGCTAGAAGAGTCAAACTTCCCGCTTAGTGGCTAGAATGATCGCTAAGGAGAATCCATGTCCATTTTAAGATCATCCAACCCAATTCTTGCAGAGGGCCGCCTAGAGGAAGCTTTACGAAGCTCTCCAAATTCTCAAGCCACCGTCACCGTTGCTGGCGTGGTGAATAAGACCACGCTTTGCCTGGCAGTGGCCGTTGTGTTTGGCGCGCTGGGAAACTCGTTTGGAAATACCCACAAGGACGCGCTGTTCATGGTGAGCGTGGCGTCGTTTGTAGTTTCGTTGGGAGTTGGATTTGCATTGTTTGGCCGCCCAAGTTGGGCGATATTTCTGGCGCCAATTTACGCGGCGGTGCAAGGGTTTTTCATGGGCGCAATCGGAGTTGTGCTTGACAATATTTTGACGGCCAAGGGAATACAACTCACAGGCGGCATCGCGCTGCAAGCATTTATTATGACCGCGGGCGTGGCGCTGACGTGCCTCATTCTGTACCGCAGCGGCGCCGTGCGCATTACGCAACGCGGCGCATTTATTTTGTGGGCATGCGTGCTTGGTATTGGCGTGACCTATTTAATTTCATTCGTGCTGAGTTTGTTTGGCGTGGCGACTCCATTCATCTCGCTGCCAAATCAAACGGGTGGCTCAACCGGCGCATACATTGGCTTGGCTATTAACGGGCTCATTCTGGTGGTGGCGGCGTTTACTTTTATCGCCGACATTCAACAAGTTGATCAGGCATCCAAAGAAGGCGCACCCGCAAGTAGCGAGTGGTATTTGGCGTATGGCCTAACCGTGAGCTTGGTCTGGATTTATTTTGAGTCCATGAAAATTATTTTCCGCCTTGCCATGATCTTTGGCGGCGGAAAGCGCGATTGATCGCGCGCGTTCCACATGAAGGTTGATCAATGATTGGTGAACTTGTGCTGGCAATAGATGCCGTCGCGCCGCGGCGGCTTGCTGCGGCATGGGACAACACGGGCTTGCTGCTTGGTGATCCATCGCGGGAACTTCGTCGCGCGATGCTGACCATTGACCTGACAAACGCCGTGCTGGATGAGGCGATTGCGGCCAAATGCCAGGCGATTATTGCCTATCACCCGCCCATATTTGAGCCGCTGAAACACATCACGACCACGCACGCGCATGAGCACATCTTGCTGCGTTGCGCGGAGAACAAGATTGCTATTGTGTCGCCGCATACCGCGCTTGATGCGGTGTGTGGGGGCATGACCGATTGGCTAGCGGACATGATTGATGCGGGCGAACGCGTGGCGTTGGAGCCAACCGCGCAAGAAGCGCCAAGTGAGCGCAAGTTGAATCAAGCGCGAACACGCGCGCCCAATGCGGGCAAGCCACAAGTTCATGGCCAAGGCCGCGCGCTCACGCTTACCACGCCGCGCGCAACCAACGCCATAGTCAAGCGGCTTCAAACTTCGCTGCGACTTTCGGCCGGCCAAGTTTCGTTTTGCCAATTGAACAAGTCGCGCCGCCACACTTGCGTGGCGGTGGTTCCTGGCTCTGGCGCTAGTTTGCTTGCGCTGGCCTTAGAAGCCGGTTGCACGCTCATGGTCACCGGCGAGGCCAAGCACCACGATGTGATCCACGCGCAAGAAAATGGTTGCGACATGATTTTGCTTGGCCACACCAACTCAGAGCGCGGATTTCTGCCGCACTTTGCCAAACAATTGCAGCCGCATGTGCCGCAGATTCGTTTGTTGGTGAGCAAGCGCGATCGACATCCGCTGCAAAGCGCATAGAACAGACGCGCGCCGCAGTCATGGCGCTCAATCCGACGCGATTATTTTTCTTCACTCAATGTTTCACGCGCCAGAAGCGCGGCGCCCAACATGCCGGCGTCATCGCCCAATTGACTTGGAACAATTTCACAGCGCTGCAATGTTTGCGGAAAAACAACGCGTTCAAAACTCTCGCGCACTCGGTACAGATACGGCTTTCCAAGCGCCTCGGAAACGCCGCCGCCCAACACCACGGTTTGCAAACTCAATACCGTAATCAGATTGGCAATGGTTAAACCCAGCAATTCGGCCGAGGCATCCACCACTTTGCGCACAAGCGGATCGCCCTTGCCATAGCACTCCGCCAGCACGCTGCTTCCAATCGCGGATGGATCGGGCTTGCCGTCGTCGTCTTTTTCTTTGTTCAAAAATTCGCGCAACATGCTGTCGGGATAGTGCCCAAGCAACATCATCATGCTGCGCACCAACGCCGTGCGGCTGCAGTGATCTTCCAGAGTTCTGTGACCTGGACCAGCGCCTGGGAAAAGCACAACATGCCCAACTTCGCCGGCGGTATGAAACGGACCGCGCCACAATTTGCCATTGAGAATCATTCCGCCGCCAATGCCTGTACCAATCCACATGGCCAGCAAGTCGCCGCGATTTTTTCCCGCGCCCAAACGGCTTTCACCAAACGCGGCAACATTCACATCGTTGTCCACCACCACGGGCATGTCCAATTTTTTAGACATGATGTCGCGCAGCGGAACTTTTTTCCATCCAAGATTGCCCGCATGAATCACGCTGCCCTTATCCCAATCCACGGCGCTTGGCGCGCCAATACCAGCGGCCATGATATCTTTCATGGAAAGCTTTGCGTCTTCACACGCGCGCTCAATGCCTTCAACCATTCTAGTGATGACCTTCTCGCGACCCTCGGTGGCCTTGGTCTTGCGGCGAGAGCGCCCAACAATTTTTCCCTTTTCGTCAATCACACCAATGCTCATGTTGGTCCCGCCTAAATCCACGCCAACAATTGGACCGTTGAAACGTTGTTTGCGATCTACCATGCGCGGAATCTAGCCGACATTGCGCCACGCTTGGTTACACTCAATTGCGTGACAGAGAAACATACGCTTTCGATCGAGGAAACAGCCCATGTGGCCAAATTGGCGCGGCTTGAAATTGCGCCCACACAACTGGAACAATATCGTGGCGAACTAGCCAACGTGCTGAGCCATGTGGCCAAGTTGAAGGCCATCAACGTGGATGGCATTGAGCCGCTGACTAGCCCAGTGGACTCCACCAATCGCCTTGCGGCTGACCAACCAGGCGCCACGCTTTCACTGGAAGAATTATTCATGAACGCCCCCGCTGTCGAGGGCCGCTTCATCGCGGTTCCAAAAGTTCTGGCGGAGGAAATTTCATGAGCGCGCCAATAATGGACGTCGTCTCCATTGCCGACGCGGTGCGTTCTGGAAAAATGTCCGCCGAGCAAGTGGCCAAAGATTTTGTGCGCCGCGCTCAAACTGCCAACGCGTCACTGAATGCGTTTCATGAACTCTTTGAAAATGAATCCATGAATGCCGCGCGCGCCGTTGACGCAAAAGTCAAAGCGGGAAAAGATCCAGGACCACTGGCGGGCGTGCCCGTGGCCGTAAAAGATAATTTGGCTACCACGGTTGGTCGCACAACGTGCTCAAGCAAGATGCTTGAAAACTATCGCTCACCTTTCACCGCCACATGCGTGGAGCGCCTTCAAGCCGCGGGCGCGGTGGTGATTGGAAAAACAAATATGGATGAATTTGCCATGGGCTCCAGCACCGAGCATTGCGCGTGGGGGTGCGTGAAAAATCCCTGGGACACAACGCGCGTTCCCGGTGGTTCAAGTGGTGGAAGCGCCGTGGCCGCGGCCGCTGGTTTATGCGGTTTTTCCATAGGAAGCGACACCGGCGGCAGCATTCGTCAACCCGCTTCATTGTGTGGCTGCGTTGGGTTCAAGCCAACCTACGGCCGCATTAGCCGCTACGGCTTGGTGGCCTTTGGCAGCAGCCTTGACCAAGTTGGTCCGCTTACCCGCAGTGTGCGCGACGCCGCGCTCACCTATCAAGTGATGGCTGGCCTTGATGATCGTGACAGCACCACCGCTGATCTCAAAGTGGAAGATCCAATGAAGGATTTGGAAACTCCAATCGCGGGGATGCGCGTTGGCGTGCCCAAACAATATTTAAGCGACGCCAATGACGCCGCGGTGAACGCATCCGTAAACGACGCGCTGCAGCGGCTGCAAAAATTAGGCGCCACTTTGGTTGAAGTGGATCTTCCGTTGACGGACATTGGCATCAGCACCTACTACGTCATCGCGCCCGCGGAGGCCAGCGGAAACTTGGCGCGCTTTGACGGCATTCGCTATGGCTACCGCGCCGCGTTGAAGACGGGCGAAAGTTTGGACACGCTGTACTCGCGAAGCCGCGCCGAAGGATTTGGTCCTGAAGTGCAGCGGCGCATCATGCTTGGAACATATGTGCTCAGTTCCGGTTATTACGACGCGTACTACGGCCGCGCTTTGCGCGTGCGTCGGCTCATCAAGGCGGAGTTTGACAACGCCTTCGCAAAGTGCGATGTCATCGCGGGTCCCGCAAGTCCGTCGCCCGCGTTTGCCTTTGGCGGTATGGCTGATCCGCTAAAAATGTATCTGTGCGATGTCTACACGGTGAACACAAATATCGCTGGTTTACCCGCTATTTCTGTGCCAATTGGCTTTGCCACAGAGGGCGCGAAGTCGCTGCCGATTGGTCTTCACCTGCAAGCGCCAGCGTTCGCCGACGCAAAATTATTGCGCGCCGCGCGAATGGTTGAAAAACTTTTCCCTGATCTGGCGCGCCAAGCGCCGCATGTTTCCTAAAGCCAAACGCAAGAATATTATTGCGTTGATACTGCCGCGATTGGCGCCGCTTGAGTCGGTCTTGGTATCGCGCACAGTACGTGAAGTTGTGAATAAAAGGAACTCACAAGCGCCTTCGCGTCCTTGGTGCGCTCGCCAAACAATCCCAATGTGGCGCTGGCGCTAAGCACACCTTGCGCCGCGTCGCCCTTGACCACAAGTTCGCCTTGGTCATTATTCAAGGTCAGAATGGTGAAACGCAATCCGTCTGGTTGCACAAACTGCTCCACCACGGCCATTTCAACTTTTCGAGATCCAATGACCGCGGCCATGTACACATCCGACCAACGCCCCACGGTTGATGTCTGCAAGGGCCGAGTGTCGTCTATGTTTTTCTGCGTGCGCGTGGATGCCATTGCTTTCAGAACGCGCTGTGACTCCGCTGACGTCAGTTCGCGGTTGACACTGGCAAGATCGCCAGGAAAAACTTCGTTGGATTGCACGATTGGCTGTGGCGTGGAGCAGGCCGCGCACAACAGAGCCGCCAGGAATACGACACGCTTCAACAATGTTTCAAACTTGTTCACGCGTACCACTTTAGCGAGTTCGCCAGTTTATTTTTTCGCCGCCGCGTCGGCAATTCGCAATACCGCATTGCTCACAGCGTATTTCTTTAATTTTTCCAACTCAATCCAGCGCAATTTGGCTTGGGAACAAAACTCCACCGCATAAACACGAATTCGAATTGTGCGATGCGTTGTGAGAAACTCAAACTCTCCACGGAATTGTTCTATGCGTTTTATTTCAGGTCGTTCGCGCAGCAACTTGCGGGCGTTGCAGACAGTTGCAGATTCAAATACCGGTGGCGACAACATTCCCGCCCACAATCCTTTCGCGGGCCGCGTTTGAACACCCATGGTGCCTTTGCGGATTTCCACAAACGCGTGATGCACTACGGTCCGTCGTGGCACGGCGGTTTGTTTCAACGGAACAAACTCCTGGGAGTTGGCCTTGAACGCGGCGCAACACACACGCACCGGACACACCATGCAACGCGGATTTTTTGGAACACACACGGTCGCACCCAATTCCATTAACGCCTCATTCAGCACCGCCGGAGATTTCGCTCCGCAAACAAATTTTTCCGCCGTGCTCCACAGCCACTCATTTGCAATGTTGCCTTTGGTGCTTTCGCGCCAATCAGCGAGCCGCGACAACACGCGAACAACATTGCCATCGACAATTGGCGCCGCTTGACCAAACGCAATGCTGGCAATGGCCCCCGCCGAGTAGCGGCCAATTCCTGGAAGCGATTGCAACTCGTGCGAAGTCTGCGGAACCCGACCGCCAAACCGCGCCGTGATTATTTTTGCCGCCGCATGCAAATTTTTCGCGCGCCGGTAATAACCCAGCCCCTGCCACAACGAAAGCACATCTTGTTCGCAGGAACTTGCCAACCGCTTGGGCGTTGGAAACCGCCTCAGGAATGCCGGAAATTTTTCCGCAACTCGGCTGACCTGCGTCTGTTGAAGCATGACTTCGCTCACAAATACGCGCCACGGCGTGCGCCGCTTTCGCCATGGAAGATCTCGCAAAACCATTGGAAACCACCGCTCTAGCCGTGAAATTACGGCTGGCATATTTGGTATTTGTTTGGCAACCTTTCTCATGACTTGGGCGAATGCTCCCTTGCGACTCGGAGACTACCCCTTTACCCTATCCGACCACCTCACAGCTTTAAGACCCCCACACTTTTATGCCAAAAATTTTCTACACAATTGAAGAAGCGTGCGCCCAGCTTGGCAAGACAGAAGCCGAAATTATGGCTTTGATCCAGGCTGGAAAGCTTCGCGAATTTCGCGATCAAGAACAGCTGAAGTTGAAAGTGGAGGATGTCAATAGTCTCAACGATAGCGATGTTGATATTCAATTAAATTCCGACCAAATCAACTTGTCCTCTGGCAGCGGTAGTTTTGAACTGGATCTGTCCGACTCCTTGTCGCCCACCATTGCGTCTGATCCAAAGAGTGCGAGTCCCGTGGGTCCATTAGCGCCGCCCGCAATTGAAGATGATTTAGCTCTTGACCTTGACTCAATGGCAAGCGCGGAAACACCATCCATTGCTCAGAAAAATGAATTAGTTGATGACACATTCACTTTGGAAATGGATTTGGATTCATCAAGTCCCGCCACTTCTGCCGCACAATCCGCGGCGCAGTCCGCTGCCGCAAGCTCAGTGTTGCCAGAGGCCGGAGAGGATTCACTCACGCTTGAACTTGATTTAGGCGAAGACAAGAGCCCTGCGCCAGCTCCTAAAAACGTCGCGCCACAAAAAGCTGCTCCAGAAATAGATTTGAACGCTGGTCTAGACGATCTCGAATTTGAAGATAATGTGAAAGGCGATGTTGCCAAAAGTCCCGCAAAAATCGCTGCAAAAACACCTTTAGAAAATTTTGATCAAACCATCGAAGATAACCGCGAAGGAAGTGCGGCTGGATTTGATAGCCGAATCGATAGCGCGTTGGGTGGTTCAGCAGACTTGGTGGCCGAGACAATGAATGTGGATCAACCCGGTTCTGGAAGCGGCTTATTAGATCTCACGCAAGAAAGTGAAGACAGCCAAATGGGCGCGGCTCTTATGGATGAGGCCTTTCAAGGCGATGATGAAGCCCCGAAAAATGCAAGTGGAATATTTGGTGGCGCATCAAACGAAAGCGGAATCCATGAAGCTGCCGTTGCCTCCATCGGATCGTCCACTGGGTCCGTTCCCGCCTTTGCAAGTGCGACCACGGCTGGAATTGAAATTTACAGCGCTTCTTGGAGTGGCTTAACTATTGGATTGCTTGTTCCAGCAATAGTTGGTCTGACCGCCACCGCCGCAATGCTTGTTGTCAAAACACTTGGGGGCACACCAGATCTTGCAATTATGGTGGCGCAAGATTGGATGATGTGGACAGGTGGCTATGCCGGCTCAATCGCAATCTGTGGCGCTATTGGTTTCTTTGTTGGAAAAGCAACCGAGTAAACGGATCACATTTCAATGCTGACCAAATACGGAATGAATCAGTGGCTGACCACTGCTGTCGTGGTCTATCCAATTATTGGCGCCTGCATTTGGCTGGCTGACAATGGTGAGCCAGCGTGGTGGATTCCCGCCGGGTTCCTTTTGATGATTTGGCTTTGTTTTGCGGCGTTTTTTCGCGATCCGCCACGTAGACCCACCTCAAATAATCTAGCTGACTTCCTAAGTCCAGCCGACGGAACTGTCAGCGCCATAGTTCGAGTGGCGCATCATGAAGCGACCAATGGTCCAGCCCTTGTCATTCGAATATTTCTCAGCGTGCTAAATGTGCACATCAATCGGTCCGCACAAAATGGAATCGTGATCCGTTTGCGTCATCAGCCTGGTCGCTACCTTGACGCGCGCGCGTCAGCTGGAGCGCGCGTAAACGAAAATCTTTTGCTCACGCTGCAACTCGATGATGGTCGCACCTATGGCATTAGACAAATTTCAGGAGCAATCGCCCGACGCATTGTGTGTCGCGCGAACTTGGGGGATAGATTGCTGCGCGGTCAGCGATTTGGAATGATTCAATTTGGTTCCACCACTGAATTAATTTTGCCGCAGCCCGAAGAAGCCGTGAGGCTGGTGCGCGAAGGGATGCGCGTGTATGCGGGGCGAACTTCGCTGGCGCGTTTGAATCCAATCGACTCATCCAAATAAGTCCGGATCGTCTTCGCATGCCTCTTGAGGCCAGACGGGAAAAATTCGGCGATGAATGCGCGCGTCAAATGACAATTGCGCCGCCAACGCGCTGCACACATCGCCAAGACCTTGCTCCGCCTGCGTTGGGCGACTTCCCACGGGTCCCACGACCAAGATGCCCGCAAAGCATTCACCATTGGCGTGGCACGGAGCCAGCATGGCCCAGCGTCCAGCAAAAATGTCGAACTCATTTGAGCCGACAAATTGACGGACATCGTCCACCACACATGGTTGTTTTTGCTGTAAAACACGAGGAAGTTGAAGGGTTTCAATCTCGCTTAATAGTCGCGCGGCAAGAATGGCATTGGATCCGCCATTGCCGGCGCACGCAGCCAGACCTGTTTTGTAATCTGGTCCAACCAGCCAAGACACAATCATCGCTCCTGGTAAGCATCGCTCAATAAAATCAACCGCCGCGCGCGACGCCGTCAACGGTTCAAGCGACCGAGCCAAGACCTCAGTCAGTGTGTCAATCTCCGGCAACTTGAGCCGTGGAAATGGCGTCCTTGGATTATGCGCTTGCAAAATGCCCAATAATTTTTCAAAATCTCCCGTCGATTGAGTTGGATCTTGCACTTGCGTCACCAAGGACTTCAGTGTCTGAATTCTATCTTTACGCTCTCGACAGAGTCGCGCAACCCGCACGGCGGTTCGCATGATTTGCATAAAGTCATTGGGCGAAACATCGGACACAACACTTTGCAAGTTGTCATACGCCGTGAGCGTGGGTGGAACGTCGTGCGCTGACTCACACAGCACGACAATTTTTGTGTAATGAGAAACGGACCGCAGCAATCGAATCGCCTTTGAAATTTCATCAATCTGCTCGGAGAGATCAATGACGACCGCATCCACCACTTGCTCCACGCAGCGAATGCCGGCGCGCTCCACATCAGAAACCATTTCAACTTGAAATCCATGTTCCACAAGCGGCGCGACCAGGGTTGCCCAATTGGTGCAACTGCCCGCCACAAGCAGTCGGCCTGCTGGAGTATTTGAAGAATGTGGTGAGAAATTTGATTCCATACTGTAAATGGAATCGGCGTAAATACTGGCAAACTGATGCCATTGCCCTCTTAAAATCAAGATTCAGTTCCGTCTGTGCGGGCTGCTCAGGGTGTTCCGTGGCGCTCTCGCCACAATCGCACCGCCTCGGCTTCCCGTGGATACATCACAAGCGCGTGCTCTGGCGCGATTGTTCGATGCGCGGCCAACATTCGCCGAGCAACCCGAAGCACAGCCGCCGCGTTGGGCTTAAGCGCAATGATTTCAATATTGAATTCCCGCGCTCTGTCACGCCAACTCTCTGGCAGATGTTCATCCGCAATCAGAACTTCACCGGGCTTCAATGGCCAGTGTGCGATTGTCCGAACCGCGACATCTTCCGCGGAATTATTTTCAGAGGTCTCGTGGGAAACTTTTGCCATCCAACATCCATCACTCTTGGCCGCCAGGGCAATCCACGCTGTCTGCTTGGGCGTGACCAGTCCAGATCCGATAGCCGATTCCTTGGCGACGACGGCCGCTGAAATGTGCACAATTGGAATGGACATGGATTCAGCGATCACTTGCGCCGCGGCGTGCGCAATTCGTAGACCAGTGAAACCGCCGGGTCCCGCGTTCAACGCGACCGCGCCAACCTGCTCACGCTGAATACCTGCGCGAGTAAAGAGTCGTTCAATTGCGGGTAAAACATCCTCCACCAATCGATCACTGGTGTCGATGGATTCACTCATCAAATCGTTGGAATGCGTTTCCATGGCAAGCGATCCCACTGCTACGGATGAATTTCTCTGCGACGTTTCAAATGACAACAACATGTCGCGTTTCTTCTGTGTTCCATTCTTGAATTCAATCACCAAGCAATTCCCCTATTGAACCGATTGGAACGATCAACAATGCCAGTTCTGGTGCATTGGTAATTTCGCTGGCCAGTTGCACAGGCAGGACAACGCCGCGCGAATGGTCTGAATTAATGAGCAACAATTGCGGACCAACTGCAACCGCGCCTTCGGGTACCGCCGCGTGACCCGCGATAAATACTTTCACGCCCCAAGCGTCGGCGAGTGTCGCCAACTGCTCCGGATTTTGATTTCGTCCCCACGTCATTTGCCAAGCGCTGCCATTGCAAACTGCATAGTCGTCGACTTTCAAATCACGCTCCAGAATTCCCATGTCGAATGACTTCATGTCAAACACGCTAGGAAGCGAGTGCGAACACATAATTCCATTTTTAGTTTTCACCGCCAGCGGCAACGCGCGAATAAAAACGCGAATCGCGTCATCAACAATGACCGCCTCTTCCCCAAAGATCAAATTCAGTCCCGCACGAAAAAGCGCTGTATTTTCGCCCGCTCCCTTACTGACTGGCTGATCAAACGCTTGGGCCAACTCATGATTGGCCAGCATTACATGCACTTGATCTGGATGTTGCTCAATGAGATTGGCTACCTTCGCCAACATGCGCCAACTCATATCCGTTTCGTAGGTTAAATGTTCTCCGTGGATCAATTCATGAAGTATGAGGTGGTTGTTTGGGTTCTCCAATTGGGCAAATGCAACCACCTTCACAAAATGAATTGGGTTGTCATGCAAATCGCCCGTCACAAGCAGGCGCCCAACATTTCCAAGATGAACACAGGAACCGCGTCTCTTTGGATCTTTGCGCAATATGTCCGTGGCGCGCAATAGAAGATTGGCCACGCCTTCGGCGCCCAAATGATCAATGTCAACAACTGTCACGAAGCCACCACGGCGGCCGCAAAAAATCTTCCGACGCCTGTGTCGGTTTGAATAAACAATGGCGCATAAATAAAATGAGAGTTTGATTTCTCTACATTCAAACGAAACTGAATGCGAACACGATCACCCTCGCGCTTGCTGGAAATAAGTTCAGCCTTGACCGATGGATCCTTTGACTCAACGCCACGCACCATGTCCCAACCAGGAGGTTGCGGCTTACCTCGTGGAACGTTGCATTCAATCTCCACTTCAAGTTCCACAGGTTTGTTCAGCGCAATTTGCCCCACAATCACAATCGCTTCTGGAATGAACCAACGCCGCTCATCCGACTTCTTATCGAAGAGAATTCCGGTGCTTTCATGGCGAATTCGAAATGGCACAATCCGACAATCCTCGACATCTGTTTCAACGCACCACCACTGTTGAAGTTTGCTGTTGGGCACCATGGCGAAATCCCAACAAACGCGGTAGGTGGATCGCGCGGCGTCCTTGACTGGATCAAAGTCGACAAATTGAGGCGTTGCCCCATCACAGGAAAGAATGTGAAATGGCGCCTTGGTTGGGTTTGAAATTTCAACCACCCCCTTCAACTTTCCCTTGAGCGCGTCAATAAACGCTGGGTACACCGACAATGGCAACTCCACAACGCCTTGCATCTTGGCGATGAGCGGTTGCTCTATTCCAACTATCTTGACGAAAACTTTCGCATCTTTTTCGCCAGGAGTTCGCGGCGCATCAAGCGAAGCGAGTAACTCTAATTCTGCGCCCGCTGCAATTTCTTTTCCTGCCATATCGGAAATGGTGGTGCACTTGCAACTTGGAAACGCGGATTCAATTTTTACCATTGTCGCGCCGTTATTATGAATTTGAAACACCCCTTTTTGACGCGACCCTGGCTTAATAACCCCAAAGTCAATTAGGGGCGGAGTGAGAGTGATCGCGGAAGTAGCCACCGCAGACCCAAGCAGCGGACCAGTTCCACTGGGCACAGTTTGACCATGCACTGTTGCGCAAATGAAAACGGCAATGGCCACGTTTTGCAAAACACGATTCATTTGATACCTCATCTGCGCCATATCTTTAGTTTACGAAACTTGATGATCAATTTGATACGCAATCACTGCATTATTGCATTGGTTCCTTGAAGCCCCACAAGTATCAATTCTGCGGCCTTGGACGCCCTTTGTATGGCGTTGGTGAGTCGAATCACTGCGTTATTTAATTGAATGTGTTCATGCGCTCGCAGTGCTTCTCGAATCATTGGAAATGTGCTGGCGGAATAACTATTCAATGGATCAGGTGCAATCCATATATTTTTATACCAAAACCGCTCATGCAAGCCATCATGATCCTGGAATGCTTTTAAGAATTTGCGTATGCCATCTGTAACCCGAAAATCTCCCCGTGCGTCAAGAGATTGATTTTGCGCAAGTTGATGGTCTATAATTTCGCCTTGTGACTGCAGGGTCATCAGCAATGGACGAAGTAATTCCACCGCTGACCTTTCCTCATTTGTCTTGGCAAGTTGTGACAACTCATCAAGAGAATTTAATCCAAGACGTCCAATTTCACTGAACTGATAGGGCGGTATTTTTTGATTGGACATAAGCGCCATAAACGAAAGCGTGGCCCGCGTCACCATTAATGCGGGTTCATAATCTTCGCCAACAGTTGCTCTATACCAAGCCGTTGTGTCATAGTTGCTGTGGTAACTAGTCCCTTGCGAGCCGCCCGCGGAAATGGCTATTGCTGGAACCACCATACGACAAACAAATCCGACATGATCGCTTCCACCACCAAGCGCGCCAAAAATGGAATTCGAATTTTGATTCTTCAACATCACCGCCAATGATGTTTCCGATGAATTTCTTGCGGCTGGAACAAGTGCGGCGGCATCCTTTGCAACCTGAGTCAACTCTGGGGTGAGAGCTATCGATAAATTTGGCCCCATTGCCGCCATGTCAAGATTGACATAGGCAACAATTTTACTGCCCAACTCGGCTTCGTGGGATTCAACCCATTCAGTGCTGCCAATGATTCCAAATTCTTCCGCGCCCCAAGCGGCGAAAATAATTGTCCGCTCTGGCCGAATTCCTTGCTTGATCAACTCCGAAACGCAATTCGCGGCTTCAAGCAAACAAATTGTTCCTGCGCATGGATCAGCCGCGCCGTAACCCCAAGCATCATGATGACACCCAACAACAATGATTTCATCTGGCCTACGCCAACCTTGCACCATAGCCATTACATTCGCAGACACACCAAGGAATCGTTGTTGCTCAATTGCAAGACGCACTTTCAAATCACTGCCGCCCGTCAATCGATAGGGAAAATTTAAACCGCCCTGCCATGAATCGTCCGGCACATTTATACCTTTCATCCGCGAAAGAATGGCTCCCGCCGCGGCATACCCAACAGGCTGAACCGGAATGCGCGGCAAATCCAACCTGTCCGGAGCGTCGCGCAACACATTGTCCGCCGCATACACGCCTGGCGTTCCAGGATCGCCCGGATATGGCAACGTGTTCAATGTGCCGCGTTGAATACACAAATCGTTCGCCCATCCGCCACCACTGGGCCAAGTGGCGCCTTTGGCAAATCCAGAATCTGCTGGATCGGTAAAGATGATCAAGCCGGCGGCGCCAGCTTCCTCTGCAAAACGCGCCTTGTATCCCCGAAAGTTTTTACCATATCGAGCAAGAACAATCTTGCCCGTGACATCCACGCCAAGCGACTTCAATAATTCAAAATCCTCTTGCGTTGCGTAGTTCGCATAGACCACCTCCGCGGTGACATCGCCATTACCGCTGTAGGCATTCCAACCGTAGGTCAAATCTGGATGAGCGGTTGCAGGGTCTTCCAGTAAATTTTTTTCATTAACAGGCAAAGACAAAACGCCCTTGCGCGTTGGCGGCGCGGCAGTGGTTGTTTGGTTTTTATTTTCTACTGGCGCGGATTCTTGCTTGGCCGCGCCATCAATAATTTCAAGCGTGGCGCTAATTGGCCGCGCCAAATATGCCCGAAATGGTTCCACTCGTGCTTCAAGGCCCATGGAATTGAAAGCCTGTTTCAAGCGCTCAATTTGCCGAAGATCTCCCGGCGTTCCTGCCACGTGGGGTTCTTGTGTCAACAAATCATGCCAGCGACGCAACTCGCTTGCCTTCGGTATGGTTATTAATTTTTCGGCGTACTGCTTGGCATTGAGCTGCTTCGGCAAGTTTAAATCAGATTTTTCAGGCGTGGTAATTTTCGCAGGTTTTTCTTGTGTCTGCGACGCAAATCCAAAGGTTACGCCTATCCCCGCAAAGAGAATGACGAAACAAAGTTGTTTGAAATTCATGGAGCCACCTGAACGGCTGGCATTTGCTTTTCCTCCGCAAACACTGCGGGCCAAGGATTTACGCCATGGCAAGCGCGCCCAGTTCGCTCAACATAATCCTGGTGGTATGCCTCCGCTACAAAAAACTTTTTCGCGGGCTCAATCACCGTCACAATTTTCTTGCCGGCAAACTTTGGAGAAGCTTGCAAAGTCGCTGTGAATGCCTTGGCTTCGGCAAGTTGCTGCTCATCCGTCGTGAACACAGCCGATCGATATTGATCCCCCACATCGGGCCCCTGTCGATCAAGTTGAGTTGGGTCGTGCATGCGGAAGAAACCATCAAGCAATTGTTGATATGAAACTTTTGTGGGATCAAATGTCACGCGCACCACCTCGGCATGGCCACTTTTGTGGGCGCAAACTTCTTCATAAGTTGGATTGTCGCTTGAACCATTCATGTAGCCACTTGCAACTTCCGCAACTCCGGGACATTCCTGAAACCAATGTTCCACTCCCCAAAAACATCCTCCAGCGAAATACGCGGACTTCAATGGAAGCGGCAAACTTTCGGGCGATCGCGCCGCGCCATTTTCATAAAACACAAGCGCCGCGGAGTTCAAACAATACCGCAAGCCCGTTGGATTGGGACCATCTTTAAACACATGGCCAAGATGGGCGCGACACCGCGCGCAATCAATTTCAATTCGCTCCATGCCCATGTCATTGTCTTTTTTATAATTCACATGATCCTTGTCAAATGGCGCAAAGAAACTTGGCCAACCCGTTCCTGAATTGAATTTGTTCTCGCTGGGAAAAAGCGGCAAGCCACAGACCACGCAGCAATACACGCCCGCTTTTTTATTATCAAGCAAGTTGCCACAAAATGCGGGCTCCGTACCCGCATTTTGCGTCACTTTGTATTGCTCTGGCGTCAATTTTTTGGCCAAAATTTCAACCTGCTCCTTTGACAATGGAAGCGTGTTATAGCCAGAGCGTGAAAGAGTTCGTATTGAATTTTTCATGGAAGTCCCTGCTGTTTGAGTGGGGTCATCGTACGACATAGCTAACGCAAACAGTACCCCTGTGATTAAAAGTGTGGCGAAGCAAATTGAAACAAATGATGTTCTGAAAGCCATAGTGAAAGCATAGTCGATGACTCAGACAGAACCCAAATAATACGACTTCAATGATGCCGATAGACTGCGGGCGTGCGCATGATCCTGCCATTTGAATTCCGCTGCTTCAAATGTGTGACAGCCCTGCTGGTTATGGGTTCCGTGCTTTCATGCCAGCGACAACAACCTCCACCACTCTACAAATTTGATACCGGCGTAGCCGATATTGTTGTTACCAAGCCCCCAAAGCTCTATGACGTCTCGCTTGCAACCGCCACAGAAAATAGAATATTACATTCTCCCTCTGATCAACCGGGTGACCACTTTGGCGCTTCCATTGCAATTACACTCACAACGCTTGTCGTTGGCGCACCAAACACAACTGGTGGAGGCGCCGCGTGGGTTTTTGATCTGGCCGATGCCAACGCTGCGCCCATTAAATTAATAGCTCCATATCTCTCTAGCAGAGGTGCTTGCGGGGCTTCCGTGGCTATTTCAGATTCTGGTCGGTTCATAGCGGTTGGCGCGCCAAATTCCACAGTTCAGAACATACCGAATGTTGGCGTGGTGCATGTTTGGGAAAAGAAAGATGGGCAATGGACGTATGAAGCAGCCTATGCAAGAGAGGATTTGCTTGAAAATTCTATGCTTGGAAAAACCGTAGCGATCAATGATGAAACGCTTCTTGCGGGCGCTCCATTTGCAACAAGACTTATCCCAATCAAAATCCCATCAAAAATGGATCCAGATGTTTACACCATCGAATATAAAAACATTCCCGCGCATGGAGTGATAGCGACTTGGATGCGCGTCAATAATGAATGGATTGAAGATGCTTTACTGAGCCCCGATAATTTCATAGATAATGCTGAATTTGGCGCAGCTATGTCGCTGAAAGGAGTGCAACTTATTGTCGGAGCACCCTGCGCACGCGCCAGTGAACAAATTCAAGCCGGAAAAAGTTATATTTTTATTAGACGCATATCGGGTTGGCCCCAATCCCCTGTGACTGATATTGCTCAAACTGGCAGCAGGATTTTTAAAGATGACTCCAATACTATTAGTGGCAACGGACCGTACAATCACTTTGGCTGGGCAGTAAATATTTTGGGAACTATTGCGCTTGCAGGAACACCAGGGGACAGCCATGGAAACTTGCAGAATTGCGGCTCGATAAATATTTATCAACGTATCACTGAAAGGACATGGATACCAAGTCAATATATTCACGCTGCAGATGGAAGCGATTATGATGCGTTTGGCTCGGCGGTTGGAATTGCGCAAACACAATTCGTCATCGGCGCGCCAATGAAATCAGAGAATGATCTGGAAAAAGTCGGAGCCGTTTATATCTACCAATTTATTCAAAATTCCGATCCGTTCGTGGATGAATTTGTGGTGAAATTGTTGCCCTTGCAACCCGTGGCTCAGGCACGATTTGGTTCTGTTTTGGCTTGCACTTCGGACATAATTGCTATCTCCGCGCCAGGAACAACGTACTATTCGAATCAGGGTAAAATTTATATATTTAACCGCTCGGAAATTTCATGGGGCGTGCCTGGTCCCACAATAACGACCACTACCATACAGCCGCCAAGCGCAAACAGTACTACTGAGTCCGACGTGGCGCCAAGCCAAGGCGAAATTGCGGCTCCATAATCAATTTGGACTTCTTCGCTATAGTGTTCCCTCCACTGGACAGGTGTCCGAGCGGTTGAAGGAGCAGCATTGGAAATGCTGTATACGGGTAACCGTATCGTGGGTTCGAATCCCACCTTGTCCGCTTTCGTATCGCGCATCTTTTTTGATGCATTATGTTGGCGAATTCGGCGAAGCACTCGCCGCAAAAACTCGGGTTGTAGCGCAGCTTGGTAGCGCGTTTGACTGGGGGTCAAAAGGTCGTGGGTTCAAATCCCGCCAGCCCGACTACCAACAAACAACGGAGCCTTAACCTCCGTTTTTTGTTTTTACTTTCTGGAAACTACCCCTGCAACTGTATCAATGCAGATCAAGAACTATTGACCTTTCTGATACGCCCAAGGAATCCCAACAGAATCATCCAAGCCATCACGAGCCCAATAACAACCAACACAATCGTGCCCCCGCTTTCAGCTTCGCGGATTAAATCGTCAACTTGTTGACTGGGAGTTTCGACGACTGGTACGGCTTGGCATGCGGTTAAAAATTGGCCGCTACCAAAAGACGCCGCCAGCAAACAACAACTTCCTAGTTGTGAGAAAATTCTACGAATAAAAATCAATATGTTTGACATGGAAGTAGGCAGGAAATAAGTATTAAAGATAGCACGCAAATTGACAGAGTCATAAAAATATATCAGCAACCTGAAACTCAGGTTCCCCATATAGACTGAGAAGACAAGTTATCTCATGGCGCCAGAACCCCCAACAAAAACTAGCGGAATTTTAATCATTGACAAGCCGTTGGGCGTTTCAAGTATGCGCGCCGTGGAAATGGTTCGCCGCGGCATGGGCGGCTTGCGAACGGGCCACGCTGGCACGCTTGATCCATTGGCCACGGGCGTGCTGATTATTGCCGTGGGTTCCGCAACTCGCAGCATAAACATGTTGATGGATCTGGAAAAGAAATATGAAACCACGATTGATCTGTCCGCCACAACCCCAACCCTGGACAGCGAAAGTGAGCGCGTGGAAATTGCGCGCACAACCCCGCCTCCCAACATGCAAATCATCGAGCACGCATTGAAGCAATTCATTGGTAGCTATCCGCAAGTTCCGCCATCCTTTAGCGCCAAGCAAATCAAGGGTCGACGGGCTTACGACATTGCGCGCAGCGGCGAGCACGTTTTGCTGGCGCCGCGCATGGTGAAGGTGCATGAACTCACCATGCTTTCGTTCGCCTGGCCCATTGTGCGGCTGGCTATTCGCTGCGACAAAGGTTTTTATGTGCGCAGTCTTGCGCATGATCTGGGCGTTGCGCTTGGTGGCGATGGATATTGCACCGCGATTAGGCGCACGGCAATTGGTCCGTACACAATCGATCGCGCTATTGAATTGAAGCAGGAGGCGCTTCCGAATCCTTACCAGCTTTTAGCGTTGCCTCTTGCCGCTGCGCGTTGATCAATAAAATAGCCATGCCCAAGAGCAGCATCATGTCGGCGCCGTTGAAAATCCACGGGAACAATTCGGTGCTGCCGCCTGGCCAATGAAACTCGAAAGGCAAGTGCCAGCGTGGCATCATGAATAGAAAATCCCGCACCGCGCCGTACGCCAAACGATCGTACAAATTGCCTATTCCCCCCGCTAAAACCAGCCCAATTCCAATATGCGCCACGCGGTTTTTTGCCCCCGTCCACCAACCAAAAATCCACATGGCCGCGGTGACCGCGATGATGGTGAAGGCAATGAACACCATTCGCCTTTGCTGACCAAGTCCAAACACGGCGCCGTGATTGAGCACCAAACGAAAATCCAGTAAATCCCACGGCAGCGCCTTGACTCCTGTGTGAAATGGAAGTCGATACGACTGGTTACCCGCAATGTCGTCGTAAGAAAGTTCAACGGGTTCTTCGGTGACGCAACGAAAGGCCCAACTTTTTGTTGTGAGATCAAGCGCGAGTCCAATGGCAAACACCACGAGCAAGGTGAGCCACGCGGATTTACTGCGACATGCGGGCACAAACGTTCTTGAAGCAAGCGTGGAATCAGAACTCAACGAGCTACGCCTCGCTCGATCATGAGCGCCGCCTCAACGGTGTATTTGGCCAGTGGATTCGCATCTAGGCGCGCCTTTGGAATTGGCTTGCCTGTGAGTTGACACACGCCATAGCTCTTATCGTCAATGCGCGAAATGGCTTCGTCAATTTCCGCCAACTTCACACGGTCCGACGCGGCCAGATTGAGCGCGAATTCTTGATCAAAGGTGTCGGTGCCAACATCGGCCATATGCAGCGGCATATTGCTTAAATTACCGCCATTTGAGCGCAGAGCCTCGTCCTCAAGACCCTCCACACGGCCAATGAGTTCGTTGCGGCGCGCAATCAAAATGTTGCGGTGCTCGGACAATTCCTTGCTGGTCAAGCGCGTCTTGATACTGAGAATATCAATCACCTGCGCTGCTTTTACTTTGTCGGCGGCCGCCAAAATCTTGGACTTCTTTTTGCCTTTGACCATTCCCTTGCTGCTGATCATGCGCACTCGGCGACCGTTGATAAACACATAGCCCGCATGATCAGCTTTCTGCGTAATGGCTGTCGCAGCAACGGAGCGCGCGGTGGCCATGTCAATCTTTGGAGTTCGCTTGCCCCTCTCTTCCGGTGCAGTTTGCTTGGGCATGGGTCGCGGCGCGTTTTTGCCAATAGGCGGAGGCGGCACACGGTTGGGATGTTTCTTGGTTGGCGGCGGCGATGGATAGGCGGGCTTTGCGACAATCTTGGAACTCTTAACGACCGTCACCTTGGACTTGGGTAAAGATTTTTTGGCGCTCGGCTTTGCTGAGCCAGAATTTTTCTTGCTTTTCTTTTTTTTCTCTGGCTTCTTTTTTGACACGAATGAAATCCTCTTATTCAAAATTACTTAGACCGCCGCTGTTTCCACCAAAGGCCGCAATCCTCTTCAAAATGGAGAGCGTTTAATTGTCCTTGCCACACACCCTCAAGTCAACCCCGTTATGCTGGTGAAGCGCACTTATGTGAGCCAACATTGCGTATTTTTTCAAACCGAAGGCGCACAAGCGTGTCTGGCGCAAGGCGCTGAAGTTCACGAATAGAATCCACAATCCAACCTTGAAGGCGATCAGCGGTCGCTTGCGGGTCGCGATGCGCGCCGCCATTGGGTTCTGGAATAATGGCGTCAATCAAACCATTTTTCAGATTGCACTCGGCGGTCAATGCGAGCGCTTGCGCCGCGAAATTATTTGTTTGCTCGTTGGACTTCTTCCACAGAATGGCCGCGCACCCTTCGGGGCTGATCACGGAATACCAACTGTGTTGCAACATGGCAATGCGATCGCCCACGCCAATTCCAAGCGCGCCGCCAGAGCCGCCTTCACCAATCACAACGCACACAATGGGCGTGCGCAAACGGCTCATCTCGCGAAGATTCACGGCTATGGCTTCCGCTTGACCGCGTTGCTCGCTGTCAATTCCTGGATACGCGCCCGGCGTATCAATGAGAGTCACAATTGGCAAGTTAAATTTTTCAGCGAGTTTCATTTTAAGCAAGGCTTTGCGATAACCCTCTGGATTGGCGCAACCAAAGCGGCACTTAATACGCTCCTCTGTGGTGCGACCTTTATGATGGCCAACCACCAGGCACTTTAAACTTCCTATGCGCGCGAAGCCGGTGATCAGCGCGGCGTCGTCGCCAAAGCGCCGATCGCCATGCAACTCCGACCAATCGCGGCAAACCATGCGCACATAATCCAGCGTTTGCGGTCGCTGCGGATGTCGCGCCACGCGCACCGTTTGCCACGGAGTGAGATTGGCGTAGGTCTTGTGCAACAAACTCTCACGCGCTTGGCGCATGGTTCGCAATTCATCCGCGAAGAGTTCGGCGTCTATTTTGGCCTCGATCACTTCAATCTGTTGATCGATTTGCGCGACGGGTTCCTCGAAATCAAGCGTGACAAAACCTGCTTTAGACATCGCAACAATCTTAGCAAAATCACTGTTTCAAAGCACGCCAATAATCAACTCGATCAAGCACGTTTTGCACTGTAATTTGCCGCATTCGCCCTTGTCTATGCGCGAATGTCATTTGCGGCGCCTCGCCAGCATTGTGATACGCGTCCACCAATAATTTGTGATCGTTGCGAAATGGCCCAACGCGCGTTGGACTGTTGTAGCCATACAGACCAATGACAGGCTTGCCAAGCGCCACGGCCAAATGAAGCGGACCGGTGTCGGGCGAAATCACCAAGTCGCAGCCATCAAGAATGGAAACTAAATTTCGCACGCCAGAACCAAGCGCGTTCTTTGGCGCGTGTGCGCACTGCTGCGCCAACATTTCGCCAAGCGCAATTTCGCGCGCGGAATTTCCTCCAACCAAAATTGTTTGCAACCCTTGCGCGGCAAGCGCGTCGATTAGTTCGCGCATTCGTTCAGGCAGCCAATCTTTCAGCGGATTGCTTGTGCCGGCCACAAGCGCCACACGCGGCTTGGGCATGCCTGCAAAAAATTCCGCTTGCCACGCACGCTCCTGTGTCCAAGGACCAATGTTCCATTGCAGCGGTTCGCTTGGAACTTCAATGGCGTCCAGAAATTCCAGAAAGTGCGACTGCACATGATTTAGCGGCTTGGCTGGGATTTTTGTGTTTGTGAAAAGCCAGTTCAATTCCTTGGCACGCGCGCGGTCAAGCCCAAGCTTGATTGGACTCCGACACATCGCCGTAATAATGCTGGCCTTCAAATAACACTGCAAATCAAGCACCACATCAAAGGGACGCGTCTTGAGTTGCTGGCGCAGATTCCAAAAACCGCGCCAGCCTGCTTTGCGATCAAAGATCAGAATTTCATCGACATCTTTGTGGCCATTCACAAGCGCCGCGCCGGGCGCCTGCAAGATCCATGTGATGCGCGCGTGCGGGCGATGACGCTTAATGGCCGTGATCACGGGCAGTGCGTGCACAACATCGCCAATGGCGCTCATCATGACCATGCAAATTCGTGGGCGCTCTGGCAGTTTCATGCGTGGGACTTTAACTCAGAAATCAATGCCTGCAATTGTTGCGCAGTCAAGGCAATATCGCCTTTGCGGACACGCTTATGCATTGAACGCGCAAGGCGCGCAAGGTTTGCGGCGCGCGTGTGCTCCACTTGTTGTGGCGCCCACACCACATCCTCCACATCAAGTAGATAGGCAAGCGTGGAATGATCCGCGTTGGCCAACAAAATATTGCGCGCGTTCAAATCTTTGTGCAGCAATCCATGTTCAGCGCATTTCGCCAGCAAGCCACGCACGGCTTCAAGCGCGGCCTTGCGTTGTGGGACTGTTGGTTGCGACGCAAGAAATGCCACAAAGTCCACGCTCTGTGGCACTTGAACGGTTAGAAAATCCATACGCGTAAACAATCCTGACTTGTAGAACACAACGCCAACAATTTCGGGCGTGGCAATGCCAAGTTGTTGCATGCGATGCGAATGTTCAATTTCAATCCGCGCGCGGTGATCACCCATATATCGATCGCCCGCGAAGTGGCGCCAAAAACCACCATGACCGCAACGACGAACAACAAGCGGCGCCCTGAATGCAGCGCAGTTCCATGTTGCCACCGCGGCGCGGCCGCGGAAACTTTGGCTGCCTTTGGAGGCCAAAGCCAACGCAATCACGGGCCCCTTGGATTGCCCAACAGCGTTTGTCAGTTGGTCAACCCATTGGGTGCGCAACCAACTTGCGCCGCAAGGAAGTGAGTGCGATATGAAACTTGCTGGTGGAGGAGTGTCTTTCAAGCGTGATTGCAAGTATGCGACCAATTGAAAAATATTTCCACCAAGGCCAATTCCAAAGACAGCAGCATGTATGCCTTGGTGCGCCAGAATATGCGCGCTATGAAACGCCCTGAAATCCGCAAGCGTTCTCAACCACAACAAACACGCTTGTTGCGCTGCACAAAGTCGCGTTCAACGGCACAATACAAATATGCCAAGCTCTTCCCCGCATGAACACCCATCTTCCAATGACGGCGCTCAATACACATTGGCGGTGCTGGGATTTGGAAAACTTGCCTCGGCCATTGTGCGCGGCTGCATTTCAACTGGATTTCTAAAGGCAAATGAAATTGTGGTTTGGGCCCAAAGCGACGCGCGAATGTCGCAAGCGCACGCGCTTGGATTGAAAATGGCTGACATGAAAACTTGCGCGCAAAGCGGCACCGCGCTCTTGCTTTCTATCAAGCCGCAGTTTTTTGGCGAGATTGCACCACAACTCTCAGTGCCCGCAAACACAAATGTGATCAGCGTGATGGCGGGTTGGACAAGCGAACAAATTGCCACGCGACTGAAAGTGAAGCATGTCATTCGCGCCATGCCCAATGTGGCCGCCGAGGTGCAAGCCGCGGTGACCGCGCTTTCAATTTCAAAAGATTGTCCAGCGACGGCTCGTGAATTTGCCATGAAACTTTTTGCCTCCGTGGGCCGCGTGGAACCACTGCATGAATCGCACTTGGACGCGGTCACGGCAATTTCAGGCTCGGGCATTGCGTATCTCTGCTTGTTTATTGAGGCGCTTGAGCGCGCGGCTATTCAGCTTGGCCTGCCCAACGATGTGGCTAAAAAACTTTCGCTTGAAGTATTGCAAGGCGTGGCAAAAAGCGCCTCGACTGGCAAAGTTGATCTGTCGGCCTTGCGCGCCAGCGTGACCAGTCCAAACGGAACAACCGCGGCGGCGCTTGCCGTGCTTGATGCGGGCAAATTTTCTCAACTGATCACCCGCGCGGCGCAAGCGGCGAAAGACCGCGCGGCGCAATTGGGTCAAGCAAACACATGAGTTTCTTTGGTGGCGTTGTTTGACGCGGTGTGACCGCTGCACTCTAAATTAAAAGTCGCGCCTGGAAAAAAGCCAGCAACCCAACCCAAGCGTGAAAATTTCAAAAGCCACCGAAGTGCCCAAGATCCAACCCACGCCGCGCGATCGCTGATCAGCTTCATGGGCCAGATTCACTTCGCGTTGTTTAGCACGGCTATTCCCAAAACTAGTTTCGCCACGGCGACGCTGTTTTTGCGCCGTCGCGGCAACCTCCTCCGCATCATCGTCACCTTCATCCTTCATGTTGGAGGCCTCCAAAGTCCATCGCTGCAATAGAGAAGTGGTCTCATCCGTTTTTGGAAACACAGTCTTCACCGCAAACACAACACGGTGCCACAACGCCAAATTGCTCAGCGCGGACTGATTGCGGTCAAATTCGGATTCTAAATCAGAAACATCCACTTCCGGATTTTCCTTCTTGCGCTTTTCCATCAGCGCTTGGATGGCTTCGCATTCTTTGATACTGCTAATGCGGAATCCATTCAGAAGAAACTCCGCGGAATTCACCGTGAACAAGAATCCCCAAAATAAAATGGTGAGCAGCAGCGCCGCTATGGCGGAACGCGTGATGGTGCCCAACAACGCGCTCATGGCGAACAAATATGAATACAGCAATGTGACCAATGGAATTGCAAGAAACAATCCTGGTTCCCACGCGCCGCCGCGCAGACCAATGACTAGAAAACTAGCCATGCAAAACACCGTCATTTGCAGCGATGTAAATAGCAATCCCGCGGTGAATTTGTAAATGTACAAACGCCAACGCGGTAGGGGCCGCGACAACATGTTTTCCACCACGCCGCTTGAAACCATTTCGGGAAACATTCCGGCGCTGCTGACCAAAGCCAACAAGCACGCCAACCATCCAAGCCAAAATTTCACGCCAACGGAATTGAACATGAGCTTGTAAAAATCCGCGGGAGTGAATATGTTTGAATTGACAAACGGAACTTCAATGGTGAATCCCAAAATGGTCACGCCCTGCTCGTTCAAGCCGCCAATTCCAATGACGGCCACCACCAACAGCGACAAGATCATGGACAGCGTGAACAAATTCTTGGCCACAAGTTCGCGGTAGCCGTCCACTAAAATCGCGGTGAATGCCGTCATGAACCCGCTCCTGGCGGCGGCGCTTTTCCGGTAAGTGGGTCCACGACAATTTTCATAAAGAGTTCTTCCAATCGTTGGCGCATTGGAATCAGTGAAATAATTTCGCCACCAGCGGCGCGCGCGGCATCAAGCGCGGGTTGCGCGGCGGCGGCATCCAAATCAGCAAACACATATTGATGCTTGCCATCGGCGGTGACGGTGGGAGCGATCTGCATGCCGCGAAATGGCAAGCTTCTTGCGGTTGCCGCCCCATGTGCCGCAACTTCCGCGCCCACACCGACGCTCATTGCCGTATTCGCAACCGCGCTTGCGCCGGAGCCGCCCCAGCGAACAGTCAATTCCTGGCGTGACCCTTCCTTCTGCAAATCATCCATGCGCCCCTGCTTGACAACCCGTCCTTGCACCAAAATGGCAACTCGATCGCATATTTGTTCGGCCTCGCCCAACAAATGACTATTCAAGAACACGGTGCGTCCTTCGCGGCGCATCTGAAGAAGCAGGTCGCGAATTTCAACGCGCCCAACCGGGTCCACGCCATCGGTTGGCTCATCAAGAAAAACAATTTGCGGATCATTCATAAGCGCGGCGGCCAAACCAGCGCGTTGGCGCATGCCCTTGGAAAACACATTCACGCGCCGGTCCATCCATTTTAACAGACCAACACGATCCAACAATTCCGCGGCGCGCTTTTTTCTGGTGACACGATCCACGCCTGAAAGTGCGGCGAGAAATTCCACGGCTTGACGCGCCGTGAGATATGGCGCCAAGCGATGTTGCTCCGGCAAATATCCAACTCGCGCCAACGTTTTCTTGTCGCCGATTGGCTTGCCCAACATTTCGCCGCGCGCCACAGTGGGCTTGACCACGGTCAGCAACACTTTCACAAGCGTGCTTTTTCCGGCGCCGTTGGGCCCAAGCAATCCAAAGATTTCGCCCGCTCCAACATGCAGCGACACATCGCGCAATGCATGCGTATTTCCACTGTACACCTTGGAAACACTCTCAAGCGAAATCACATTTTGATTTTGGCTGACCACTCCAATGAGAGTACATCCAATATCCCGGCGGAAACTTTCGCCTCCGCCGGGATTTCTCCCTCCGTTGCTTTAGCGACAACTTTCAGTGATGTACATATTTACCTCTGGCTTATGAGAAGCTACGACCCCGCACACATTAATTATTTCACCGTTCAAACGCGTAACAATGACAGGTAGCGGCACATCAACATGAATTGACCAATCACCAAACTCGTTCGCAAACTCCACCACACCCAAACCACGACACATTGCCGCAATTGCGATGGTTTCCAGATCGCCGCTCACAATCACCTGCCAAGTATCCGTGTTCGCAATTTGTCCCTCTAGAACAGCGCTATCAGCAAAATAATCGGCTGATATTCGGTACTCGGTAGATTGAAAGTCCTGCGCTACTTCCTCGTCGGGTTGGTTTTCCATATTGTGATGCAAAATTGGTCCTGGCTTGGAAGGCTTCTTTGGGACAAAAAATTGCCCCTCAACTTCATAAATATGCTCTCCACCATACTTTGAAATCCACTCTCGAATTCTCAGGCCTTCGCGTGAAAAACCCCTGTCATGCATTTCGTAATTTAACAAATTTGGAAAAAAGTTGGGCCTAAATTCCACATCCCTACGCCAATACACAGTGCCATCGGGATACGTCACTTGTTCCTCCGTGCATTTACACCCAGTCAAACTACCCAGGCCAACCGCCGCCGCCATCGCACCCATCGCAACCAACAATTTCAATTGGTACATTTTTCTCTCCCTGTTTAGATTAAATTTTTGCCAGCGAACGCCGCCAGCTGCCAAAGCACTTTGACATGCTTTACCCGTCCATTTGAAATTCATCCCTTTTTTACAGCACATTTTTCCATTGTTTTATATGCCTTGTCGCACCCGAATTATGCGGACAAGTTCAAATGACAACTTCCGCGCAGATTTTCCGTTTTATTTGATGGGTTCAATCCCAAATCTTGACGCTCAATTCGCCGCCACTTTCCCCGCATCATGGCTAAACTGTGTGCTTATGCCAGCCGTAACCAAACTTGATCACCCCACCCTTCCCCTTGTTAAAGAGCGCTTTGCGCAAGTTCAATTCATGGCGACGGAATTTCGCGGACAGACCTCATTGGTGGTTCCCGAAACTTCCCTGCATGAAGTGGCGCGCTTTCTGCGCGACGACCCAAATTGCCGCTACAACTTTCTCAGCGATTTGGCGGGCGTGGATTACCTGGACTATCCAGCCGAGCAACCAGCGCGCTTCGCCGT
This sequence comes from Phycisphaerales bacterium, assembly GCA_009691785.1. Classification (GTDB taxonomy): domain Bacteria; phylum Planctomycetota; class Phycisphaerae; order Phycisphaerales; family SM1A02; genus SYAC01. The sequence continues at coordinate 72,136 of SIAM01000002.1, forward strand.
GGTCTACAACTTGTGCAGCTTTCAATTTGAACGCCGCCTTCGCTTAAAGGTGTACTTGAATGCATCCATTGACACCGCCGGCATTGAACCAGACCCAACGCTGTTTGTTGATTCGGTCACGGACTTGTGGCCAGGCGCCGAGTGGATGGAGCGCGAAGTGTTCGACATGTTTGGAATTCGATTCCGCAACCATCCAGACCTGCGCCGTATTTTGTTGTGGAAAGATTTTCCAGCGCATCCACTGCGCAAGGATTATCCGCTGCGTGGCCGTGGCGAACGCGAGCACTATCAAAAGCTCTCGCGCGACGTTTCTTAATGTGCGGGCGGCTTCTTGTACGGATTTGGAAATCGCTCGCGGATGGCTTTCAAATCCTCATAATTTTCCAGGAAAATATCAACAATCCGTGGATCAAAATGCGTGCCGGAGCCCTTGCGTATTTCTTTTTTAATTTGTTCGTCATTCCAAGGTTCTTTGTAAGTGCGTTGACTCGCAAGCGCGTCAAACACATCCGCAATTCCAACAAGCCGCGCAAAAATAGGCGTCTCCTCGCCCTTGAGGCCCACATCCAAATGCTTGATGTCCTTCAACTCATCAAAATTTCTGCCGTACGCGGGAAAATCAATCGCACCTGGATATCCATTGCCATCCCAATGTTCTTGGTGATGTAAAGCAACATCGGATGCCGCCTTCTCCAGCACGTTCTCTGAATCATCAAACATCTTGGCGCCAATCACCGTGTGCCATTTCATTACATTTCGTTCATGCTCGTCCAACTTGCCGCGCTTCTTTAAAATGGTGTCTGGAATTCCTACTTTGCCTATGTCATGCAGAAATGCCGCGACACTCAGCACGTTAAGTTTTTGATCGCGCACATGTTGCGGAATATTCTGTTTATCCGCAAGAATTTTGTACAAATGACACGCCACGCCAGACACACGCTGTACATGAAAGCCAGTTTCGTGGGGATCGTGCACTTCGACGGTGCGCACCATCCGCATCAATAAATTCCTGGCGGAGTTGGCGCGCTCAAGCACTTGACCCGCCAGAACCGCGAAGCCTTCAGTGCGATCGACAAGCCGCGAATTTGTCACGGTTTGGTGCCCAGCTGGATTGATTAGTTGCATGACGCCCAACACCAACCCCTGCGCTCCAAGCAGTGGAATTGAAATCATGCAGCGCGTTCGAAATCCAGTCTTTTTGTCAATTGATTGATCAAATTGAAAGGGCGAGTCAGCGGAAAGTTCGTACACGTCATCCAACACAACTTTATTCTTCCTCAACGCGCAATAACCCGCGATACTATTTGCGGTGATCGCAATACGCACGTTCATAATTCCAGTATGCATTTTTGGCGTGCGCGACTCTAAAACAAGATTGCGGGCGTACCACAACACAAGTTGGTCTTGATCCTTAATCCAAATCGAGCCGGCTTCACATTTTGAAAACTCAAGCGAAGAATCCAGAATTTTATTGAGCAACAAATCCACATCCGTCACCTTGGACAATTGTTCCCCAAGCAGATGAATTAAAAAATCATGTTCTTCGCGCTCGACCAACGGCCGAAGTTGTCGCGCAATGATACTGCTCAGCAACACGCTTGCCAGAATGGACACAATCAACCCCGTGACTATGGAAAACAAAAACAACTTTATCAAAATAAAGTTGGTGGTTTTTTGATTCAATTCAATTACCCCAAAGCCAATACTTTTTCCGCTGACATTGATAATCGGCGCGTAGCCGATCAACCATGATCCTTCCGCGCTGTTCCACATGGTGACCGCCGCTGGCTGCCCATCCATTTCAAATTGAATTGCGTGGTCCCCGCGTTGAAATGGAACGCGCATTGAGTTTGATTGACTCTCTGAATCGTGGCTGCTTACAAGAAAATCAAATCCACTGGCCGCCGAGTTTTGAGTGGGAACCAAAATCGACGCGCCGACAATTGGGATTCCAAACATAGAAGTGCTCTTCACAATTGCCTGAGTGCTGCTTTGAAATTCTTTGTAAATGGCGTTGTCCGCGGATGAATTTTTCTCAATCACCAAGCGCTCAACTTTGCTCGGATCAATGCTTTCAGCGAACACAAGAGCCAAACCCTGCGCTTCTTCTTTCTGACTTTCCAAAATCATTTTTCCCGCCAGTACAAAAACAATAATCGAGACAATCACTCCCACGGCGACCGTAATTACGATTAATTTGTTTCTGGTGCCTGTGCTGTCCATGTCGAGTAGAGATTAAACTTGATTGAGGCAAGTAACAAGTGAGCGTACTGCTCCAACATATGAGGACGCGATGCCAGAAATGACTTGCTGAAACCCACAATGCACTTGGGGCTCGCACTATTACAATCATCCAAGTCCGTGACTGAAATGATCGCTTGTCCCGATAGCTCAGCTGGATAGAGCAGCAGCCTTCTAAGCTGCAGGTCGGTGGTTCGAATCCACCTCGGGACGTTTGTTTGCTTTTCCGCTGAAAAATGATTGCGCCGTGGTGGGCGCGGGTGACGCTACGCACTGCGGGCGGCGGATGTTGCGAATGCGGTGCAACATCAATTCCACATGCGCTGTTTGCGCGGTCCATTGGGAACGTGCGTGGCAAATTTGCATGCGCGCACACAGCTGAAATAATTGAACGCACTAAACTTATTCACATGCCCACCGATTTCGCGCTTGTAACTTTCATTGTGCTTCTTGGCGTGGTCGCGGCGCTATACGCCAGCGTTGGCCACGGCGGCGCATCGGGCTATCTGGCCATAATGGCGCTGTTTGGCGTGAGCGCCGTGTTCATGCGTCCCTGTGCGCTGGTGCTCAACATTTTAGTGTCGGCGCTAGCCTCATTCACTTTTGTGAAAGCTGGACAATTTCGTTGGCGCTTGCTTTGGCCATTCATTGTCACTTCCATTCCCTTCGCATTTTGGGGCGGCACGCTGGCAATTGATGAGATCGCGTTTAAAATTTTGGTGGCCGCAACATTGCTGATTGCGGCGGTCAGACTATTCATGCCGCAAAGAAATGTTTCGATCAAGCCGCTTGTAATGTTTGACGCGCTGGCGTGTGGAGCGGCGATTGGATTTCTTTCCGGTTTGGTTGGTGTAGGCGGAGGAATTTTCCTAACGCCCCTGCTCATTTTGTGCGCGTGGGCCACGCCACGCGAAGCCGCGGCGGTGTCCGCCCCATTTATAGTATTCAATTCAATCGCGGCTTTAAGCGGCTTAATGATTCAAAGCATCAGTTTTCCAAATTGGTTGTGGTGGGCATGCGCCGTGGCAATTGTTGGCGGTTGGTTCGGCGCTAAATGGAGCACTGGCAGCGCATCTCAAAATGGATTGCGCATCATACTTGGGTGCGTATTGCTTATCGCGGCAGTGAAATTTGTCGCTGTCTAGGGCTTGGGCTAGGGCTTGGGCTAGGGCTTGGGCTAGGGCTTGGGCTTGGGCGGATTCACAACTTTTGCGCCTTGCCGAATCCAAGCTTCAATCAATGCAATTTGATCCGCCGCAAGCCGAGCGCCCTTAGGCGGCATGTGACCTTTGGAAGACATCGGTTTTTTAATCGCTGTCACCATGATGCTTGATTGCGGTTTACCAACATAAATTATTGGAAAGGTTTTACTTTTAGCCAGCGGCTCTTTCACGATCAGTTCCGCCACGTGATCAAATGCCACGCCACCTTTAGCTACGCCTTTGCCATGGCAGTCCCAACAACGGGCTTCAAGTATTGGAAGAATATTTTTGTTGTACTCAAGATCATTTGGAATTTCCGCTGGAGTTGCCGCGGGCAGCGCGGGTGGCGCGGTTGGCGTTGTCGCAGGAGGCGGTGTTTGTGTCGCAGACATTGCAAAAACAACACTTATTCTCAGCACATCATTGATGAACAAAGCCGCATTCAATTTTGGTGCTTCTGTTGCTGGCGCGGTTGGCGCGTTTGGCGCGGTTGGCGCGGTTGGCGCGGTTGGCGCGGTTGGCGCGGTTGGCGCGGTTGGCGCGGTTGGCGCGGTTGGCGCGGTTGGCGCGGTTGGCGCGGTTGGCGCGGTTGGCGCGGTTGGCGTTGCGCTTTTACTTTCACTCAGTGATTTCCAACTCGCTGACAACGCTGCCGAAAGTGGCGTGGTGACGTGTCCCTCGCCCCAAACCATGTCACCACCAAAATGCGCGGTAATTCCAATACCAATTGCAACAAGAAGCGAAGTGATGCGTGAAATTTTCAACAGTCCCGGCCAAGAGTCACTGCGCACAAGCGAAGTCATAAATGCAAGAGCAACCAATCCCGCTGAACTTCCTATGCCAAACCAGCGGTGCAAAGACAATTCATTGCTGTCAGCTGTGGTGTTTCCTAAGAACCACCCGCTTGCGGCCACAAACACACTGGCCAGCGCCGCGATCCAAATGCAGTGAAATGCGAAATCGCCAAATCCCTCATGCCGACAAATCCAATGCCACACCATCGCTAAAGCCGCGACAACCGCAAGAGCAATTGGAAAATGCACTATAAGCGGATGCACAGCTGCCAGCACATGAAGCCATGCGTCAAGAAGTGAAGGAGATCCGGGGGCGTCTGCTGAATTCATTATTTGTTCATGCTATGAGCCAATTCAATTTGCACCTCTGGAAATTTCGCACGTAAACAGCAGCAAGAACGAGCCACCACCACGCCAAATTGCCTGTTTCAAAATACGAATCAGTTTGTGTGAAACGTAAAAATAGAAAAGGCGTGAGTCGCTTAAGTTTCCTTAAGCGCCCACGCCCTTTTTTGCAAAATTATCCCAAACAAGATGGGGCTTTTCACACCCATCCACGGCAACACCAACCCGGACAACGGCTTACGCCGGATCAATTATAAAATATAAGAAAGTTTGGGAACACTCTTACTGTTCGTATTGTGATTGGATTTGATGCATTGTCAACAAAATAATTTAAATTAAATTGGATAAACTAACAGTCATCGATGCCAAAGTCCGAGAATATCATTTGTGTTTGGCAAAAATGCGTCCTGCACGCCGATATGGATGCTTTTTTTGCCAGCGTTGAGCAACTTGATGATCCAACGCTTCGGGGCCGGCCGATTTTAGTGGGTGGCGAAGGCGGTCGCGGCGTGGTTGCCGCCGCCAGCTATGAGGCGCGAAAGTTTGGTTGCCATAGCGCCATGCCCATGGCCTTGGCTCTGGCCAAATGCCCGCATGCTGCCGTGCGCGCTCCGCGCTTTGATCGCTACAGCGAAATCAGTCAGCAATTTATGAATATCTTGCGTGACCAATCGCCACTGGTTGAACCCATCAGCGTGGACGAGGCTTTTGTTGATGTCACTGGTTCGCAATTGCTACTGGGCAGTGGACCAACCATCGCGCGAGCAATCCGCGCGCGGGTGTATGGGGAATTAAAATTAACCGTGAGCGTTGGCGTGGCTACTTCTAAATTTGTGGCAAAGATTGCCAGCGATTTGCACAAGCCAAACGGATTGACCATAATTTCATCCGAGCAAACGCGTGACATATTGGCGCCGCTTGCAATTTCTAACATGTGGGGCGTGGGTCCAAAGACGCTTCCAAAATTCATCAACGCGGGCATTCATACATTTGGTGATTTACAAAATCTAAGCGAAGAACAAGCGCGCGCGCGGTTGGGTGAATCTGGCGCGCAGTGGCGGCAGTTTGCGCTTGGCATTGATGAGCGCGAAGTCATCACGGAACACGACGCAAAGAGTGTGGGACAAGAGGAAACATTCGACCGCAATATTGGTGATATGACATTGCTGCGCGCCGTTCTTCAAGAGCAATGCGATCGCGTTGCGCTGCGGTTGCGCGCTTCCGCGGGCTATGCAAAATGCGTCACGCTGAAAGTGCGATTGGCAAATTTCGACACGTTTTCTAGGCAACAAACGCTCAATCCATGCACCGATTCCACCAAGACAATTTGGCAAGCGGCGGATGCGTTGCTTGCGGCGTGGCGCATGGAAAGCGCGTTGCCACTGCGCCTGATTGGCGTCAGCGTGGAGCGCATCGATCGCATGCGCGCCGAAGTGCAGCCAGAACTTTTTCCAGATGTCGCCGCGGAGGTTCAACGCAAGCTTGACTCCATTACCGACGCTGTGGCGCGCAAGTATGGGCCAGAAGCACTGCACCGTGGAGTGGCGCGCGCGGACAGCCGTCGCAACAAACGTGACGCCACCAATGACGGACCTCGCCCCGAAGCGGGATGAATCTTTTATTTTACTTTAAGAAGCGCTAAGAAAAGTTCTGCGAGCGAAGCGGACGAATCAAACCAGACTTCAACTGAAAGGGGAAAACTTTTCGCGTCACAGAGAGTAAAAAATTTCCGTTCTCAACTGGCTACGGGTAAATTTTCAAGCCCCTAAACGAGTTCAACATTTCAATCCACAAGTGGCGAGTAGCACAAGTCTCCCCAGTCATCCGTGTAGCCATGCTCCATAAGAATTTGCATGAAGCATGCAACCACATGTTCAAGCAACGAACTGGCGCGGCGCACGGCCACGCGGTTCAAACGACTGTTGTAGGTGCTTCCGCCGTGCACAAGTTGATCGCGCACAAATAGAACACGCTCAAGAACAGCCTCCAACCACGGCTGAAATTGCGCCTGCTCCAAGATTTCCTCCATGGTGGACTTGGTGGAAAATGGCTTGCCATTTCCATCGCGCGGCTTGGCCTGTTGAGCGGGTTGGCGCGACTTAAATTGCTTGGCCAAATACGCGTCTTCAAACAAGGCGCGTGCGGCACGGTCATTGGTTTCCAACACCATTTGCATGAGGCCATCTTGGTCATGATCCAGAATTTGTTTTATGAATAAGCGAGTCGCGCCGGCGTCAGGTTCTGGCGCTCCAGATTTTTTGTTCCACTGACTTGTGAGCGCCGTGAACGCAATCCACTGCGCGATCAATTTGGCGTCAAGGTCGTCTGGCTCGTCGCAGCGCTCGGAAAATTCCAGCCACGTGAGCGCGCGATGAATGCGAACGCGAACTTCCTCATACAAGTGCGCTTTGGAATACGCGTCGCGCCGAGGCTTCCACAACTTGCGCAATGTGGTCATGTTCAACGGCGCGCCGCCCCAGGCGTCAACGGGCTTTGGTCTAGCCGACTTGTTTTTTGTTGCCATGCGACAAAGCCTAGCGCATCAACTTGTGGCTTGACCCAGCCTTAAACCAAACGCTCCCGCCGCAAATCCAAGAACCAACGAAAGACCTAGATTAAGCCCACATTGAAGCAAATCGCCGCGCGTGAGTTGCTGCATTAATTCTTGCGCCAGCGAACTGAAGGTGCTCAAGCCGCCCATGCATCCAGAGACAAAAAATAAATTGAACAATGGATTTTTTTTGTGAAATGGATCAACCACATCCACAAAGTGGCCACGGGAAAGAATTAAATATTTACGACCAACCCACGCGGCGAAAAAAGTGGCGAGCAAGTTCACAACAAGAACGGCGACCCAAGGATCGGCTTGAAAGATTGGACACACTTGCTCCGCGCCATAGCGAAGCATTGTTCCCATGGTGCCGCCGCCAAAAACCACCGCAAGCATGAGCCAGATCGAAGGAAGAGTTGGTGGCGATTTGGAAGTCATGCGCTGATCCTTTGGCCAAGCCATGCCAACGCCACCCCGCCAACAATACTGAGCGTGATGAACAACACGGCGCCGCGCGCGCGCTTATTTTGCAAGCCTTCCGTGGATTCAATCATGAACGCGCTGAAGGTTGTGAAGCCGCCAAGGAATCCCGTCAGCAGCACATCAGTGATCAGTTGGGAGTAATCCGCATGCATTTTCAGCAGAAATCCGCTTAAAAATCCAATGGCCAGCGAGCCCAGCAAATTGATGCACAGCAATATCTTCCACTGGGGCCAGAGCCGCCCGCGGTCCAGAAAAAAATAAATCAGAAAGCGCGTGGCCGCGCCTATGCCCCCGCCAAATCCAATCATCAAAGTGGTAACAAACGGCGTTAGCATTTGAAGCGGTGAGTCTACCAATCACATGAAGTTCAAACGCGTTGGCGAAATATTTTTCATCTTCCTGCGTCTTGGATGTTTTTCTTTCGGCGGACCAATGGCGCACATTGGATATTTTCAGGAGACACTTGTCACGCGTCGCAAGTGGATCACGCAATCGCGATTCGCTGACCTTGTCGCACTGTCGCATTTTTTACCTGGACCTTCAAGCAGCCAAGTTGGATATGCAATTGGCGTGGAGCGCGCGGGCATTGTTGGCGGACTTGCAGCATGGATTGGATTCACCTTGCCCAGCGCTTTGATGATGTACGCCGTGGCCATGACGGTGTTGTATCCAGGCGAACTTTCAAACGCCGGTTGGTTGCAAGGACTCAAAGCGGCCGCTGTTGCGGTGGTGGCATTGGCGGCAATACAAATGTTTGTCTTGCTTGCGCCAGATTCACGGCACAAAATACTTGTAGTAGCCACGGGGTTGCTTAGCTTTTTATTGCGTGACACCATTGCGCAAGCGTGGGTGTTGTTCATTGGCGCGGCGGCTGGCTTGTTCGCACTGCCGCGCGATGAGCCTGTTGAGTTGGAGTCAGCGCATTCCACCAGCCCAATTTCTAAACGTTTCGCATTGATAGCACTGGCGCTGTTCGCCGCAAACTTGTTTGTGACATGGACACCGTGGGCTCTATTTGCGCAGACTGGCTCGCTGGTATTTGGTGGAGGACATGTGGTGCTGCCACTTTTAGAAACACGCTTTGTGTTCACTGACTTGATTGACGAAAATACATTTCTTGCCGGCTACGGAGTGGCGCAAGCCATTCCTGGACCGCTGTTCACTTTCGCCGCGTTTCTTGGCGCCACATGCAATCTGCATATCCCGCCAAGCTTTGGAGCGTGTGTGGCAACAGTTGCAATTTTTATTCCAGGATTGCTGCTCATGACCGCGGCGCTTCCATTTTGGGACACGCTCAAACACCGCACATGGGCGCGCGGCATGTTGTCTGGCGTGAACGCCGCGGTGGTTGGCTTGTTGTTCGCAGCGCTGATTGGCTCCATAGTGCCTGCATTGGTGATCCGTCCGTTTGGGGCCATTGCAGTGGGACCAACAACAATCATGATCTTGATTTATCTGGGGGCGTTCGCCTTGCTGCGGCGCAAACTTATTCCAGTACCGGCCGTGGTGGTTTTGTGCGCGCTGACGGGCTGGCTGTTGTTGTAAAAACTGCTTGAAAATGCTTGGAAAATTGCGCTCAGCGCGCGGGCTCAATGTGCGCCGTGGCGGTTCCGCCCAGCGCGGCCTCGATATTATTTTCTATTTCACTGGCCACATTGTGCGCGCTTTTTAAATCCATGTCGGGGCGAAGTTGCAAATGAAAGTCCACCCAATGGTCGCGCCCGCTGTGGCGCGTGCGAACCTTGTGAAATGAAACAATGCGCGGCAGCGGTCCATCCGCGCGCGCGTGGTCCTTTAAAATTGTTTCAACCTTTGCCAAGTCCGCAAGGTCCTGCTCATCTAGCAAGTCTCCAAGCGCGCGGCGAATAAGTCGATAGCCAACAAACCCCACCCACACGGCCATGATCAAGGCAATGATTGGATCAAGAAACTGTTTGTCCGTCCAACGCACAAGCAAAAGTGAAACCACGGCGGCGCCGCTGGTCCACGCGTCGGAAATCAAGTGAATTCCGTCCGCGTTCAACGCGCTGCTTTTTGTTTTTCGCCCAACTTGAATCAACCACATTCCAACGCCGCCGTTGGCCATGATGGTGAACGCAAGAAGCAGCAATCCAAAATCAATTTTTTCAACCGCCGCACTGCCCTCTAATAGTTCCAGCGCGCTGCGCACCATGACCACCAACATGGCCACGCTGATCATGCCGCCTTCAATGGCGGAACTTAAAAATTCAGCCTTACCGTGGCCATATGGATGCGTTTGATCGGCGGGACGATTGGCCATCCACACGCTCCAAATCACCAACGCGCTGGCCGCCACATTCACAACGCTTTCCATGGCGTCACCAAAAACAGCGGTGCTTCCAGTGAGGCGCCACGCCGTAAGCTTTGTAAGCAAAAGCACCACGGAGGTGATCAGCGCGATGCGCGCGGCGCGGTGCTCTAACTTTGCGGTGCTCATATGTGAAATGCTACTCCTACACGGCGTGCATTGGCGTACTATCTTCATCGGAGATCGCATCAATTATGAATCCACTTCGCCTTATCACTGTTGGAACGGACTTCTCGCCACCCGCCGCGACAGCGCTTGGTTGGGCGGCGGAGTTGGCGCTTGCGCATAAAGCGTCGCTGTTGTTGGTGCACGCGTACACCAAGGACGACCACGGCTTAAGCGAAGATGAAGTGCGAGTGTGCTTGGCTGGTTTGGCCGCATGTGAAATGGAACGCGGAATTCCCACCGAAGTTCAATTGCTCAAAGGCGCAACCGCGGAAGTTGTGGCAAGGATTGCGCGCGACTCTGGCTCTGATTTGCTAGTCATTGGAAGCCGCGGAAAAAATATGCTTAGCCGAATCTTCATGGGTTCGGTGGCTGATTCAACATTGAAATTGGCCACCACTCCAACATTGGTTGTGCATCCGTCGGACGCGGTGCGCCCCGTGTCATTCAAAAACTTGCTGGTTGGCGCCGATTTTTCACCCGAAGCCGACCGCGCCGCGGAGTTCGCCGTGCGTGTTGCGGCGCCATTTGAGAACGCCGAAGTGAGCTTGATGCATTCCACGCAAGTGGCTGGACCATTTGTGGGCGTGGAAGTTCCAGCCGTACCCATTGTGGAGGCTGGCGAAAGCGACGCCGTTGCGCGCGCGGGCTTATCCGAGCGAACTAAAAAACTTTCGGCTTTCGGTGTGCGGGTTCAAGGATTGACATGTCCAGGCTCCGCCGTTGAAGTGCTGCTTGATGTCGCTGAAGATCGCAACTCGGATGTGATTGTGGTTGGAACGACGGCCGCGACTGGCATGAGCAAACTCTTGCTGGGCAGCGTCGCGACGGACTTGGTTCATCGCAGCACGCGTCCAGTTCTGATTGTTCGCTAACGATCGCTTGCGCGTTCAACCTGAAACGGGTTTCGTTGTTTCAACAGGCTTGGTTGGCTCAACCGTTTGCATAGGCATGCTCGCGGGAGTGCTGGCTGGCGTTGTGGGTGCAATCGAACCACTGTCAATGTACACATCCAATAATTGGCCGGGCAAAACTTGCGGATTGTCCTGCGTGAAACGATAAATAATTTCCATCACGCGCGTGTCAATGCGTTCGGAATTTTCACCCGTCAGCGTGCGCTTGGGAATGACCACCGGAATAGTGCGCACATATTCAATGGGAAACTCCACGATTTTTCCACCGCGTAGCACCGCCACGGCCTTGCCTTTGGGATCAAAGCGCCACGCGTCAAGTTCATCCACATCCACGCGAATGTGCAGCGGCGTGAGTTGCCCCACCACCACCAAGCCATCGCGCATTGCTCCAGCCATTGCAAATTCACCAGGACGAATATTCACACGCAACACGGTGCCATCAATCGGTGACTTCACTTGGCTCTGATCAATATCGGTTTGCAACATCTGCACTTCCGCTTCGCTCACTTTCGCATCGGCCACCGCCACCGCAAGATCCTCGGGATAGGTGCCCTTCATTATCTTGGCCAACTCCGCCTTGGCTTCGGCCAAGCGCGATGTGGTGAGATTGATCTCAAACATGCGCGTGGGTCTTTCGTTGGCGCTGATGGCCGTTTGATCCTCCACGGCGTTGAGGCGTTCAAGCCGCAATGTGGCGTCGTCCAGCGCCGATTGACGTTGCGCGACAATGGATTTTGCGCGATCAACATCCTCAATGCGTGGCATGGATTTCAACTGCTCCACCTTGCGATTGGCGACATCGCATTTGGCCTTGGCGGCCGCTAATTGCGCCACAAAGTCGCGCTGATCCAGGGTGAACAAGACAGCGCCCTTCTTCACCAATTGGCCTTCGATCACCTGCACGCTTTGAACGATGCACGAAATGGAAGTTCCAATGTTCATGATTTCGGTGGCGGGTTCAACCAAGCCACTGCCGGCCACGCGATTTGAAAACGGACTCTTGGTTGGCTGGCCGCTTGGCGGAGCGTTGGGCGCGGGGCGACTTTGCTTGTAGACCGTGTAACAGGCAAGTCCAATGCCAACAATCGCGATGATGGGAAGAATGACAAAGCGAATTTTTATTTTCATTTTATTTTTCCTTGGCAAATGCGGCCGCCTGCAGCGCGGCAAGTTCAACATCGCTGCGCACAATACGCGTGATCAAACCGTCGTCCATATGCGCAATGCGATCAGCGAAATGATAAATGCGTTCGTCATGGGTCACAAGAACAACAAGCCTATCGGGTCGGCGGCCTTGCTCGCGAATCAACTCCATCACGCGCTGGCCCGTGGCGCCGTCAAGCGCGCTGGTGGGTTCATCGCACACCAAAATACTCGGCTCGTGAATTAAACTGCGCGCAATCGCCACGCGTTGTTGTTGACCGCCTGAAAGTTTGAAGGGTCGACTATGCGCGCGATTGTGAAGGCCCACTTCTGCCAACAATTTCTCCGCGCGGTCCAGGGACTCGGTTCGGTTTTCACCGCGCAAAAGCAGCGGAATAGCCACATTTTCCACCACGCTGATTTGCGGAACCAAATTGAACTGCTGAAAAATAAATCCAACTTTTTCGCGGCGAAACATGGTTCGCTCTTGATTGGTCATGGCGTCTGGATCCACGCCCGCAAGGCGAAGCGCCCCGCTACTGCGCGACAAAATCGCGGCAAAAATAGAAATGAGCGTGGTCTTTCCACAACCACTGGGTCCCACCAGCGCAACAATCTCGCCAAAGTTGGCGGCTAAATCTATTCCTCGCAAAGCCTTCACAGCGGATTCGCCTTCGCCATAGGTCTTGGCAACGCCGTCGCAAAAAATTGCTTGCTGCCCAATCATCCGTTGAACACTTCCTTGGGATCAAGGCGAATCACTTTCCACATGGAAAGTCCGCTGGCGCCAAGCACAATCACTATGACCGCGAATGTTGAAATAATTGGCAAGTGCCATGTCAATTTGAACGCCAAACGATCACCCGGAATCATCAAGCCAAAGAGCGCCGTGGCGCCAAGGCCCAAACCCAAACCAAGAATGCCCGCCGCCATGCCTTGCACCGCCACCATATTTAAAAGTTGCCGACTGGTGGCGCCCATGGCTTTCATGGCGCCGAAGTACCGCAAATTGTCCAGCGTGAAGTTGTAAAACATTTGTCCGGCAATGGCAACGCCAACCAAAAAACCCAGCACGATTGCCATGCCAAAATTAATCGGAATGCCTGTCTGCGTCATCCAATAATCAAGGGTTTTCCAGCTGAATTCCGCTGGTGTGTAGGCGACCAAACCCGTCTGCGCTTGAATGCGTGTTTGCAATTCAAGCAGGTCTTGTCCCGGCAACGCCTTCACCAGAATAAGACTGAGCGTGCGGCGATTGGCTGGCGCAAAACCAACCGCGCGCAAATACGTTGTGTAAATAGTTGGAACATTTTGAAACGACGGCCGCGTCTCCGCAATGCCGGCGATAACGGCGCGGCGCTCATTCAACTCCAATTCGTCACCAACTTGCATTGAACGCTTTGGTCCGTTCTTGTCCGCCGTGAGTGGCTGCAATAATTGTTTGGCCGCGCCGCGGCTCTCAATAAATATCGCGTCGGTCTTTCGCAAGTCCTCAACCCTGCCTTGCAACATGACGGCCGGTACGCCAATGAGTGTGGCGTCGTCCACTCCAATCACATCGCAAATTTGGCGACCACCATTTGGCAACTTGGCCACCAGCAACCCCTTGAACAGCGGACTGGCCCACTCAATTCCGCTGACGCTGCGCACACGGTCAAGCGCCGTCACCTGCATGGGTTTGGTGTCGTCCACAAATTGCATTGTTGGATCGGTCACCCACAAATCGGCTTGCGGAGTCTCCTCAATCAAGGCGTAGGTGCGGCTCATTAAGCCCACAAAAATGGCTGCTTGCTGCGTAATCAGCAGAGTGGCGAAAGTCAGCCCCAGCAAAATTCCGTAGAACTTGGCGCTGTCACCAAACAACATTTTTAAGGCGATCAGGCGCACGGTTTACAACTCCATTTGCACGCCGAATTCAACCACGCGGCTTGGCGGCAAATTAAAAGTCCGAACACTGTCGGTGGCCACGCTCGACAACGAGGCGAACAACCTCTTGCGCCACAGCGCCATGGGAGAATTGCCCGTGCTTAACACCACCACGCGCCGCGCGAAATAGGTGGTGGTTTCTGGATCCCATACAAGCCCGTATTCGCGTGCCTTCTCCAATAATTTTGGAATGTCGGGGCTCTCCATGAATCCACACTGCGCCGAAACTTTGTAGAAGCCGTCCGGCATCCATGTCAAACGAATTTGTCTCTGCGGTGGAGCCACGGGCAAATTGATTGACGTCACGCTGACCAGCAACACTTGCTGATGCAAGACGTGGCTGTGCTCCACAAATGAAGACAAGGAGAACGGCGTGGAGTTGTTGGTGGCAAGAAACACAGCGGTGCCTGGCACGCGCGGAACTTCTTTCACCCATAAAGCCGCGAGAAACTCATGAATATTGCTGGATGTCTCCGCGAATTTCTTGCCCAACAAATAGGACCCCTGCTGCCAGGTGAGCATGATCATGGTTGCGCCAAGCGCGATGGTGATGGTGAACCAACCTCCTGTGAGCGCCTTGATCACGTTGGCGCCAAAGAACAAACCATCGATGGTTAAAAAGAATGTGGCCACAACAACAACTTGCCAGCGATGCCAACGCCAACGCCTGCGCGCCATGATGCTGAACAATATGGTGGTGATGATCATGTCGCCCGTGACCGCGATGCCGTACGCGCTGCCAAGTTTTTCGCTGCTTGGAAACAAGATCACCGTCATCACGCAACCAACCAGCATGATGAGATTGATCGCGGGCAAATAAATCTGACCCTCGGCGTCGCTACTGGTGTGCACCATGCGCAGGCGCGGCAAGTATCCAAGCCGCACCGCTTGTCGCGCAATGCTGAACACGCCGCTGATCATGGCCTGACTGGCAATAATGGCGGCGATGGTGGCGATAAGGACCAGCGGAACAATGCCCCAATCGGGCGCCATGCCAAAGAATGGTCGAAGCGCATGCACTGATTCGTCATCCAAGGCCCCGTGATGGATGAAATCCAACACATACGCGCCTTGTCCAAAGTAATTCAACAAGAGCGAAGGCAGCACAATGGCGTACCAAGCAAGTTGAATTGGAAACTTTCCAAAGTGGCCAACATCGGCGTACAAAGCCTCGGCGCCAGTGACCACAAGCACCACGGAACCCAGCACCGTAAAGGCTTGAAATGGATCGCTTTGAATGAAATACCAAACGTACATTGGATTGACAGCCTTGATGATTTCCGGATTCATCTGGATCTGGTAAAGACCCATGGCCGCAAGCAACAGGAACCACGCGACCATGATGGGACCAAAGAATTTTCCAATGCTGCCGGTTCCAAATTGCTGCACCGCGAAGAGCCCGGTTAAAATAGCCAGCGTAATTGGCAGAATCGCCTGACCAATCCATGCTGGTGGGTTGGGCAGCTCCTTCAAACCTTCCACGGCGCTTAACACCGAAATGCTTGGGGTGATCAAGCCGTCGCCAAATAAAAGTCCCGCGCCCAACATGGCCAGCAGCACAATGGTGCGCGTGCGCATTCCGCGGCCCTTGTTCAGCGATCTTGGAATCAGCGACAGCAGCGAAAATATTCCGCCCTCGCCGTGGTTGGTGGCGCGCAGAATCATGAGCAAATATTTCAGATTCACCGTGATCAACAGCGCCCATGTCATCATGGACAGAATTCCAAAGATGTATCCCTCATCGATTGGACTGGCGTGGCTGCGATGCTCAATGCAGGCTTTCAGCGCGTACAGGGGGCTGGTTCCAATGTCGCCAAAGACAATGCCAATGGTCGCCAATGAAAGCGCGGCGGTTTGCTTGGGGGTCAATCGAATCGCATTGTGCGAGTAATGCGGCTCTGAAGTGTGTGCGGCGTTGTCCTGCATTGCGGGTACCCCGAAGGGTGAACGATTCTACCTTGAAATGCTTTGCGATTTCTTTATGGATCAAACAGCGATTTGGCGCGCCACTTGCACGGCGAACATTTCAAATGTGCGCGCCGAATCAAGCGATGTTCCATTCTTTGTGGACTGATCGGCGGCGATGGCGGCGGCGAACATTTTCGCGGCAACGCGCGGGTGCACGCGCCGGGCGATGCGTGAAATACTGCCCGCGCTTGGCCCCCACAACTTCAGCGCCTTTGCCACATCGCCTTCATTTTTTCCGCTGGCAAGCATGCGGCTGGCGTCGTGAATTTTGCGCGTGAGATCAACCAAACTCCAGCCAATCATGACTTCGGGCACGCGGCTTACCGTGAGCAACTCGTGCAGCAATTGCAATGTCGCCGCGGCGTCGCCCGCAAGAATTGGTTGTTGAATTTCCCACGCTTGCTCCTCGCGGCTGAGTCCCGTGAATTCCTGCACAATTTTGCGCGTTATCACCACGTCGGCATCGCCGGGTTGCGCCGCGGCGGACGCAAGCTTGCACAACTCCGTGTCAAGACGCGCCAAGTCGCAGCCAATTTTTTCTATTAGCAAATCCGCGGCGCTTGATTCAAGCGTGGCCGTGTAGGTTTGTTTGGCTCGTTGCACGCACCAATCGCGCGCCTCTTCATCGCCAGGCGAATCGCACTTCAACACGGCGCCAACTTTGGCCACCATCTTGTCAAAGTTTCCGGGTCGCCAACCCGACGCGCTACGCATAAGAAGCGTGGACTCCGCCTGCGGATTTTCCGCGTAGCGCTCCATGGCGCGGCGGCGATCTTCGCTGCCCATGAACGCCTCCGCGTTGTCCACGATGATTAATTTGTGCGTGGCCAAAAGACCGAACATGCGCAACTCATCCAGCACCGTGGCTAGCGACGTGGTGGTGCCATCAAAATCAAATCGATCCACGCTGCCGAATTGTTTTTTCAGCTCGGCTTCCAGCGCGTGCGAGCGTTCCAAACGCAGCAGCGAATCTTTTCCAGTGAGAACCACAACGCGCATGTCGGCGTTGACTTGATTGGTGCTGGAACTTTCGCGCTTGGCCATTGCCGCAAGAGTATCTTTAGAGCGCCGCGTGCGGCGAGAAAAATCAACGCGTCATCGCTTACCTTCCACATGTGAATGTTTCCAACACGCAATCTTTCAACGCCGCAACAGAAGCCAACTTTGATGGCCTTGTTGGCATGACCCACAATTACGCCGGACTTGCCGCGGGAAACATGGCTAGCCAAAACAACGCGGGTTGTGTTTCAAACCCAAAGGCGGCGGCGCTGCAAGGCGTTGCAAAAATGGAGGCGGTTGCGGCGCTGGGCGTGGCGCAATGTTTTTTCCCGCCGCAAGAGCGCCCCGCCATATGGGCGCTGCGTGAACATGGCTTCACCGGCACCGACGCCAATATGCTTGCGCAAGCGCACGCCAACAAGCCGCACCTGTTGGCGCAATGTTGCAGCTCCAGTTTCATGTGGAGCGCCAACGCCGCAACCGTGGCGCCCGCGCAAGACACGCGCAACAAACGCACGCACGTGGTGGTTGCAAATTTAAAGTCCATGACACACCGCGCCATTGAGCCGCCATGCACGCGCGCCATGTTGAACGCGGTGTTGAGCGACCGTGCGCAATTTGAAATTCACACCGCGCTTGCCGCCAGCGCCGACATGGGCGACGAAGGCGCCGCCAATCACACGCGATTGTTTGACGCGGACAACGCCAGCCAGCCCGCCACACATTTCTTTGTGTATGGAGTGGACGCGGCCAATCCGCGGCTTCAACCAAAGATTCATCCAGCGCGGCAAACGCTGCAAGCCAGCCAGCGCGTGGCCGAAGTGTTGCAACTTGATCCCGCGCGCTGCGTGTTCGCGCAGCAACATCCAGACGCCATTGATCAAGGTGTTTTTCACAACGATGTTGTCGCGGTGGGCAATGCCTCAACGCTGCTCTATCACCAAGATGCGTGGCTTGATCATGACCGAGTCCTGCACGCGCTTGCCCAGCGCGTTGGCAATTCATTTTGTCCCATCGCCGTGAGCCACGATGAACTCACCGTTGCGGAGGCGGTGACCACCTATTTGTTCAACTCACAACTTGTCACAACGCCGGACGGCGCAATGACGCTGGTGTGTCCAAGCGAAGTGGAGCACCACGAACGCGCCAGCGCCGTGGCTCGGCGCATTCAACAAGATCCGCGCAATTCAATTTCGCGCATCCTGTATATGGATGTGCGCGAAAGCATGCGCAACGGCGGCGGCCCAGCGTGTTTGCGCCTGCGCGTGCCGCTTGCGCCAACATCAAGTGAAAATAAGTTGGCGGGTATTCATGCGGGTTGCGTGTTCAACACCGCGCGCGCGGCGCAACTGCGCGCGTGGATTGAGCGTTGGTATCCAGAGGAACTCACGCCCGAAGATCTTGCGGATCCTAAACTTCTCATACGCAACCGCGACGCTCTTGACGCGCTCACGCAAGAACTGAAACTTGCGGCCATCTATCCATTTCAAGGCGTTTCGCCCTTGCAATCGTAAAATAAAAACTTCGCCAACCACGCGTCACAACAGCCGTGCCCTCGTTATCATTCCACCTCCATGTCGACGCAATCGATTCAATTACCGCACGAAGTTCTATCTTCAATCATTCGCTCCAACACCAATTCCACGAGTTACCAACGAACTCGCGAGATGACCATTGACGAGTTGCTGCTCGAAAATCGCGTCGTCTTCTTGATTGGAGAAATTGGTCCGTCAAGCGCCGCCCGCGTCATGATGCAAATGTTGTATCTCGATAGCCAGAAGCGCGGCCAAGACATCAACTTCTACATCAACACTCCAGGTGGCGATGTGGATGAGACGCTGGCCATTTACGACACCATGCAATTTATCTCCAGCGAAGTTTCCACCTACTGCATTGGGCGCGCGTACTCAGGCGGCGCGTTGCTGCTGGCGGCTGGCCAACCCAAGAAGCGCTACATATTGCCCAACGCCAAGGTCATGATTCATCAACCTTCTGGCGGAGTTGGTGGCCAAACATCCGACATTCAAATTCAAGCGGAGCAAATCATCAAGGACAAGCGCGCGCTGAATGAAATTTTGGCGCGCCACACTGGCAACCCTGTTGAACGCGTCGCCAAAGACGGCGAGCGCGACAAGTTCTTCAATGCGACTGAAGCCAAGGCGTACGGTTTGGTGGACGAGATCGCCTCGTTCCCCGACAAGTCCAAAAAATAATTGAAGCCGTGATTGCAGATGTGATTGACAAACTGATCTGATTTCCAAAACCTACACAAACAACGAGATCCCCCGACCATGACACTTGTTCCAATCGTGATTGAAAAAACCGGACGCGGCGAACGCGCGTATGACATTTACAGCCGCCTGCTCAACGACCGAATTATTTTCGTGGGCGGTCAAGTCAGCGACATGATGGCCAACTTGGTCGTGGCGCAGTTGCTGTTCCTGGCCAACGAGGATCAGAAGTCCGACATTCACTTGTATGTCAACAGTCCAGGCGGCAGCGTGACCGCGGGCCTTGGAATTGTGGACACCATGAATTTTATTCCGTGCAACATTTGCACCTACATCATTGGTCAAGCCGCCAGCATGGGTTCGGTCATCGCCTGCAGCGGCACAAAGGGCAAGCGTTTCGCGCTGCCCAACGCGGAAAATTTAATGCATCAGCCACTGATCGCTGGTGTGCTTGAAGGTCAAGCCACCGATCTTGAGATTGAGGCGCGCCACATTCTTCGCATGCGCAACCAGTTGTACGCAATTTATTCCAAGGCCACGGGTCGCAGCGAGGAACAAATCGCCGAGGACTGTGAACGCAACAACTGGCTCACTTCTCCAGAAATGTTGAAGTATGGCTTGATTGACAGCGTGCTTGATAAATTGCAAATTCGTCCGCCCGCAGCCTAATTGCGATTGATCTGAATAAATTTCACGCGTGAATAAATCCGCCGCAAGGTCAAGGAATTATTCCATGTCCGCGAATGTGCCAGGATTATATTTCCACCAACACCACTGGACCACGAACGTGCTAACCAATCCTAAAACAACCCCGACAATCACATCCGTAAGATGGTGATTCAGCGAGACAATTCGATTCATTGCAACCAGTGCGACCAGCACCAATGCCACGGGAAATATTTTTGGCCAGCGCAAAATTAAAACCGTAGCCACCGCGCAAATTGTGGACGCGTGTCCAGAAGGAAATGCAAAACTTCCGCCATCGGGTATCACGCCTTGCCAGTTTGGGCGGTTGCGCATGAAAATAAATTTCACAAGATTGACCACGACACCGCTGAGGGCAATCGAAAGGCAGGCAAAACCCGCCCAAGCGACAATATCTCGGCGCTTGCAAAGAAAGCCAATCAGAATAAATGACCCCGAAACACACAACCATGGCAACGCGTCACCTAAAATTCCTATGGATCGCAGAAATGCCCATTGCGCTATCTCTTGCTCATTTGATTTGCCCAACAATTGTTGATCAAAATAAATCCAGGACACCAGAACCACCGGCATTGTTCCCACAAGAATGCCCGCGACCAGCGCCCTGCCCCACGCCGTTGCAAGCAGCGGTTTCAAACGCAACGATTCGCCAACATACTCTGGCCGCAACTCGCTTTGTGTATATGGTTCAATGAAAGACATGGGTATGAATCAGCGCCAAAGATGTAAAATGCAATTGGACAAGAGTTGAGGCATGTGCGTAATCATACAAAATGTACATTTAATCTCCCCTATGATGCGCCCATGAGTGATTCCAACGATGCGCAGCGCTCAATTGATATGTTTCGTGCGGATTTTGCGCGGGTGAAATCCGAAGTTCTTAAAGTGATCGTTGGACAAACCAATGTTGTGGATGGCGTGCTCATCGCCTTGTTCGCGGGCGGACATGTGCTGCTTGAAGGCGTTCCAGGACTTGGAAAAACGCTTCTCATTCGCACGCTTAGCCAGGCGCTTCAACTTAAATTTGGCCGTATTCAATTCACCCCCGATCTCATGCCCGCCGATGTCACAGGCACCACCATCGTGGTCGAAAGCGAACACGGCCGCGACTTTCAATTTCGCAAGGGTCCCATCTTCGCGCAAATTCTTTTGGCCGACGAAATAAATCGCGCCACGCCCAAGACGCAAAGTTCACTGCTTGAAGCCATGCAAGAACGCAGCGTGACTGTTGGAGGAGTGACGCACCCGCTTGAGCCGCCCTTCCTGGTCATGGCCACGCAAAATCCAATTGAGCAAGAGGGAACATATCCCTTGCCAGAGGCGCAACTGGATAGATTCTTTTTCAAGTTGCTTGTGGGCTATAGCTCACGCGCTGAACTCACCACTATTTTGGAGCGAACCACAAGTGGCGTGGAAGCCAAAGTGGAGGCGGTGCTTGGCGCGGAACAAATCATTGCGTATCAAAAGTTGGTGCGCAAAGTGCGCGTGGATGCGGCCGTGCAGGATTACGCGGTGCGCCTCACGTTGGCCACGCATCCAAAGAGTGAATTTGCCACGCCCATGGTGAATCAATTCGTGCGCTTTGGCGCCAGTCCGCGCGCCGCGCAAGCGCTAATTTTGGCGGGCAAAGTGAATGCTTTGCTTGCGGGTCGCGCGCAGGTGGCCTTTGAAGATGTGCGCCCCGCGCTGCTGCCGGCCATGCGCCATCGCATGTTGCTCAACTTTGAGGCCGAGGCCGAGGGCCGAACCGCCGATGGTATTTTAGAAAATCTTCTTGAGACCACTCCCGCCGACATTCGTTCTGAAACTCAAACCGTAGGAAGCAAAAAATAATGCGTAACTGTATGTACTTTACCGCTTTTACCTTGTTGACTGGCTCCGCCCTTGCGCAAAATATTGGCGGCGACAACAAGTCCGCGCCAAAGACGCCAGCCGCAGTTGCGCCAGCAACTACGACAACGCAATCACCAACTCCTTCAACAACTCCCCCCGATGTAAATTCAGCGACGGTGACAACGCCAGCCACCACGCCTCCCGCGCCGCCAACTGAAAAGCCCAACAACCATATAAAAATATCCGGTGGCTACAGCCATCAATTCAATACATCCATTGAAGGCAGTGGCTCCTATACCGCCGACCGCGCGTACTTTGGAATTTCAAGTCGCCACACGCTTACGGAAACTGTCACGCTTTCGGTCGGTGTTGCCTATGAATACGACTACTACAACTTCACGGGCAACAGCGTGTTTGCCTTGGCCGCTTGGAACAATGTGGAAACGCTTGGCATTCTTCCGCGCTTTGACATAAAACTCAATGATCACTGGTCCGTCGGCGCCGCGCCAGTGCTGCAAATGTCAGGCGAATCCAACGCCAGCGCTGGCAAGACCATCACCGGCGGCGCGTTGGTGAATTTCCGTTACGCCTTTGACGAGACGCATGTGCTTGGACTTGGCTTGTTGGCCAAGGGTCAATTGAATAATTCCGTGCTTGTGGTTCCAGTTCCAATTGTTGATTGGGAAATTAAAAAAGGTTTACGAATTTCCAATGTGCGCGGACCTGAGGCGAATCCATTTGTGGGGTTGGAACTTGTGCAGGAACTTTCAACGCAGTTCAATGCGGCGCTTGGCGGCGCTTGGGAATATCGAATGTTTCGCCTTGACGACAGCGCTCCCCTTGCCAATGGCGCTGGAGTGGAACAGCAAATCACTTTGTATGGACGACTTGAGTGGAAACCTGTTCCACAGTTTCGCGTTGATTTTATAGCGGGCGCGTCCGTTATGAATCAATTGAAATTGTATGACAGTTCCAACAATTTCATCGGCAGCGAGGATGGCGGAACATCGCTTGTGCTTGGCGTATTCGCTAGTTATAAATTTTAACGCGCGCGTGTTGATCGCCGAGCCCGCGCACCGGCGCCAACATGGTGGCACAAGCAGTCCGTGTTTGAACAAGAGCGCAGTCCGTGTTTGAACAAGAGCGCAGTCCGTGTTTGAACAAGAGCGCAGTCCGTTTCTGAACGCGAGCGCAGTTAGCGCTTTGAAGCCACCGCGCTCAGCAAGGCAAGACGTCGTCCTGCTTCCTCAACATTGGCGCGCGAATTAAACGCGCTCACGCGCACAAATCCTTCGCCACAATTTCCAAAGCCCGCGCCAGGAGTTGTGACCAACTGCGCTTCTCTCAGCAGTAAATCAAACGCGTCCCAACTTGAAAGACCAGCCGGACATTTCAGCCACACATACGGCGCGTTCTGACCGCCCCACACTTGAAGCCCTTGCGCGGCGATGGCTTTGCGAAGAATGGCGGCGTTGGCCAAATAGAAATCGCACAGCGCCGTTATTTGCTTTTGCCCATCAGGCGTGCACAACGCGGCCACGGCTTTTTGCACCGGCCAACTCACGCCATTGCTGCATGTGCTCCATCGGCGCGACCACAAATCGTGAAATGCAATTCGCTTGCCGTCGCGAGTGCGTCCAGTCAATTCTTTTGGCACAACAGTAAAGCCACATCGAAGCCCCGTGAATCCGCCATTTTTAGAGAAGCTGCGAAATTCCACCGCGCATTTTTTTGCGCCCGGAATTTCAAAAATACTGCGCGGCATGTCGCCGTCGCGAATGTACGCCTCATACGCGGCGTCAAACAAAATCAGCGTGTCATTGCTTACAGCCCAGTTCACCCAGCGCGTCAGCGAGTCGCGATTCATGGCCGACCCAGTTGGATTATTAGGCGAACACAAATACGCCACATCCACTTGTTGCGAAGGCGGCTCTGGAACAAATCCATTTTCGGGCGTGGCATTCATGTACACCAAGCCTTCGTAACGGCCGTCTTTCATTGCGCCGGTGTTGCCAGCCATGACGTTGGTGTCCACATACACCGGATACACCGGATCAGGAACCGCGATCACATTTCCACTGCCAAGCAATTCCAAAAAGTGGCTGGCGTCCGGCTTGCTTCCATCGGAAAGAAAAATTTCGCCGTCGGCAATGTCAACGCCGCGATCACGGAACATGCTTTGGGCAATCGCCGCGCGCACAAACTCGTGACCAGTCGCAGGTCCATAGCCCTGAAAGCGCTCGCGAACAGCCAAATCCTCGGCACCTTCACGCAGCGCCGCCACGGCCACTTCTGGAAGCGGCTCGGTGACATCGCCAATGCCACAGCGAATCACCTTCTTCGCCAACTCTGGATTGGCGTCGCAAAACACCTTCACGCGCCGCGCGATTTCAGGAAACAAATAGCCCGCGCTTAATTTCAAAAAGTTTTCATTGATCCACGCCATGAAATCACATTACCTTATGAATGCTCAGCCAGAACCAACCGAAGCCGTGGCTTTGCGCAAACGAACCGCAAGTGCTGGCGGCAGATTTGCCATGACAAGTTGCTGGCGCCCCTCATGCGCCTTGAACAACTCGCGGCGAATTCCGCGGATTTCCTTCAGTTGCTTCTTTCCCTTGAAGCCCACCAGAGTTCCTTTGATCACGCGCACTCCGACGTATTCAAAGTACACCAACTCGCCGCCGTCAATCAACAAGTCCATCAGGTCCTTGAAGATAGCCCGCACAAGCGTGGGCGGAAAATTATTAAATGGCAACCCACACACGATCAAGTCGTAGTTTCCGTCCAGTTGCGCGTCCTCAATTTTTCCCTGATGCAACTCAACATGGATTTTTGAATGCGACCTTCGAAATGGCCCCAGGATTTTTTTCTCAAGGGCGTCGCAAAAAAGTTCGTTCATTTCCACAACGTCCAAGTGGTCGCCCGCGCGCAAATCTTTCAGCAATTTCTTTGTGAAGGGGCCAGTGCCTGGACCAACTTCAAGCACGCGCCGCTTGCCAATCCGCGCGGTTAGTCCCTTGGTCATGGCGCTAGCAAGCGCGGAACTGCTGGGCCACACGCTGCCGGTGTTTTTAATATCTCGAAAAGCTTCGCGGACAAATTTCAACATATCGCTGCAAGTCTACCTAAAGCGCCGCTCTTATAATTGCGGCGCGAACACTTCATTGCCCTTGAGGCTCAAGGCGAAGCCGGCGAAAATTTCGGCGATCTGCTCCAAATCTTTCAGCGCCGTCATTTCAACCGTGGTGTGCATGTAGCGAATGGGCAAACTCACCAAACCGCTGGCAATTCCGCCGCCTTTGATGAAAATAGCGTCGGTGTCCGTGCCCGTGCGACCCGCCGCGCCGCCCCGCTGCACCACAATATTCTTAGCCTTGGCCACCTCAAATATGCGCGCTGTCACTTCTGGTTGCGAGGCGCCTCCCACGGAAACTTTTGGACCACCGCCCAATTTAAAATGTCCATG
>SIAM01000024.1 GCA_009691785.1 Phycisphaerales bacterium
AGTACTGCGTCAGCATGGAGCAACTTTCGTCAATGTCGGTTCCAATTTTCCATTCATCGCCAAAGGTCATGGAGCCAAAGCACATTGGGCTAACGCGCAAACCAGAGCGACCAAGCGTGACGTAATCCTTCAATGAGTTGTGGTTCATGCCGCAACAATACGCAATCGGTGCGCGTTGTGTTGATAATGTTTACGCGGCGTTTCCGCTGAAATTCTAGATAGAAGCCGCCTGACTTCACATGAAATATGGCTGCAAAATGACATTCTGCAAACCAACCACAAGCAAGAAAATTATGCGCGATATAACAGTGCTCGGTAGAAAATATTATTTTTCAGAGGCCTTCAAAGTGACTTTCACATCCTGCTCAACACTATCGCGCTTGATGTGCAAGGTCACAATGTCGCCCGGATTTTTCTCGCGCAATTGAGCCACTAGTTCGCCCATGTCGTTCATGGGTTCATCATCCCATTTCAAAATGACATCGCCTATTTTCAAACCAGCATCAGCGGCGCTTGTTCCCTCACTAATTCCATCAATCGCCAAGCCAGGTTCATTACGCTTGGTCATGCCAGGCTGAATTCCCAGACGCACCTTGGCGTAGCCGCGACTGGTTCCACCAGTGGTATCCGTGCTTTTAAACACGGGCTTGGTTGGAGTGGTCACCAAGATTTTCACCAAACCCTCTGCCAACGCAATTACCTTGCTGGCTCCATATGGATTCACCGTGAAACCTTGATCATTTGGCGTGTGATATTCATCGTGCGTTCGCGTGAAAAGAAACAACACGGGAATTCCCGCCGCGTAAAAACTGGCGTGATCACTTGGACCGCGCCCACCGGGATCCGCATCAACCGTCAGACCGCTGGCAACAACAGCGGGTCGAATGAGATCCGTAAACCCCTCCGCAGTGCCGGTGCCACTGATGGCCAAACGATCACCACTGAGGCGGCCAACCATGTCCATGTTCACCATTGCCGCAATTTTGTCGGCTGGAATGGTCGGATGTTTCACATACTCGCGGCTTCCATCCAAGCCCATTTCCTCGGCGGTGAAGGCTATAAGCAAAATGCTGCGGCAATTTTCTGGCGCCTCTTTAGAGCCCATGTAGTCCTTCAATTTTTTTGTAAGACACAACATGGCGGAAGTTCCGCTTGCATTGTCATCCGCCCCCGGATGCAATTTGCCGCGGTTGGCTGCCTGGGCTCCAAAGTAACCCATACCAACATGGTCGTAGTGTGAACCAAGAATTACCCACTCGCTTGCCAGCGCACCCCTGCCCAGAATAATGCCGCCAACATTTTGCGCCGCCAAACCTATTTCAGAAATGGAGACATTGATACTCGCCTTGACATCGGGTTTCAGCGTAAGTGTTTTTATTTTTCCTTCGTCAGCAAGACGGCGCAACTGCATCAATGAACGCCCGCTTGTGTCCGCGGATTTCAACAGCGCATCCGCTTGCTCTTGTGTGATTTGAACAATTGGAAAGTCGTAACTTGAACTAAACACGCTGCTGTCTGTGCTCTCTAAACCTCTAGCGCCACTTTTACATTCCGGCGGATTCACCATGATCAACGCTGCGGGCATGCGTTTTGCAAGCGCGTCCAACTTTGGGCGCATACCTGCGTATCCACTGAAGCGTCGATCGCTCCACAAACTTCGTCCGCTTTCATCCAGCGGCTCGTATCGCAAAAACATCACTATTTTGCCTGTAAAATCATCTGAATTTTCAAAACTGGTATATCCGTCTTGGCCTGCCTCAATGGCGTAGCCGGCAAACACAAGTGACGCGCTCACGTCGCCGCTGCCGGAACTTCCAATCACTTCAAATTCATCCGCGCGCTTCAGTGAATTTCCATTCATGCTTACAACGGCGGTTTCAACTTTGGGTGCGCCGCCTTCAAGTTCAAAAGGTTGACGGTATGTTTTTATCGCCGCATCCGCCGCTGTTGCAAACGCAGGCTCAAGTCCCGCTTGCTTCATGAAAAACTCTACATACTCCGCTGCTAAATCATTGCCGCGACTTCCAGGAACGCGTCCCTCAAAGAACGGATTTGAAAGTGTCTGCACATGTTGATACCACTCAATTGCAACAGGTCCCATGGCCGTGAGCGCGGCGCGCAAATCTGTTTCAGCTGGATTGTTTGGATCCGCCGGAATTTCATCGGGCGAATAGTTATATGGATTGACAGCCTTGCCCTCGACCAATTCGCCCATGTGCGGCGGCTTGATGGTTTGCGTTGGCGCGCTCTCCTGGTTAACAACTTCGTCGTTGGCTATTTCCGTTGTGTCGGTTTGTGCGTTGGCGGATGTTGACGGCGGCGCAGTTACGAATGCGGCCACTGAACAAGTCAAAAAGAACATGGCGAGAGATTTTATTGCTGTGCACATGCGTGGCTCCGTGGTTAGGGACGCTCATACTATGGGCGTTTTTGATTGACCGCCGTAGGACAAATCAAAGACTAATCTTTATTTTAAATTGCTTAAAATTGCCTTTACAATTCAAATTCATTTCAAACTTAATTTCACTAGAATGTTCACTGAGTTGTGTATTAGCCGCACCAAACCTATTCAAACAATTCTGATTACACCTAGAAATTAGAGAAAAATTCCATGATTCAAAAACTCGCGATTTGCGCCAGCATTATTCTCGCTTTATTTACAACAGTAAATTGCTCAACCATTCCCGAAACCAAAGCCGACCGAGACGCGCTTACCGCTTCGGTTACAGCGACCATAGCCAGGGCCAAAGCCAAGGACGCATCGTTAGAAAAATTCTTTAATGAGAATTACGGCTACGCAATTTTTCCAGAAGTTGGTAACGGCGGGGTTGGACTAGCTTTCAGCTATGGACGTGGTCAAGTTTTTCAGGGCGACAAAATGTCTGGCTATTGCGATCTCAGCAAGGGAACTATTGGGCTAACTTTGGGCGGCCAAACATTTTCCGAGTTGATCTTCTTTAAGGATAAAGAAAAATACGAAGGATTTATTAATGGAAAATTTGCTTTCGCGGCAAATGCTTCGGCTGTTGCCGTGGCGACGGGCGTTGGTGGCAGCGCACCTTATGTAGATGGCGTTGCAATCTTTATCACAAATTCATCAGGGTTAATGTTTGACGCTTCCATTGGTGGACAACAATTCAACTTTAAGCCCTTGAACACTGCCAATTAATCGCATTTGCTGCCATGGCAACACGACCGCTACGAAGTTAATTCAAACTTTACGAATCCGCCATTTCTTGGCGGATTTTTTGCTCTGGGCAAGCATGGAGTATCAATTTAAAAATTGCGTGTTTGCCATAATTCAAATCAATTAGGCAAGGATTCTAACGTTATCCCTCTCTATACTCGGATCATGTCCATGCTTGAAAAAGTTGCGTCCTCCACCAGTAGCACCATTCATTCGCTTGAGCCGCTCGACACATTCGCGCGCCGACATATTGGTCCAAGTGACGCCGACATTGCGGAAATGCTCACTTATCTGGGCTATGAAAGTTTGGATGCGCTCACAAGCGCGGCTATTCCAGAATCTATTCGCTCAACTCGTCCACTTGTGATTAGCGATCCAACCAATCGTGGGGCATTTAAAATGCGCGGAGAGGCCGAGTGTGTTGCGGCGCTTGCCGTGTTGGCTGGCAAGAATGAAATCTTCCGCTCTTATATAGGAATGGGGTACAACGATTGTGTTACGCCTGGAGTTATTCTGCGTAATGTTCTTGAAAATCCAGGTTGGTACACACCATACACGCCGTATCAGCCGGAAGTTTCGCAGGGCCGCCTTGAAAGTTTATTGAATTTTCAAACTATTGTGACGGAGTTGACTGGTTTAGAAATTGCAGGAGCCGGTTTGCTTGATGAAGCGACAGCCGCCGCCGAAGCCATGAACATGTCTTTTGGCATGGCCAAAGATGGATGCGTAAAGTTTTTTATTGACGCCGCCACGCATCCTCAAACTATCGCCGTTATTGAAACTCGCGCGCATGGACTTGGCGTGACAGTTGAAGTTGGTGACGCCGATAAAATTGATTTTTCTAAAAATGATTTTTGTGGTGCGTTGCTTTCATATCCAGCAACAGATGGACGCATTCGCGACTGGCGCGGAACGATTACAAAAATCAAAGCGGGCGGAGCGTTGGTGATTGTTGCGGCTGATCCACTCGCGTTGACCCTGCTCACTCCTCCAGGCGAATTAGGCGCGGATGTTGCAATTGGCTCTATGCAACGATTTGGTGTGCCCATGGGTTATGGAGGTCCGCACGCCGCGTATTTTGCCACAAAGCCAGTGCATGTTCGAAAAATACCGGGGCGATTGATTGGTGTCAGCCGCGATTCCGCGGGGCGTCCCGCGCTTCGACTTTCCATTCAAACGCGCGAGCAACATATTCGCCGCGACAAAGCCACCAGCAATATTTGCACCGCGCAGGCTCTGCTGGCAAACATTGCCGCATTTTATGGTGTGTACCACGGACCAGATGGCCTGAAGCGCATCGCCGAACGAGTGCACCGCGCCACCACCACCATAGTTGCGGGTTTGAAAATACTTGGACACGTTCCTGGTCCAGAACATTTCTTTGACACCGTGCGCGTTCAACTCAAAGGCACCACCGCGGACAACGTGAATGCTGCCGCTAAAAAACATAAAATTAATTTTAGAAGCTACGCGGACGGAACCATTGGTGTGTCGTTAAACGAAACTGTTCTGCCTAATGATTTGCAAGACATTTTGGAATGCTTCGCCGCCGGCACGGGCAGGCCAACGCCAAAGATCGCATCGCTTCGTGCAACCGACGCCATTCCTGTTTCCTTGAAGCGGGCAAAAAGTTTCATGACTCAAGATGTTTTTAATAGTTACCACTGTGAAACCGAGTTGCTGCGCTACATCTTCCAATTACAAGGACGCGACCTCAGCCTTGCGCACAGCATGATTGCGCTTGGTTCGTGCACCATGAAGTTGAACGCCACGTCGGAAATGATTCCAATGACGTGGCCGACATTTGGAAAAATACATCCGTTTGCGCCAATTGATCAATGCGCTGGATACCTGGAACTATTCGACACACTGGAAAATTGGTTGTGCGACATTACTGGCTTCGCAGGAATGTGCTTGCAACCAAACTCTGGAAGTAACGGTGAATATGCGGGATTAATGGTCATTCACGCCTATCACGAGCAACGTGGTCAGGGCCATCGCAATGTCTGCTTGATTCCAAAAAGCGCGCACGGAACGAATCCCGCAAGCGCTGTTGTGGCGGGTATGCAAGTTGTCGCAGTTGATTGCGACAAGGAAGGCAATGTTGATCTAGCGGACCTGCGCGCCAAGGCCACGCTTCACACAAATGATTTGGCGTGTTGCATGATGACCTACCCAAGCACGCACGGCGTGTTTGAGGATCGCATCAAGGAGTTGTGCGACATTATTCATGAGCATGGCGGTCAGGTGTATATGGATGGTGCCAACATGAACGCGCAAGTTGGCTTGACTCGTCCAGGCGAAATTGGGGCCGATGTGTGCCACCTGAATCTGCACAAAACATTTTGCATTCCACACGGTGGTGGTGGTCCAGGTGTTGGCCCAATTGGCGTTGCCAAACATCTTTGTGATTTTCTGCCTAGTCATCCTGTTATCAATCCTCTCAACGCTGGCAAACACGCAATTGGTCCAGTGTCCGCGGCGCCTTATGGCAGCGCCAGCATTCTTCCAATTTCATGGATGTACATTTCGCTCATGGGCGCGGATGGATTGCGCAAGGCCACGCAGGTTGCCATTCTTGCCGCCAACTACATGGCCAAGCGCGTGCACAATGATTACAAGGTTATGTTTGTCAACAAGAACGGTTGTTGCGCGCATGAATTTATTATTGACTGCCGCTCGTTTGATCAGTCGGCTGAAATTAAAATTGACGACATTGCAAAGCGATTGATGGACTTTGGTTTCCACGCTCCAACAATGAGTTGGCCCGTGCCAAGCACGCTTATGATTGAACCAACAGAGAGCGAATCCAAAGAGGAACTCGATCGATTCTGCGAGGCGATGATTGCAATTCGCGCTGAAATTGCGCAGATTGAGCAGGGGAAAAGCGATCGCAAAGATAATCCACTCAAGGGCGCGCCACATACGGCCGAGGCAATTTGTGCTGACACGTGGAATCACAAGTACACGCGCGCGCAAGCCGCGTATCCGTTGCCATGGGTTCGCAATCGAAAGTTCTGGCCGGCGGTTGGTCGCGTGGACAATCCGTATGGTGATCGCAACCTTGTATGTTCATGTGAACCACTCAGCGCGTACCACTAAACAACATGATGGATCGTCGACAAGTTCTTGCTGCGGGTTTGTTGGCGGCGGCGGTTCGCGGGGCGCATGCGGTGCCTGTTGCAACCGAAGCCGCGGCGCAATCTGGAAGTCGCTCGACAAAAGATGATGGGCGCCTACTTCGACAAAGCGTTGCCCGTTGGTGCTTGGGTGCAATGACAATTGAGCAGGTGATCGACTTAGCAAAGTCTGTTCGCTTGGATGGTGTTGATCTTCTAGATCCACCAGACATTCTAAAAATTCGCGCCGCAAAGTTGGCGTGCCCAGTTGCCAATGGTCCAACTAGTATCGCCGACGGATTGAATCGCCTTGAACATCACGACGACATTATCAAACGTGCGGAAGTACTGTTCCAAGAAATTTCGTCAGCCGGCGCGCCGCTTGTGATTGTGTTCGCAGGTGATCGCCGCGGTCTTGATGACGCCAAGGGTTTGGAGAATTGTGTGGCTGGTTTGAAACAGCTATTGCCAATCGCTCGAAAATATAATCTTGGAGTGGTGATGGAATTGCTCAACTCGCGCGTTGACCACAAGGATCACATGGGCGACCACACCGCATGGGGTCTACAACTTTGCGAAGCGGTTGCCGACCATCGATTTGGTTTGTTGTTTGATATTTATCACATGCAGATTATGGAAGGCGATGTGATTCGATCCATTCAGAAGGCGGCGCCCTGGATACGTCACTACCACACCGCTGGCGTGCCCGGTCGTGGACCGTTGGACACCAAACAGGAGTTGTATTACCCAGCGATCATGCGGGCGATTGTTGCCACGGGGTATCGCGGATTCATTGGGCACGAGTTCATGCCATCAAAAGATCCCAATGCGGATTTGAAAGCGGCGATTGCCGCGTGTGCGGGCGACTAAATGCTGTGTTTTGGGTTTGCAATGAACCGACTTAGGACAAATGAGTGCCAATTGAGTGTGGCTTTGGGGTGCCTTGGGCGATTTGCTTTGGCATTGGATTAGATTTGGGCAAGTCGTTTCGCTATTTCAAATGATGGCTATGCTCAGTTTCTGTGTCTGAACAAGCAACAATTACATTATTAGGTGCTGCGGGAGAAGTAACAGGGTCTTGCACGCTGCTCGACACGCCGTGTGGACGAGTGGTGGTTGACTTTGGACTTTTCCAGGGTTCGCCAGAACAAGAGCACAGAAACTTGCAAGTCCCAGAAATTGATTGGCCTCATGTGGATGGCGTAATTGTCACACACGCCCATGTGGATCATTGTGGTCGGCTTGGAATGTTGCCACGACTACGGTGCGCAGCGCCTATTTTTGCCACGCCACCAACGGCTGATTTATTGCCGCGGGTGTTGCGATCCAGTGCGTCCCTACAAGTACTTCGCCATGAAGAGTGGCGCAATGGAACAACACCTATCGCGCGGGTTATTGATCCCCCGCCAGAGCCTGGAACAAATAGTAAAGCCTCTAGTTCCGAGCCGCCAATTTTATACGACGCCCATGACGCCATGCTTGCGGCCGAAACCATTTGTCCAGTTGAATATAATGTTTGGCGCGAGATTAAACCAGGTCTTCGCTTTCGCTTTCACGATGCTTCACACATTATAGGTTCAGCTAGTGTTGAAGTTGCATTTATACTAAATGGCAAAGATAAAAAAGTGCTTTTTTCTGGGGATTTGGGACCCGCTCGTAGTCCCCTGCTTCGCGCGCGTGAATTACTTCCGGATGTTGATGTTGTTCTTATGGAAAGCACAAATGGCGCACGCAACTTCTCTGCAAGTTCCTCATCGGCGGACGCGCTTAGAGATGTGGTAAAGCGTGTTGCGCTTCGTGGCGGAAAAATACTAGCTCCGACATTTGCGCTTGGCCGCGCACAAACATTACTATTGCGTTTGGCGGATTTGTCGCGATCAAATCAATTACATGAAATGAATGTGTATTTAGATTCGCCAATGGCAATCCGCGCCTCTGAATTGTGCAGGCGGTATCCAGCGTTGCTTGAACCAACATTGCGCTCCGCGGTGGAGGCTGGAAATGATCCACTTCATTTCGCGGGCTTGCAACATCTATTCAATCGCAGGCAAAGCTTGAAGTTGACTAAGAGTGCGCAGCTTGGAATTATTCTGGCGGGAAGTGGATTTTGCGATGCGGGTCCGGTGCTGCATCATCTTGCGGCGCTTGTCGCTGATTCACGAAACGCACTCGTATTTGCGGGACATCAAATTGTTGGTTTGCTTGGTCATTCACTTTTGCACCACGCAAAATTAATTGAGCTAAAAGAAGGAATGTTTGAGGTGAATGCCGAGCGTGTTCACCTTGAGGGATTAAGTGGACACGCAGATCAGGGGGATTTAGTGGGTTGGATTGGCGCGCGTGAAGGTGGAACTCCGCGGGTTATTTTAAATCACGGCGAGCAGGCTTCACGAGTTTCGCTTTCAGCTGCAATTCAGTCGGCGCTTGGATTAGAAACCGAGTTGCCTGACTTTATGAAAAATATTAGGGTCTGATAACTTAACTTTGTTTGTAATTTTAAATGAATTAAATTCTGGCTGATTTAATGGCTTTTTTGTATTTTTGTAATTGTATTTAAAACTAAGTTTGAGATATCTAAGAAACAAAAAGCCGCCCCAGTTCAGGGATGCCTTTAGTAATCAAAAAAATCCGCTAGCACAATTCAATTTTCGAATCGAATTTGATCTGTGCGCAAACCAAATTTTGCGAGCATTCCTTCAAACTGATCAAGCGAAAAGAATTCCATTGAAACTTTCCCCGTGTTTGGCTTTCGACCAAGTTGGATTGTGACACGAGTTCCTAAAAGCTGACTAAGCCTTGTTTCTAAATCCTTGACATTTGCTTGCCGTCTCGCGGGCTGTGTTCCACGTGGAACACGTCCCTTTGATTCTGCTGATAGTCGTTGAACTTCTCTTTCAAGTGCCCTAACCGACCATTCACCACGAACTGTTGATTCGGCCAAAGTATGTCTAGCTTTAATATCTAGAACTCCAAGCAATGATTTTGCATGACCTTGTGTAAGCAAACCTTGCCGGACCAGGCTCGCTGTTTGCGTATCTAGGTCTGCCAGGCGGAGCAAATTGGTGACTGTAGAGCGGTCCAAAGAAAGTTTTTCAGCAAGTTTGTCGTGTGTAAGAGAGAACTCTTCTGACAGCCTAAGTATGGCCAGGGCTCTGTCCATTGGGTTCAAATCGGTTCTATGAACGTTCTCAATTAAGGCGCAAACACCGGAATGCTCATCCGAAGCCTGAACGATAATTGCCGCAATGGCGATCTTGCCCAACATCTTAAATGCACGCCATCGGCGTTCACCAGCAACAATTTCGTACTGTCCATCCGTGGAACCTAGTGGCCTCACAATAATTGGTTGAAGCAATCCATTCGACTTAATCGATGTTGCCAAACCCTCAAGTTCAGAAGTCTTAAAGTCTGTTCTTGGCTGCCTTGGGTTTGGACGAATTTTAGAAATGTCGATCTGGTCAACACCATTGCCAAATACAACCCCAGAAACTTTGGTTTCTTTATTTAATTCAACACTAGAAGGAATATTGCGTGATGAATCAGTTCTTACATTTGACAATTTTTCAGTAGGGTGCAAAATGGGGGACTTGGGATCGACGCTTAAAACACTTGATTTTTCAGCGTTTTGCTGCGTATTTTTAATTGGAATGAGTCGACCAAGTCCGCGGCCAAGTTTTCCAAGTGGTACTTGTGGCGCAATCGGTTTCACTACTGAACCAGATACCACCGGAATATCAATTTTTGCTGAGTCATTGGTTGTACTGCTATCTTGATTAGACATATTGCCTCCTTGCAATAAAGTTGTAGAGCTAAATGTAACACTACAATCGTAAATTTGTGTTCCCCGTGGAACTATTTATTATTATTAAGTTATAGGACTTATTATAGGATGAAATTTGGATTTATATCTTCATCAATATTTAGTGAAATGGAATTGTGGGATAAATTTTAGTTTCGGTTCGGGTTCGTGAGCCTCTACGTGGTCCTTGGATAAATGGCATGTGTTTTTTAATGGGGGCAGTAAGCGAACATCAAAAATATTTGTTTATATTTCAACACACTCTTCCTTTATAAAAACATTGTCGTGTTGTGCGTGTTGCCTGTGTACAGTTGCCCTTTGCGGCAATTATCAACCCAACAATGGAGCATTTATGTATTTATATTTCTCGTCCTCTGTAACAATCGCAGCCACGCTGGTATTTATACTAGGCGTAAACACGCGACAAAATTCTGCTGCGACAAACACGCCAACACATCACGTTGTGACAGTAACACCAACCACACCGCCGATTTCGGGTGCTACATCAGCTGCAGCGAGTGAAACATCTATCGCGACAACCGCTTGGAAGATTGATGATACGCACTCTGTGGGTTTGTTCCGCGTTCAACATTTTGGAGCAGGAATGTTTTGGGGAAGATTTGATGGCGTCACAGGAACAATTACCACCAGTGGAACACCGATGCAGACACTTGCTCTGAATGTGACCATTGACACCAACTCAGTATCAACCGCTAACAAAGATTTAGATGGGCATCTCCGAAGCCCGGATTTTTTCAATGTGAAAGAATTTCCAGAAATGAATTTTGTAAGCACCTCCTCAAAAAAACTTGAGAGAAACATGTGGGAGGTCACTGGAAATCTCACAATGCACGGTGTAACCAAGCCACTCACTGCAAATGTGGAAATGACGGGTCAGACAGAATCCGTGCGCGGAAAGAAAATTGGATTTGAAGCGTGCTTCACAATAGATCGCTCCGAGTTTGGAATGAACTACGGAATTGAGAAAAATTCTATTGGTAAAAGCGTGCAAATTATTGTCGCGCTTGAAGCCGTGTCATCCTAAATTTAAATCTGTTGCGGCATTCAACTATAAAAATAAAGGTCGCGTCTTTCTAACCATTCCATGTTTATGAATATTAATAATTTGCGAACGCGGAACCATGTCCGAAAGTTCTTCTAAATGGAAATGCAAATTTTATTCTTTGGAATTGCTTTACCAGTCGCATTTGGATTGATATTCATTGTGTTACAAGGCATTCGAAACAAATTATGGAAAGCCAACTATTTCTCTGGCCTTGCCTTGGCGTCAACCCTGTTATTAAGCGCCATGTCTGAAGACTCGTTTTACAGCTTTACCACCCAGAATCTGTGGTTGTGGTTTCCTTTGGCCGTTGGTTTAAGCGCACTAATTGCTTCCACTGGAAATGCATTCACTAATTCATTGCGAACAGGTGCTTTAATTGTTTGCGCATCCGCAATACCAGCCGCTCTTGTGTTGAATATTCCAAATTGGCAAAGCCCGACAAGTCGATTTCTGCTTGGAGTAGTAACCGCAATTTTTGCCTTTTTTCTAAATCGAGTTGTTGAAAGACATAATAATTTTTCAACATTTATCGCGCTCAGTTTTTCCCTGACCGCCGCCTCTGTGCTTGCGATGATTTCTGGATTTGCGAAGTTGGCTGTGCCAATTGGTGCCGTGTCTTGTTGTTTGGGAATTGTTTCGCTAATTCGTCTTATCACTTGGACACCCGCACACAATCATGTTTGTCTGGGGTTGAGCGGGGCGGTTACCATCACAAGTGTTGCCGTATTTGGTTCCGCAACAGGCCTGGGTTACGATACAAGTGGTCTTCCGATTATCTGCTGGGTGCTTTCGGCAATCGCGCCGCTTGGACTTTGGGTTGGCGAATTACCCAGGATTTGTTCACGCCCAACATTGTCTTCGTGGGCGCGAATCTTTGGTTGCGCCATACTTTCAGCAGTGGCTATCGTAATTGCGGTGTTTGTATTGAATTCACCGACTCTCCCCATCACTTAAAGTATTTATAATAAAATGATTTGGAATCCAATTTATAAGTCACGAATAATGCAAAAACGAAATTGATTCACAGCAAACGCCTATAGGTACATATTCCAAACTTGAATCGCTTAATTCTCAATTTTTTTCCCAATCCACTGCGTACGCTGGTTTCGCTTCTGGCGCCGTGCGCTTTACTATTTCAACTTGGGTGTTTTCCGCGTCCTCTTGATTTACAGCTGAAGGATTCTGCTGACAACAGACCTGTGGAGGGAGTGACCATCCATCGCCACAGTGTGACCTTGCTTTCTCTACTTGCAACAAATTCAAACGCGGTAAAGAGTGGTTCCTCTGGGGATGCGAGAATTTGGGTTCCTCCATTCAACACCAAGTTGACCATCCTTCAACCGGGATTCGAGCCAGCTTCGATTGGAATTTTCACATCTCAGACAACACCAAGCATGTTGGCTTCTGATAATTCCTCTAGCTTAATGTTGCGATTTGATGACCTTGATGGAAAATCCATACGCACCATGGATATTACTCCTGTTCAATATGTGCCCATCACTATAAAGGTTGTTGATCTATCAACTGGTGCCCCCATTGAGGACGCCGAAGTGCTGGCAACCACGTTTTTATATTTGCCCGTGCCAGGCATTGAGGATCGTTGGGGATTTCCAGATTTACAAAATTTCAGAAGTGATGCTGCAGGTCGTACTTTGGTGAAGCATGTGTCTGGATTTCGTAATGTGATAACGGTACGCAAGCCCGGTTATCAAGAAGCTCGCCAAGATTTCCTTGCAAGCAATTCTGAATCAGAATTGGTTCTTCAGCTTCGCCGCCTGCAAACAAAGACCGTTCAATTTAAAACAATGAATTCCGAAAGCATGGAAGTGATTGGAAATGTTGTGGTTCGCCTGTGTGAACAGCGAAATGGGCTTCCACCTGACCCCAACGTGTTTGCGGTTGTAAGCAACGCCTCGGGTTTCACTCCGCCCGCGCCAATTCAAAATCTCATGCCGTTAGGTGTGGAGACCGAGTGTGCTGGATACCACCGATTCACGCTTGGACTTGATTGGCGCACGTTAAAAGATGGCCAAATTATCAAGATTTACGTTGTGAAGAAAGGCTGGTTTAACTAGCGACGGGGATAGATGGGGGGGAAAATGCATCCCGTTTCATAATTTAAGACTTGGTTGAAACGCCGACCTCGCATATCGTGCTTTGATCATGGCAACTCCTTCAGCAAGAACATGCAAGGGCAGCGAATGCGTGACCCACGGAATTCGAATCACGGTTGACCCGCGCTATTTGCCTTCGCATTCTGACCCGGAAAATGGTCGATACTTGTTCAACTATAAAGTGGTCATGCACAACGAGGGTCAAAGTTGCGCCCGTCTTCGTAGTCGTAAGTGGGTGATTGTTGATTCCACTGGCGAGCGCCATGAAGTGCAGGGTCTGGGAGTGGTGGGGCACCATCCAGATTTGTCTCCAGGTGGTCATTTTGAATATTCAAGTTTTTGTCCGCTGCAAACCGCATGGGGAACCATGCAAGGCACCTATGTCATGGAACGAGATGATGGATCTTTATTTGAAGTTGAGATCGCACGATTCTATTTAATTGGGCCGCATCAATGAGTGGTGTAAACACTGGTGAATCCTCTGCGGTGTCCGCCATTCAAAAATCCAAATCCGGAACAAAAACATTTTGTATTTCAGTGATTGGCGCCACGGGTGCGGTCGGCCGTGAAGTAGTTCAACTACTTGAAAAAAGAAACTTTCCAATTTCACAGTTGCGTCTGTTTAGCAGCGAGCGATCAGCCGGTGAAAAATTTAAGTTTTGTGGACAAACCTTAGAGGCAAGAATTGTTGATCGCGAAGCGTTGACGGGGAGCGATTACGCAATTTTATGCGTAGATGCCGCAATGTCGCGCGCGTTGGCGCCCATGCTGGCGGAACTTAAAATTGTTACGGTGGATAATTCCAGCGCGTTTCGCACTGATCCCGCCATTCCGCTTGTTGTGCCTGAAATCAATGGTGAATTGTTAAAGGGCAAACCACTCTTGGTGGCCAATCCAAATTGCACAACTATTGTTTCTTTAATGATTGCTGCGCCGCTACATCGCGTTGCGCATTTGGAACGAATGACCGCGTGCTCCTATCAAGCGGTTTCTGGCGCTGGCCTTGCGGGCATGCATGAGTTGGAGTCTCAGGCGCGCGCATGGGCCGCGGGCGAAAAAGTGACGGGGCAATTATTTCCAAGACCCATTTTATTTAATGTGTTCCCACACAACTCACCACGCCAGTCGGATGGTTCAAATGAGGAGGAACATAAACTGGTTTGTGAAAGCCGCCGGATTTTAGGGCATGAAAAGTTGCGCGTTAGCGCAACCTGTGTTCGCGTGCCCACATTGCGCGCCCACGCCGTTGCGTTGCACTTGGAATTTATTAACGCGCTTTCACCAACACAGGCCTTGGACATTCTTACACGCGCCCCCGGCGTTCGCGTAGTTAATGAGGCTAATGGCGATCAACCCGCGGATCCGCAAATGGTTTCCGGCCTTGATGAAGTTTTGGTTTCAAGAATTCGTGTTGACCATGGCGGATCACCAGGAAAATCATTGGCGCTATGGGCGGTTGGTGACCAACTACTCAAGGGCGCGGCGCTGAACGCGGTTCAAATTGTTGAACTGTTAATCGCGGATTAATTTCAAATTCGCTCGTTGCTGTTGTGTGGCGGTTCAAAATTTAAACACGGAATTTATTTTACAATGCCTGTAACAACGGTCGGTGGCAAAGCATGTTGATCTTTAAATGCCGCAAAAGTATCCACGCCAAATCTTTGAAATGACCTAAGCGTCACTCAATTCGCGCAATGCCTGACCGGGATCGGGTTGACGCAGCAAATGCTCACCAACAAGAACAATTCCAACATCATGTTGTTGCAAGCGCTGAATATCTTGCGCGGTGCGAATACCGCTTTCGCTTACCACCACGCGCCGGTCCTCAATTAAATCAACCATGCGGAATGTGTGGGTTATATCTGTCTTCATGGTCTTTAGATTTCTGTTGTTAATGCCCAACAGCGAATATCCAACGTGCGGAAATCCGACATGATTTTGCACGCGGTACAAACTTTCAACATCGTGCACCTCCAGCAAAACAGTCATGCCAAGTTCAACCGCAAGAATTTGAAAGTCAACAATGTCCTGTTCGGTCAAACACTCCGCGATCAATAAAATGGCATCGGCGCCGGCTGCGCGACTTTCCCAAATTTGCCAACTGTCAACAATAAAATCTTTTCGCAGAACAGGAAGCGGCATCGCGTCGCGAACAAGTTTTATAAAATTCAAGTGACCGCCAAAGTCAATCTCATCGGTTAAGCAACTAATGGCTGCGGCGCCGGCTTGGTGATAGCGTTGGGCAATGTCCACCGGATCAAAATCATTTCGAATAAGACCAGCGGAAGGGCTTCTCTTTTTAATTTCTGCGATAACACGTGTAGGCTCCTCGCTATCACGCACAACCGCACGAAAGAAATTGCGCGGGCGCGGCATAGAGCGGATTTTTTCTTGCAGAATTTCTAACGGAGAGTGTTGCTTGCCCACTTCAACTTCAATCACTTTTCTTGCCACAATTTTCTGGAGCGCGTTGGTCATATTTTCTGCAAGTCTATGCGGTGGCGCCGAAATTGCGCCGCAAAACACGATCACGAATCCTGAATTTATTCCGGCATCAATCATGTGGGCATGGGCTGGCGTTTCCATGGCACTGCTTTGGAAAGTGAAATGGCTGCGCCTTGCAAACGCCTCGCAACATCAATGGCGCTTGAACACCAATCAGTGCGCATTATTGGCTGTCTGCGGAATATTACTTTCGGGCATTGTTGGCGCATTACTTGTACGCGCAATGGGCGCGAGCACCGATGGTTCGTTACCGCCAATAGCCTTGTTGGTTGCTTTGGTCGCCGGGTCTCTAACCACAATTGTGACCTTTCAATTATTGAGATATTTTTCGCGCGCCAACAAGGCGAATACTGGACATGTTCAAATCACGCCGTCAAATACATTAATAAAAAATATTTTTATTGGCGCGGTCGGATTTTTAATTGTCTGGCCACTGGTTCAAATCACATCCTTGCTTGGCGGCGCAATTCAATTTCAATTCACGGGCATGCCCGCACCAACCGTGGGCCATCAATTTCTAGAAACCATCCGTGAGCAAGGGAACAATCCTGTGACATGGGGGTT
This sequence comes from Phycisphaerales bacterium, assembly GCA_009691785.1. Lineage (GTDB taxonomy): Bacteria > Planctomycetota > Phycisphaerae > Phycisphaerales > SM1A02 > SYAC01. The sequence goes on from SIAM01000024.1 coordinate 16,355, forward strand.
GGTATTCACAATTGTGTTTCTTGGTCCACTGGCGGAAGAAATAATTTGGCGCGGAGCCATTCAACAAGGTCTGAAACAAATTGGAATGCCACGCGCCGGCGCAATAGTGGTCACGGCCGCCATGTTCGCGCTTTTTCACTGGGGCGCCGTGCCTGAATATTGCCACGCCGTTGCCGTTCCTGCACTGGCCGTATTTGGGTTTGCGCTTGGATTTCTTATGGAGCGTACTGGACTTTTATGGAGTTCATTCACCGCTCACGCGCTGTTTAATTGTGCAAATCTTTTTCTGTTCTCTATGCTTCCTTCATGAACGCCGCCGATCCACACACACGCGCCGTAAGCAAGTCCCGCATTCTTACGGGCGACACGCCCACTGGTCGTTTGCATTTGGGTCATTGGGTTGGCAGCGCAAAGCGACGCGTGCAATTGCAACACACGCATGATTGCTATTTCATTGTGGCCAACTATCACGCCTTCACCACGCGCGCCGACAAACCCAAAGACATCCGCAGCGATTCTCTGGAAATTGTGCGCGATTTAATTGCCATGGGAATTGATCCCGATCTCTCCACTATTTTCTTGCAAAGTGAAGTGCCAACGATTCACGAACTTACTTTTTTGTTTGCCATGTTGTTGCCGTTCAACCGCGTAATGCGAAATCCAACTTTGAAAGATGAAATCAAAGTCAAGGATTTGGGCGAAACATATTCGTTTGGATTTCCTTTGTACGCAGTTGGCCAGTGCGCCGACATTCTTTCGTTCCGTCCTGAAGGCGTTCCGGTTGGTGAGGACCAAGTGCCGCATTTAGAAATGACGCGAGAGGTTGCCCGCCGTTTCAACCAAATGTATTGCGGTGTAAATGAAAAAGCGGAGGACCATGAGCATGTACAACTTGGCGGGGTGTTTCCCGTGCCGCGCGCCGAAGTAAGCGCGGTGGGTCGCCTGATGGGTGTTGATGGAAAAAACAAAATGAGCAAGAGCCTTGGCAACGCCATATTTATTTCCGACCCGCCTAAAGAAGTTGAGAAAAAAGTCATGCGTATTTTTACTGGCCGCCAAAGCGCCACTGAACCAGGCGATGTGAAGAACGCGCTGTTTCAATATGTGGAAGCTTTTATTCCAGACGCCGGGCGCGTGGCGGAGTTGAAAGATCGCTACACGCGCGGCGACAATATTGGCGACGGTCATATAAAGAAGGAAGTGGCGGATGCAATTAATACCTTGCTTGCTCCAATGCAGAAACGCAGGGCCGCGCTTGAAGGCCGCGACGATTTGGTTCTGGATATTTTGCGCACAGGTTGCCGCAAAGCGAACGTCACCGCGGAAATCACGCTTGAGGCCGCGCGCAAGGCTGCGGGACTGCACTTCTTCCCGAGAACTCTTTCATATACCGCTCATTCTTAAACTGAGCGCGGGCAAATTTTATTTACAAACAGGGTGCGAACTGGATTGCGTTTGTAAAGGGCGTGGGGGTTAGCCCGTAAAATAAAAGTTTTTTGTTGCGCCATTCCATTTGGCGGGATAAATTTAATAACGCCCTTTAGAGCGCTGAAACAGGGATGCCGAACTCAAATTTGTATTTTTTTCAATTTGTTTGCAAATGACCACCCACCCCGCGTCTGAATTATGTAACCATCGCTCGTCCAACCATTTGAATCCTTAAACAATTTCGTTATCTTTACAGTTCTAGACTCATTTCATCCGATTTCATTCTCACCACTGCCATGAACGAATCTTCTAACAACAACGCTGATCACTTCTGCCCGCACATGGATGCGGGTGATTTGAGATGCAACCACCGCTTCACAATGGCGACGGTTGCAAGCGCGTTTTCGGTTTGCTGTAATGCCTATCACGGTTGCGCAACATTTCACCGAATTAATATGGAAGAGTCACACGGCACGCTGGAAAAACCCGTTGTTATTCGACGGCTCACAAGAGCTGCTGACAATGGACCCCTTCCAGTGCAGGTGACCGCGCATGGCCAAAATATCTCCATTCGATCACGCGGCGCGTGAATTTCTAAATTGGGCGCGTATTGAAACTGGGCTAAGCGCTTCAACGCTTGAGGCCTACGGACGCGACTTGCGATACATGAAGGAATATTTAGTTGGGGCGGGAGTGAAATCAACTGACGCGGTTCGCATGGAACATTTGGCGCAGCACCTTCAACAATTAAAACGCGAGCGTGGATTGGACTCGAGCACCGTCACGCGCCACCTTGCATCCATGCGTGTTTTTTTTAGGTGGCTTCAAGCGGAAAGAAAAATTGCGCGCGATCCGGCGCGATTACTTGACCGACCGCATCGATGGAGAAGATTGCCGGGAACGCTAACGCCTGGACAGATGCGAAAATTGGTCGAGGCGCCAAACGCAGAAACCGGTGATCTATGGCGGCGTGATCGGGCCATGCTTGAAGTGATGTACGCGTCTGGCTTGCGCGCCAGCGAAGTTGGCTCGCTGAAGATGAATGATTTCAACGCGACGCTTGGCTGTCTTGTTGTGATTGGCAAGGGAAACAAGCAACGTATGGTTCCTGTTGGTGAGCCCGCGATCGCGGCGATAGATCAATATGTGAAAGAAACACGACCATCACTTGCTCGCTTTCGCGATGGTCGCGATCTGTTTCGATTGTTTCTTTCATTCAGCGGCAAGCCGCTTGAACGCGTGGCTGTATGGCAAATTGTGCGCAAGTATGCGAATCTGTCGGGGTTGCACGGCGTGCATCCACATAAGTTGCGCCATTCATTTGCCACGCATTTGTTAAGTGGCGGCGCCGACCTTCGTGTGGTGCAGGAACTGCTTGGACACGCCGACATTGCCACAACGGAAATTTACACGCATGTTGATCAGCGACGCTTGCGCGAGGTGTTGCGAAAGTTTCATCCGCGCGAGGCGGGTTGAATTGTTAATTGTTGAAGCGCGCGCGCCAGAAATAAATTTTAAATCTGAGTATGGCAAAGAAAATATAGTGAATGCTTGAAATTGCCGCGCTCTGCTTTACGCCAGCACAAGAAGCGTTAGGCTATGAATATGCGAACAGCCGACCCATGCGTTCTAATTATTCTTGGCGCCAGCGGTGACTTGACCAGTCGCAAACTTATTCCGGCCATGTATGAAATGGCGGAGGCTGGTTTTTTAAATCCCGCCACATGCATTCTTGGCATGAGTCGCACTGTGAAGACGGACGCCGTGTGGCGCGACGAATTGAAACCGTGGTTACAGAAACAGGTGAAGGGGTTCCGCGAGGAAGTGTGGGCTGAATTTGCCAAGAGAATTTTTTATATGCCCGGCGACGCCTCCACCAGTGAGCCCTATTCACGGCTTGCCGCGCGCGTGGCGGAGCTTGATACGCAACGCAAGTGCGCGCAAAATGTTTTGTTCTTCATGAGCGTGGCGCCGGAGTTGTACGAGCCCATCGTGGAGCAAATTGACGCGGCTGGAATGGTGACCGAGGGGCGCCGTTGGTGCAGCATTACGCCCAACAACAAGTCGTGGCAACGAATTATTGTTGAAAAACCATTTGGCTTTGACGACGAAAGCGCGGCGAGTTTGAACCGCGCGCTTGGGCGCGTGTTTGAAGAGGACGCGATTTACAGAATTGACCACTACCTTGGAAAGGAAGTTGTGCAAAATCTGTTGGTGTTTCGTTTCGCCAACTCGCTGTTTGAGCCGGTGTGGAATCATCGCTACATCGATCACGTGCAAATTACCGCTGCGGAAACCGTTGGTGTTGGCCAGCGCACCGCGTTCTATGACAAGACGGGCGCTATTCGCGACATGATTCAAAGCCACTTGCTGCAAGTGATGGCGTTTGTGGCCATGGAGCCGCCAACAAGTTTTTCCGCGGACCACATTCGATCAGAGAAAATTAAGGTGGTCGACGCGCTGCAAACTCCACCGCTTGATAGCGTGGCGCAGTGGGGATCGCTTGGCCAATATGCGGGCGATGGCAACGAGGGCGCATATCACGATCTCAAGGGAGTAGAACCAAATTCCAAAACTGAAACATTTGCCGCGCTGAAGATGCACTTTGATAATTGGCGCTGGTCCAAGGTTCCGTTTTATCTGCGCACCGGCAAGCGCCTGGCGCGCAAGAGCACGCAGGTTGTGATTCAGTTCAAGCCGCCGGCGGCCAATCTGTTTAAAAAAGTTGTCCCAACCCCGTTGGCTGGAAACAGAATGACCATTGATATTGCGCCCAACGAGCAATTAAAAATTCAATTCAATGCCAAAGTTCCTGGACCAATGAATATTCAGCCCGTTGAAATGGAAATGGATTACGCAGATTCGTTCAGTGCGACGGTGATGGAGGCGTATGGACCACTCATGATTGACGCCATGCGCGGCGACCAAAGTTTGTTTAAGCACCGCCTTGAAGTTGAGAGTGCGTGGAATGCAATCATGCCGTTCCTGAACGATGCAAGCGCGCCACTGAGAAAAAATATTCAGGGCAATTACGCTCCAGGTTCATGGGGTCCACAATCCGCCACGGATCTTTTGGCGCGCGACGGAAGAACTTGGGCGGTGTGATTTCTATTTGCAATTTAAAATGTGTTCAACCAGAAATGCGTGTTGATTGAACAAACCATCAACGGCTATCATTTAAACATGACTGATCTTCTTCCAATCGATTTTCGCGACACGCCAATCAAGGCGCCGCCTCTTCCTGGAAAAATTGTTTCGCGCGAGGATTCGGATGGTGTCTTTTCCGCGCTTAGTGCGGACTTGCTTCTGCATTCGCTGAATTGCGTGAACACGTTTGGTGACTTTCACATTGCGCTTTCTGGCGGCACAACTCCCATGCCGTTGTACAACCAACTTATGTATGACCCGCGTTACCGCTCAATTCCGTGGGAAAAAACCCACCTTTGGATTGTTGATGAACGCCACGTTCCATTTGACAATGCGTTGAGTAATTTTAGGCAGATCAAGGAAATTATTGTGGATCACACTGATATTCCCGCGGATCATGTTCACCCAATTCAAACTTCTTTACCCGACCCCGCGGCCGATTATGAAAAAACATATTTGAAAGTTCTTTCAAGCCGACCCAAGGGGCAGAATCGCCTTGACTTTGTGTTACTTGGCATGGGCGACAATGGCCACACCGCAAGTTTGTTTCCACACACTCCAGTACTTGAGGAGCGCGTAAAGTTTGTCGATGTGTGCGTGGGCCCAACCGTCACGCCGCCGCCGCGCATCACTCTGACATATGCCGCCATTAATGCCGCCCGCTTTGTGGCGGTGCTGGTCCTTGGTGAAAAAAAGACCGCCATGCTGCATCAGGTGGCAATTGGTCAAGACACATATCAAGCCTTGCCCATTAAGGGCGTTCACCCAATCAGTGGCGAATTTGTTTGGTATGTAGATCGCGCGGCATGTGAAGGCAAGCCGGCGGCGTAATATAAAAATTCGTCCGTCAGCCAATCTTGTGTTTATGAATCACTTGGTGATTCACCGGTTTGCAAATCAGGCTGTGTGTGCGCGCGTAAAAAATCCTCAAGTATTGCGGCGGCGGCCAGCGAATCACGCAGCGCTTTTTTTTCGGCGTGCGTGCGACCCGATTGCGACATGCGCGAGTCGGCCTCAAAGGTTGTCAAGCGTTCATCATGTAAATGAATTGGCTTGTTCGTGAGTTGCGCAATTTGCAACGCGAACTCGCGCACCGCTTTGCTGGCCGCGCCCTCACTATCATCCATGTTTAGCGGAAGCCCAATTACAATTTCATCCGGCGCATTTTCTTCAATAACCTTCTTCAGGGCGGCAAGAAGCGCCGGACCCTTGGCCACATTGATGGTTCCAATGGGCGTCACAATGTTGGTGACAGAATCACCAAGCGCCAAACCCGTTCTTCGATCACCAAGATCAAGCGCAAGAAAACGGGCGATTTTTTGTTTCATTGTGCGATTTGTGTTCTCTGCTTCAAGACCCGAAAATAATTTACTGTAATGAGGGCGGGACGCTGGTTGCGATTTCCTTCACGCGTTCCGCCAAGTCGGCGCGGCACACCAATGTCGCGTCCTTGGTTCGCACCACAATCACGTTCTCCAAACCAATCACGCTTAGGGTGTGCTGTGCGTCATCGCTGGCCACGAAAATATTTTTTGAATCCAAGTGCGCCGTCTCGCAATTGGCGCGATTGCCCGCGGCATCGGCGCTTAATGTTTCCGCCCAAGACGGCCAACTTCCAACATCTTTCCACTGAACCGCCATTGTAACAACGGCAATTGAGCGGCGCGGATCCTTGCTGGCCGGTTCCATAAGCGCGTAGTCAAGACTAATTTTTGGAAGCGTTGGATAGACCGCGTCAACAGTTTGTTTTTGTTGCGCGCCGCCCCACGCGTTGGCGATGCGTTGAAGCCCCTCAAAATTTTCGGGCTTGTACCACGAGATCGCCTCCAAACATTTCGCGGCGTTAAATACAAACATGCCGCTGTTCCAACTGAAAGTCTTGGCTTCCAAATACATCTGCGCAATTTCTTTGGCGGGCTTCTCCACAAATCGCTTGGCGGAGAAACATTGGTCAAAGCCGGCGATTGGATCGCCGCGCTCCACATAACCGTAACCCGTTGCGGCAAATGTTGGCGTAATTCCAAATGTGACAAAGCGCGTTGGATCTTTTTCAACAAGTTGAAAGCCTGCGTCAACGCGCCGCGCGAATTCTTCTTGCGGCTCAATTAAGTGGTCGCTGGTGATCACAATAAATACCGCGTTTGGGTCGCGCTTTGCAAGAACCGCGGCGGCAAAGCCAACCGCGTTCAGCGTGTCGCGTCCCATGGGTTCGCCCAACCAATTTTTTTTTGTAAGCGAAGGCACGGCGCGCATGACCTGCTCTTGATAGGAATCCGAAGCGCACACCAGTCTGCGCTCCGCCGGAACAATTCCCTCCAGGCGCGCATCTGCCATTTGCAAAAGACTTTTGCCGCCAATAAATGGAAGAAGTTGTTTGGGTTGCGCCTTGCGACTCATGGGCCAAAGCCGCGTGCCGCTGCCACCCGCCATGATCATTGCGTAGCGCATGTGTGAATGCTAGCCAAACACGCCCAGAATTTGTGCGTGTCCATTTAGAACCCGCCACATATTTTGTTGTGAATATAAATAACTCGGCGCGGGCTCGTCGCCAATTTTATTTAGACCTGTCCCTTTAGTTGCAACGCCGCTGCGACAATGGCATCCGCCGCCGCTGATTTACCCACAACAAGCGCGGCGCGCTCCGCTAATCGCTCGGCGACAACGCGCGGTTCGCCAAGTTGCATAAGCACCACCAACGCGTCAGCCACGGCGCCGGACATTTTCACCGCGCCACCAACGCGCGCCGAATTGGTCGCGCCCACGGTGAATCGCGAAACCTTGTCCTTGAGTTCCACAACAATTGTTTCCGCGGTCTTGCGGCCAATCTCTGGCAGGGATTGCAACGCGGCGAAATCTTTCTGCTCAATCATGGCGGCAATGTCCGCGAATGATCGCTGCAACGCGCGCAACGCTTTGCGATTTCCAATTCCCTTGACGCTGGTCAGCAACTCAAAGAAATCGCGGTCGCTGACCGATTGAAACCCAATCAAGCGCGGCCAAAAGCTGGAACCCTGTCCTTGGCTTTCCAAATAATGCAGCGTGACAAAATTCACGGTGGAGCCAATCGCGCCCGCCAGCGCCGGCGCATCCGCGGCTGGAATCAGAACTTCGTAAGTCACGGCGCCCGAGCGAATCAACGCCGATTGTCCGCCCACTGAAATAAGTTCGCCTTCGATTGCTGCTATCACAAACGCCATACTAGCGACCGCGTTAATTTTTAGCCGTCCATAAGTTGCACGGTGCGCAACAATTTGATTTCTAAACCGCCTCCAATAATTGACGCGATCAATTCAACATTTATTTATTTACGCGCGTCAAACGCGCTCAAAATTTGAAACATTTCGCTAGACTTGGTTTGTTTGTGAAAGCCATTTACAACGGCGTTTCCCCAACACTTTCACGCGCAAAATATTCCCATGCCTCGACGCCAAGACATTCACACAATCCTGATCATTAGCAGCGGACCAATTGTGATTGGTCAAGGTTGTGAATTTGATTATTCCGGAACGCAAGCATGCAAGGCGTTGCGCGAAGAGGGCTACCGCGTTGTGCTGATCAACTCCAATCCCGCAACCATTATGACGGATCCGGCCTTCAGCGACCGCACTTACATTGAACCAATTACGCCAGAGGCTGTGCGAAAAGTTCTGCAAAAGGAGCACGATCTTGGAACACCCATTGACGCGCTGCTGCCAACGCTTGGTGGACAGACCGCGCTGAATTGCGCGTGCGCGTTGCATGACGACGGCACGCTTGCGCGCATGAATGTTGAAATGATCGGCGCCGATCGCAAGGCCATTCACCGCGCGGAGGACCGCGAAGCCTTCCGCGCCATTGTTGAAAAACTTGGACTCAAGCAACCCAAGTCGCGCACCGTGACAACGGTTGAGGACGCAAAAACATTCGTTCAAGAAATTGGTTTGCCCGCCATCATTCGCCCCGCGTTCACGCTTGGTGGTTCCGGTGGCGGCATTGCGTGGAACATGGATGAGCTTGAGGAAATCACGCGCCGTGGAATTTCCGCCAGCATGATTGGCCAGGTTTTGATCGATCAAAGCGCGCTGGGTTGGAAGGAATATGAGCTTGAAGTGGTGCGCGATCGCAAGGACAACTGCATCATTGTGTGCGGAATAGAAAATCTGGACGCCATGGGCGTGCACACCGGCGACAGCATCACCATTGCGCCAATCATGACGCTGAGCGACAAGGAATATCAGCGTATGCGCGACGCGGCGTTCAGCATTATGCGCGCGGTGGGCGTTGAAACTGGCGGCAGCAACGTGCAATTCGCGGTCAACCCCGCCAACGGCGACATGGTTGTTGTTGAAATGAATCCACGCGTGAGCCGCTCCAGCGCGCTGGCCAGCAAGGCCACGGGTTTTCCAATCGCAAAGATTGCCGCCAAACTTGCCGTTGGTTACACGCTTGATGAATTGCGCAACGATGTGGTGGGCAACACCAGCGCGTGTTTTGAACCAACGCTTGACTATGTCGTGGTGAAGATGCCGCGCTGGACATTTGAAAAATTTCCGGAAGCCGACGAGCGCCTCACCACGCAAATGAAAAGCGTGGGCGAGGCCATGAGCATTGGCCGCACATTTAAAGAGGCATTTCAAAAAGTAATCCGCTCCATGGAAGTCAAGCGCCACGGATTTGGTCTTGATCGCAACGACAAGTGGCTTGCCGCGCAACGCGACACCACCAGCGAGTTGGCCGACGGCAGCGATGCCGCGTGGCCAATCCCAGAGGAAACTCTTGTGCGCAAACTGACCGTGGCCAGTCAGGGCCGCTTGTATTACGTGCGTTACGCGCTGAAATGCGCGTGGAGCGTGGAGCGCGTCAGTGAACTCACCGGCTACGACCCGTGGTATGTGGCGCAACTTGCGGAACTGGTTGCTTTTGAAGATGTGCTGTGCAAATACAAATCGCTTGAGCAGTTGCCCAATGAAATTTTATTCCAAGCCAAGGCCCACGGCTACTCCGACGCGCAACTTGCCAACTTGTATTTGGGCGCCATCACCACCGACACAATTCTGAAGGTGCGCGCGCACCGCAAGAAGGCCGGCATTGAGCCCGTGTACAAACTGGTTGACACATGCGCCGCGGAATTTGACGCCGCCACTCCATACTTTTATTCCACATACGAGCGCGCCTTCACGCACAACGGCAAGCGCGTGCTAGATGACGAAATCAGAATCACCGCCACGCCCAAGGTCATCATTCTTGGTGGCGGTCCCAATCGCATTGGCCAAGGAATTGAATTTGATTATTGCTGCTGCCAAGCTTCATTCGCGTGCGCGGAAATGGGTCTTGAAAGCGTCATGATTAATTCCAATCCAGAAACCGTGAGCACGGATTTTGACACCAGCGATTTGCTTTTCTTTGAGCCGCTTACGCTTGAGGACACGCTGAATTGCATTGAGCGCCTGAACGGCGGCGGCGTTGAACATGGCGCGCGCAGTGGCGGCGTGGTTGGCGTAATTGTGCAGTTTGGCGGGCAAACTCCGCTTAATTTGGCGCACGGACTTGCCAAGGCCGGCGTGCCGCTAATTGGCACGGGCCTGCAAAGCATTGACGACGCCGAGGACCGCGATCGATTTAAAAATGTCATTGATGAACTTGGTCTGGCGCAGCCGCCCTCTGGAATTGCGCGCGGACTTGAGCAAGCCGTGGATATCGCTGGCCGCATTGGTTATCCAGTGTTGGTGCGTCCAAGTTATGTGCTTGGCGGCCGCGGCATGGAAACCTGCTTTGATGAAACAAGTTTGCGCCGCTACATGACCAAGGCCGTCGAAGTAAGCGACCTTGCCGAAACACCAATCTTGGTGGACCGATTTCTTGCCGACGCGATTGAAGTTGATGTTGATGTGATCGCCGACTTCTCGCCAGATGAAAGTTCACAGACAAAACTTATTCCGCAAGTAAGCCCCAACCCGCGCGCCGTAGTGTGCGGCGTTATGGAGCACATTGAAGAGGCTGGCATTCATTCGGGCGACAGCACCTGCACCGTGCCGCCGTACTCGCTTTCGCCAGTGATCGTGCGCCGCATTCGCGAGCAGTCCATGGCGCTGGCAAAAAAACTTCGCGTGCGCGGACTTATGAATGTGCAAATGGCCGTGAAAGACGATGTGATTTATGTGCTTGAAGTGAATCCGCGCGCCAGCCGCACCACGCCATTTATTAGCAAGGCCAAAGGCGTGGCGTATGCGCGCCTTGCCGCGCGCGTCATGATGGGCGCCACGCTTGATGAATTGAACGTGCACGAAACTCCCGACGCTGGTTTCTTTGCCGTGAAAGAAAGTGTTTTTCCATTCGCAAAATTTCCAGGCGTGGACGTGATACTGGGTCCAGAGATGCGCTCCACCGGCGAAGTCATGGGCGCCGACCGCAGTCTGCCCGTTGCGTTTGCCAAGGCGCAAATTGCGGCGGGCGTGATGCTGCCTGTTCAAGGAAATGTTTTTGTGTCCGTGCGCGATAGCGACAAGAAGCACGTGTGTGAACTTGGTCGCTCGCTCACGCGCATGGGCTTTCAAATATTCGCGTCGCAAGGAACGCACGCCGAACTTTCCAAACAAAATATTCCCGCCACCGTGCTGCGAAAAATTTCCGAGGGCGCGCGGCCCAATGTGCTTGACCTAATTCGCAACAACGAAATTCATTTAATTTTAAACACCGCCACGCGCAAGGGCGGCGAAACCGATGAAGGAAAAATTCGCGCGCAGGCCGTGCGCAGCGGCGTGCCAATTGTCACCACTGTTTCCGGCGCGCGCGCCGCGGTGCAGGCCATTGCCGGCATGCAGGCCGAGCCATGGAATGTGTTCGCCATTCAGGATTATTTCCCGCACTTGGCGCGCCCAGCTTTCAAACCCGCGTCAACACCAACGCCCGCGCCTGAACACAACTGCGCTAATGACAACGCAAATAATAAAGACACTCACCCATCACCCGTTCACAATTAATGTGCGCCACACGCGCCAGCGGTTCCGGCGCGCAATTTCATAAAGCCGCCCGCTCATCACCCGTTCACAATTAATGTGCGCCACACGCGCCAGCGGTTCCGGCGCGCAATTTCATAAAGCCGCCCGCTCATCACCCGTTCACAACAAGCGCGCTTCACTTACCCCAACCGTGACCGCGCTCAATCAATAAGACCCCGCAATGACGCACCCATTCGCTTTCAAACCAGCGAAACACACACCACACACACCCGCACGCTTCGGCCCGCAACCCCCACTTGCATTATTTAGCATCTGCCTAGAATGCCAACCCATATGTCGCTCAACCTGCATCAATATCTGCCCTCGTGGCTTCCCGCGCTTCCGCAAACCATGCAAATCATTGTTGGCCTAATCGTGATCGTGATCATGTTGCATGTCATCTTGATTGGCTGCGCCTACTCCATCATGTTGGAGCGCAAACTCAGTTCATGGATGCAGGACCGCGTGGGACCAAATCGCACTGGTCCATTCGGCCTGTTGCAACCAATCGCCGACGGTTTGAAGTTTCTGATGAAGGAAGAATTTGTTCCCGCGGGCGCCGACAAAATCTTGTTCATGATTGCGCCCGCGTTGCTCATGGTTCCAGCCATGATCACATTCGCCATTGTTCCGTGGGCTGGAACGCTGAACTTTGACACGCTGCCATTTGGTCTTGCCGCAACGCTTGGTCTTGAGGGCATCAGCGTAAAAATGTGCGGCGCCGTGGTGAGCATTGGCATGATTTATTTGTTGGCCATTGCAAGTCTGGGCGTGTACGGCGTTGCGCTTGGTGGTTGGGCCAGCAACAGCAAGTTCAGTTTCTTGGGCGGCCTGCGCGCCAGCGCGCAAATGATTTCATATGAAATTCCCATGGGTTTGTCGCTGCTTTGCATTATTCTTACGGCGGGCAACCTTGATCCATACGGAATTGTTGTGGCGCAAACCGGCCACGGCATGTGGAACATTGTGCAGCAACCGGTCGCCGCCATCATCTTCTATACATGCTTGCTTGCCGAAGCCAACCGCGCGCCATTTGATTTGGCCGAAGCGGAAAGCGAATTGGTTGGCGGCTATCACACGGAATATTCCAGCATGCGCTTCGCCATGTTTTTCCTGGGCGAATATTTCCATCTCATCACCGGCGCGGCGTTCTTTAGCTTGCTGTTCCTTGGCGGCTGGAGCATTAGTCCATTCGGTTTGTGGTTCGACTTGCCAGCCGAGGGCAGCCTGCTTCTCATCGGCGCGCAGTTTGCCGTAATGATGGCCAAGGTCGTATTCATGGTCGCGTTCGCCATGGCCATTCGCTGGACTCTTCCGCGCTTCCGCTTTGATCAACTCATGCGACTGGCGTGGGAAGGCCTTATTCCAACTTCACTCATGGTGTTGCTTATGACGGCCGCATTCGTGTTCATGGGTTGGAATTCATACATTTGGATTGGCTCGCTTGGTTGCATCGCGGTGCTGTATTTAATTTCCCCGCTTATGCCTCGCCAGGCTTCGCCAAACCACAGAATTCCCATGGTTGGAAGCCGTTTCAGCCCCATGGTCGATGGCACCGGCACCGTCAGCCGCCATCCAATTGCCATGAGCGACGCCGCCATTCCAGATCCGCGCCAGGGCCCGCTGAGCATTCACTAGTTCACCCATGTGGCGCCGCAAAAATCCGCGCGCTGAAAGCTTGCTACGCATTCGCCGATTCGGCTTGAAACGCAACACGCGCCACGGCAACCGTCAAGTCATGCACAAACCAATTTCGATGCAAACCGATTTGTAAAAACAACTTGTGCCAACACCGCGCGCGTTGTGCACAATCTTGCGCGCACAAACAAACTTGTAATTCATTGCCCGCGCGCCGCAAGCCGGCGCATTTGTCCAACCCACGCGCCATATTCAAGCACAGCCTTTAAGCGCGCCGCGCGCGATGGCATGCGCCCGGCATTTGTTCCGAAAGCCGTGTCGGCGCGCCACTTCCAATATGCGCCGCGTAATTTAAACTTTGACAACACCGCAAGTCGCGCCAGTTGCCACAACGCGTCAACTGTGTTTTTCATTGATGCTCCAATGTGTCCATGCGTGTTGGGTTGATTGCAAACACGCCATCATCGTAATCAATCACTTGATTGTGGTACGCGCAATAATTTTGCAAATTATTTCAACAATCACCGTGACAAATGTCAAACACGCACTATATTATTCACAACAAGAGCGCCTGCGCCCTTGCCAACCTTGGTGACGCGATGGCGCATCACCACAGCACACCTAATTGCTCGTCACTATGCGACGCCGATCGAAACTCCGACTCGATTGGTGTCGCTGTCTGTATTTACAAACACAAAGTGATATATATCGCGGCATTTTTGCCTATTTTCACCAACGCGCCCGCGCCCGCCGTAGAATCGGCGCGTGGCAAAAGAACGCGTGTCTTATTTATGTGGCGCTTGCGGCGCCAACCATGCAAAGTGGTTGGGCAAGTGCCCGGATTGCGGCACGTGGGATTCTCTGCAGCGATTTGTTGAGGCCAAGCCAACGCCCGGCATGTTGCCCGTAAGCGTTCACGTGGACACCGAACTCACCAGCGAGGCGCAACCGCTTGGTGAAATTCAGGCCTCGCTAATTCCGCGCATTGCCAGTGGCGTGGCGGAGTTTGACCGCGTGCTTGGCGGCGGATTTGTTCCCGGCAGCGTTGTGCTGCTTGGCGGCGATCCCGGAATTGGTAAAAGCACGCTTCTGTTGCAAGCCCTTGCGGCCCTAGCCGATGGCGGCAGCACCGTGCTGTACGCAAGCAGTGAAGAGAGCGCGCATCAATTGCGTCTGCGCGCGGAGCGGCTTGAGACGACTACAACAACGGCAACAAAAACCGCCGCGCACGGCGCGTCGCAAGCGCAAACAAACGCGCCAACTTCTTCGTTTGAAAATTCTCTTTCGCAAACCTCCCTAACCACTTCAACCGACGCACAAGAAGAAACCACTTCTTCGCACGCGCACAACACCGCACCAAACGACTTGTTGCAAATCGATTCTGGGGCGCGACAAACTTCCATCACAATGCGCCGCGCCCAAAACATTGCACGCGAGAAAAATTTGTGGATTCACGCGCAAAGCAATCTTGCGCGCATTATTGAGCAAGCGCGCAAACTGAATCCAACCGTTCTGGTGGTTGACTCCATTCAGCTTGTGCACCGCGTGGACATTGACGCTGTTCCCGGAAGTGTTTCGCAACTGCGCCGCTGCGCGCTTGACTTGGTTGCGCTTGCAAAAACAACGGGAATTATCGTTGTAATTGTTGGCCATGTCACCAAAGATGGATTGCTTGCGGGTCCGCGCCTGCTGGAACATTTAGTGGATGTGGTGCTGAGTTTCGAAGGCGACCGTCATTACGCGCACCGCGTTGTGCGCGCCGCAAAAAATCGTTTTGGTAGCACGCTTGAAGTTGGTTTGTTTGAAATGACTTCGCTTGGTCTTCGCCAAGTTGATGAAAGCGCGCTTGCCGCGGACCCTTCACTTGCTCCACGACCTGGCTCAGTGTGTGTTCCAACCATGGCGGGCACGCGTTGCTTGCTTGCGGAAGTTCAAGCGCTTACCGCAACTGGTTTGGTTGGCGCCGCAAAAAGAAAAGCTTCCGGCGTGGATGCAAGCCGCCTTGCCATGTTGATTGCAGTGCTAGAGCAACACGGCGGCCTGCGTTTGGGCGACCAAGATGTGTACGCCGCCGCAGCGGGCGGGCTGAAAGTGTTTGAACCAGCAGCAGATTTAGCAATTTCGCTGGCCGTTGCGGGCGCCCGACTTGGCCGCACCGTGCCAGATGGCTTTGCGGCAATCGGTGAAATTGGCCTTTCTGGGCAATTACGCCCAGTTTCTCAAATGCATGAGCGCATTGCCGCAGCCGCGCGCCGTGGCGTAACCCGCCTGGTTGTGCCCGCTTCACAAAAGGTTCAGGCACCCAAGTCTCTTGAAATAATCAAAATTGAGCATATTTCTGAGGCTTTTGAGCTTCTTACCCCAAATCCAACTGGCCGTATTCGCGCCAAACCAGCACGCGCATAAGCCTGTCTAGTCTCCGCAATTCAGTCCAAAAATCAATTTTTACGCTAATTTTTGTAAAAAAAACCAAAATAAATTTGCAAAATAAAATTTAGGGTGTTTAAAAAACACTCAACATATTGTGTAACAAAGACTTAAGCACCCAATATATACCTTAAAAAACCCCCTAACGCCTGAAAAATCGATATTTTTATCCCAATCGCCACACAATAAACAGAACGACACTATGATCTTGCCCTCAACTTGCGGATCTAATTAGACCGATAGGTTGAGAACTCCCTCCGGTCTTTGCCTTTGTGGCAAGGACACCGACGGCAGGGTGGATGACGCAAGGTAAGAACCCAGGGTCAGGGTAAATACCAAAATTACTTTTATATCAGGAGCACATGCAATGAGTTTGACAAAATTTGTTGGTCTTCTCGCTTTCACTGCGGTTGCCGGTTCGGCTACTGCGGCGGCTGTTGAGGTAACACCACAAGACACTAACGCACAAATCGCTGAGTTGAAGAAAGAGCTCAATGAGTTAAAGAGCCAAAACGGAGACAAGTGGCTGACAGAAGAACGAGCCAGCCAAATCCGTGGCGTAGTTCAAGACGTGATGGCAGACGCGGACACCCGCTCCAGCCTTCAAGCAACCGCAGCAACCTCTGGCTACAACAATGGATTCTTCATTGCCAGCCCAGATGGAAACTTCAAGTTGCAAATCAATGGTCAAGTTCAGGTTCGTACTTCATACGCCTGGCAGAGCAATGCGGCTTGGAATGCT
>SIAM01000025.1 GCA_009691785.1 Phycisphaerales bacterium
CAAAAGAAGGCGCGCGCCAAAATGCTTTCCGAACTTCGCAAGAACGACCGCGTGGTCACTGCGGGTGGAATCATTGGCAGTGTGGTTGAAGTCAAGCCCGATGTTGTTGTGTTGCGTGTTGATGAGGGACGTGAGACCAAACTCACATTCACCCGCGACGCCATCACAACTATCTTGCAGGCCGCGGCCAATGAAACATCTGTGGAGTCGGCCACCAAGACAAATTTATAATGTCCGCATGAATGTAAATTATATTTCGTTGAAATAAGTTTTTAAATACAGTTCAATTTTTGGATACATCACTCAGAGTAATTCTGTGAAAGGGTTTGAATGAATCGGCTCGCGCTACAAGTATCGTTGATCGTTGTCATGACCGCTGGTCTCATATGGAGCGTGTGGCCTCTGAACAAGTCGCTGCGCCTTGGCAAGGATTTGCGCGGCGGAGTGAGCTTGGTGTACTCGGTCAAAATTCCGGCCAACGCCAACTCGGAAGCGGTTTTGAAGCAAGTCATTGACGTGCTGAAACAACGCGTAAACCCAACGGGCGTGTTGGATATTTCATTTGTGCCGCAAGGCCGCGACCGCATTGAAGTGGTCATGCCGCTTCCAGGCGACGACATTCGCCAGAAGCAAGTTTCGTTTCGGCAAACGTTGGCGGACTTGGTCAAGCGCAGCGGAATTGACTCTGACGAATTAAATCAAGCGCTCACGGCTGGCAGCGCGGCTGAACGCTTTGGCGGAAGTGAAGCGGCTTTCAAGGAAAAAATTACAAAGTTGCAAACGGCCTTCAATGAAGACAAGGTCGCGCGCGACGCGTTTGACACCGCCACAAAAAATGGTGGCGATTTGTCCGCAGCCGAAAACGCGTTGGCTAAGGCCGACATTGCGCTTGAAGCGCAAATGATTGGTGTTGTCACCAAAGGTCTGAACGAGTCGCGTTTGTTGCGCGTGTTGGCGCTGGATAAAACGCCACGCCTAATGCGCAATGCGGCGGGCACCATTGAAATGGACGAGAACGGAAATCCAAAGATGGGCTTGAGCGATCGCGATCGCGGTCTGCAATCCATTCGTGGAGAATTTCCAGGTTCCACACAAGATTTTGACGCCACGCTGGCCGCGTTCAGCGAGTACGAATCGGTGCGCACAAGTTTGGACGATCCCGAAGATTTAAAGCGTCTCTTCCGCGGCGCCGGTGTTCTTGATTTCCGAATTGCCCTGAGCAATCGCATGCCAGAAGGCGTGAACCCAGATCAAATGCGCAAGGAACTTTCCGAGCGCGGTCCAGCCGGCGCGCAAAGTTCCGTAGCCGCTTGGTTTCCCATCAATGACCCCAAGCAGTGGGGCGAAACGCCCGCCCAAGTGGACGCGTTGCTGCGCGATCCCGCCAATTTTTTCGCCAACCGCGATTTGATCGGCGCTAGTTATGACGGCAAGCCCTACTTGCTTTTGTCCACCACGCCAGAAAAAACATTAACCCATTCCACGGGCGGACATTCATGGAGCATGGTGCAGGCCTCGCGCGGTTCAGATGAACTTGGTCGCACCAGCGTTTCTTTCCGCTTGGATCAAAATGGCGGTCAAGAAATGGGCCGCCTCACGGGTCCACATATTGGACGCGCCATGGCCATTGTGCTTGACGGCCAAGTCTACACCGCGCCAAATTTGCAAAGCCGCATTGGTGGCAGCGGTCAAATCACCGGAAGCTTTGATGAGGAGGAAATTAAATATCTCATCCGCGTTCTTTCCGCGGGCGCGCTTGAAGGTCAACTCAGCGCGGAACCAGTTTCCATGAGCGTGCTTGGGCCATCGCTTGGCTCGGACAATTTGCAGCGCGGCTTGCTTGCCGTGGCGCTGTCAACATTGGTGCTGGCCGTGGTCAAGATTCTTTATTACCTGGTCGCCGGTGGCATCGCGGATCTTTCACTGATTGTGAATGCCTTTGTCATTTTCGGCGTGATGAAGTTCATGGACGCCACATTCACGCTGCCAGGTTTGGCCGGCGTGGCGCTCAGCATGGCCATTGCGGTTGACGCCAACGTTCTTATTTATGAGCGCATCCGCGAGGAGTTGATGATCAACAAGGAGCCGCTGAAGAACGCGGTGCGCCTTGGATTTCAACGCGCCTTCGCTGCTATTTTCGACGGCAACATTGCCAACTTGATCATCTGCACCATGCTGGTTCTGTTCGCGGGAACGGAAGTCAAGGGCTTCGGAGTGACCATGGCGGTGGGCGTGTTCGCAACATTCATCACGGGTTTGTGGGTGACGCGCGTGTTCTTGTCGGTGTGGACCAATTGGCTGGGTCAAAAGAAATTGCCCATGTTGGCCATTGTTTTTCCAGGCGTGGCGCGCACGCTTTTGCCTTCAATTGATTGGATTCGCATTCGAAAGCCGTTGGTGATTGGCTCATTGATTGTGTCCTTTGTGTGTTTTGGTGGAATTTACTACCGCGGCTCGGATATTTTTGAAACCGAATTCCGTGGCGGCGTTTCCATAACCATGACCACGCGCCTGGCCAAGCCAGGAGAGCCCGCCAACGCCACAGGTCACTTGCTCTTGTCGCGCGCCGATGTGGAGAAGCGCGTTCAAGATATTGGCGAGCAAAATCCCAACGATCCAATTCTGCGCGAGCTCACCGCCTCCACGGCGTTGACCGTGGGCGATCAAACCGCGGATTTTCAAGCGACCACTTTCCAACTCAAAATTCCAAATCCAACATCAATCGATGATGAAAGCAAGATCACATCAACTGTGACCAACGCCGTTGTGAAGGCGTTCCTTAATGAAATGGATGCGCGGCTTCCATCCAAGTTCAAGGGCGAGACCGACGCGTCGCACGCCAAGCACACATTCCAACTTGAACGCGACACGGTTGGAGCCTGCATTGGGCGCGAGGGCATCGATCGACCAGTTGGAAATTTTCGTGGCGGCGTGGCGTTGGTGATTGACGACATTGATCCACCAGTCTCCACGGATGATTTGAAACAACGCATGGCTCGCTTGCGAAATCAACCGGACTTCTCCGCTCAAGCGGGGCGCGAAAGCGCTGTCATTGGAATGGATCCAGTCAAACTGACCTCGGGCGAAACCGGATTCCGATCGGTGATTGTGCTGGTTTCCGATCCATCCGTCAGCTCGCTGAAGTCCGCGTTCGAAGCGTGGGACGCCGCGCTTGCGGCCCCCGAATGGAAACTTCTTGCCACCGCGATTGGCCAAGGAACCACGCTGGATCAAGTCAGTAGTTTCAGTCCAAGCGTCGCGCGCAGTCTTGTTGCAAACGCCACGGTCGCCGTCGCGTTCAGCTTGTTGCTTATGTT
This sequence comes from Phycisphaerales bacterium, assembly GCA_009691785.1. Classification (GTDB taxonomy): domain Bacteria; phylum Planctomycetota; class Phycisphaerae; order Phycisphaerales; family SM1A02; genus SYAC01. Next base: position 3,318 of record SIAM01000025.1, read on the forward strand.
GGGGTACATCTGGGTGCGCTTCGGCTCGTTCCGTTTCTCATTCAGCACGGTGTTGGCGTTAATCTTCAACATGGTCGTCTGCCTTGGCGCGTTGGCGTTCAGCGGCATGATTTCACACACTAGTTTGGGCGCGGCGCTATCCATCAGTGATTTCAGAATTGATTTGAATGTCGTGGCTGGCTTGCTCACGGTTCTTGGCTACGGTCTCAACGACACGGTCGTTATTCTGGATCGTGTCCGTGAAAATCGCGGCAAGGCCCATTACGCCACGCGCAGCGTTGTCAATGCAAGCATCAATCAAAGCTTTGGTCGAACTGTGTTAACCGGCGGCAATTCATTGGCCACCGCCTTGATTCTGTTTGGACTGGGCGGCGCTGGGTTGCGTCCGTTTGGTTATGTTTACTTTGTCGGCGTGCTTGTGAGCACATTCTCCAGCGTCGCCATTGCGGCAACGTTGGTGTATGTTCGTCGTGAAGATCCCACAGCTCAAGAAAAGTCAGAGTCAGATTCACGCGCGAATCCAAACGCGCTCCCAGCGTAACTTCGAATTCTATACACGAGAAACACCATGAATAAATCTCTACGCGCATTGATCGCAGTCATCGTTCTCGCCTTCGCAGCCGCTGGTTTGTACTACGCGTGGTTTGCGCCAACCAAATTACCGCCTGAAAAATTGGATGTTCGAAAACAAACCGAACCTCCAGTTGCTCTCGCGGCAGAATCTCCAATTGCAAAATTGAATTACAATCCCACTGGTGAAGTGCCTGCAGTTTCAACTGCTCCAATTGCAGTGACCGGGGACAAGGCGGAGTTGGTTCCTGCGCCTAAAGATGCGCAAATGCCAGGCACTCCCTCAAATATTCCATCTGGATTCACGGTGGTCAACACGCCCATGCAAACACTGCCAAGCAGCTTGCCCGGATTCACTCCTGTCACGGCAACGGGTGCGGTTGTTGTCGCCGCAAGCGACGCGCCAAATGCATCCGCCACCAAAACAGTTGGACAATCTTCGGCGACTGCCCCAAGTCCATCCACCATCGCCGTTCCAGCAAAGGGTGTCGCGCCTTCAACTGCCAATGCTTCGCCAACAAATCCGTCATCTATGAAGCCGTCAATTGTTCCAGTTGTAACTCCTGCCTTGAAAGCCACCACCAGCGAGCCCGCCCCCATTGTTCACGTTGTGGTGGAGGGCGACACGCTCACTTCCATTGCAAAGCAATATTGGGGAACAAGCCAAGGCTGGGAAAATATTGAGAAGGTCAATCCTGGATTGACGCCAACAAATTTAAAGCTTGGCGCAAAATTAAATATCCCCGCCAAAGAGACCGCTGTTTCCGCGCCAATGAAATCGTCTTCAGGCGCTTCGTCCACTTTCACCAGTGGCGCAGTTTCAGCTTCCACAAGTGGCGACTATGAAATTATTTCCGGCGACACGCTGTACAAGATTTCAAGCAAGATCTATGGCGACGCAAAGTACTGGAGAGACATTTACGAAGCCAACAAGAAAACTATTGGTGAAGATCCAGCCGCGCTTGTGGTAGGAACCAAATTGACAATTCCTGCCAAAGCAGGGAGTGCCGCCAAGCCAATCAGTGGCGCGGCGCCAACAACAACGCCAGCCACCAAATCCACGCCCAAGCCTGCGCCAACCAGTTCGCCCGCGACCAAGCCGCCAACTTCAACAAGCGCGCCCACGGCAACGCCACCTATTGGTTCGCCCGCGACCAAGCCGCCAACTTCAACAAGCGCGCCCACGGCAACGCCACCTATTGGTTCGCCAACGACCAAGCCGCCAACTTCAACAAGCGCGCCCACGGCAACGCCACCTATTGGTTCGCCAACGAAGCCGTAAGAAAATTTTCACGCAGCCTCCCAAGATTCAGCCCGCCAACAACAATGCTGGTGATGTGTCTGTGCGCCAATATCCACGGCAACACAATCTTGGGTTGAAGTGTTCCGCTGGCTAGAGGTTTTTTTACAAAGACGGCTTTGCCTAGTGAATGCGCTAGTGGAAGCAGGGACAACATATCCGTGGCGTCAGGATGAATTTCAAGCATGACGGCGTCGATCAGTTCGTGCTTGAGCGCCAACTCGCCGCCCAAAATTGTTTTGCAAGAGAAGCCAATGCTGCCAATAAGCGACTGATATTTCAATTCTTCAAGCGCTTCCACGCAACCGGTGTTTTGCAGAATGTCCAAGTCATTTCCGTTTGAGTGCACAAACACGCAGTCCACGCAATCGCAATGCAGCGTGCGCAAGCTGTGGCGCACGCTTTGCGTCACGGCGGCGCTTGAAAAATTGTGATGCGAGGCGCCGTCCACAAATGTTTCGCCAACTTTTGTGCTGATAAATAATTCCGCGCGTTGCGCTGGAGTAATTGTGGCGAATACTTTCCCAAGGCGTTCCTCGCTCAAGCCATAGGCGGGGGCGGTGTCGAACAAGCGCACGCCATCATTGATAAGTTGGCGCACCAATGCAAGCGCTTCCTGCTCGCTTGGAATTTCAAATGCGCTTGGATATTTTGCGCCTTGGTTGCGGCCAATTTTAAACGCGCCCCATCCAATCACAGGAACGGGTTTACGCAGTCGCGGCGCAAAGCGTGTGGGAATGTTCAGCGCATTTAAGAAATGAGAGGTCGCGTTGTCAGTGGAATTGCCAGACAATTTCCCTTGGAAATTTCCTGGCATATCGTCAGAATCATGGTCCGACGAATTGCCCATGGAAGAATTTGAAGAGCTCATGAAATTTCGCTCCACTGCGCTGTTTCCCAAGGGCGAGCCGCCAATTTTGGTCGCGGCAAATCCGCGGGCCAATGCATGTGTTGGCATACTGGTCTTTGCGTGTGGTTCAGTTGCTTCATTATGGCGGCCGCGGACATGGGCGCCAGCACAAGTTTTACGGGCCAAATAGTTGTGATTCGTCCCGTTGTGTGCGTGAATGCTTTCGCCGGTCGGCGGCCATCGCCAGTGCGTGGCTCGGCGCGAATCACCGGGTAACTTGCAAATTGGCAACCTGTGAATGCCAGCGCTGGAATGCACTTGGTGATTTCATCCATGGCATATCGCGCGAACGCACTTTCGCTCATGGCGGGTCCGTCCTCGGCAATTTGACCGCCCACATGCCACACCACATCGCGAGCGTCGCCCGTTGAAACATCGCTGGTCACAGTGATCCTGGTCTTGGCGCCATCAATGCAATGGCCAAAGACCATTGGAAGCGCGCCACGAACCATGGCTTGCCGCAGCGGCCGCTGCTGCATGGGCGTGTCAGCGACGTTGGCCAAACCAAGAATGTCCTGGTTGCCAAGACCCGCGCTCACAATCAAATGTTGCGCGCGCACCAACACGCGGCGGGAACTTTCAATTTCAATGTCCACATGGTTGGCGCTTTGGCTGACGCTTATCACGCGGCCCTTCAGCAGGGAATTGGCGTGAGGATTTGCAAGTTCTTCAAGCAGCGAACGCGGGTCGATCACGGTTTCCGCCAGCGTCAACACGTCGCCACTCACGCCCGCTAGCCACGCGGGGCGCTCACTTTCATGCATGGATTCTGGACGCGTCCGCAGCGCCAACTTGGCGCCCAACATTCCCGCCGCGCCGCGCAAACCAGAGGTGCGCCACAAATAGCATTGACGCGTCAGTACGCGCACATTCTTTAGATTCAACGACCCGCCATCAAGCATGTCAATCCATTCATGCGCGGCGTCGCTGGCTTCCTTGGCGTCGTCTCCGGCAAGACCGCCTAGCGAATATTTAACGCCCGCATGCAAAATGCCTTGGCTTGAAGTGGTCTGCCCAAAGCCCAGCGAATTATTTTCCACAAGCAGCGCGCTCATGCCCGCGGCGTGCAAGGCATTCAAAGCAAAAAGTCCGGCGCATCCGCCTCCAACAATCAACGCGTCAATAATGATTGGCTCACTCATTGGGCAATTCGCTCACGGATGCTATCCTGCTTCGCGCGCTCACTCACGAACTTAAACACAAAGATCAAAATGACAATTCAAGCAGTCCTTATTCCTGGTGATGGCATTGGCCCCGAAGTTTCCGCGGCGGTGTGCCGCATTCTTGCCGCGGTCAAAGCGGACATTCAGTGGTTGCGCCATGACGCCGGTCTTGCCGCCGTGGAGGGCGGCTCTAAAAACACATTGCCCGAGTCCACGCTTGCAGCCATTCGTGAGCATCGTGTGGCTTTGAAAGGTCCATGCACAACTCCGATTGGAACGGGTTTCTCCAGCGTCAATGTGGCGCTGCGAAAGACGCTGGGTTTGTACGGCGCGGTCAGACCTATTCGCAGCCTGGCTGGCGTGCCCACGCGATTTGAAAATGTGGACTTGGTTGTGGTCCGCGAAAACACCGAGGGCTTGTACGCGGGCATTGAAAATGAAATCACTCCGGGCGTGGTCACCAGTTTGAAGGTCGCCACGGAATTGGCCAGTCGACGCATCGCTGAATTCGCCTTCAAGTACGCCAGCGACCGCGGGCGCAAGAAAATTTCCGTATTCCACAAGGCCAACATCATGAAGATGAGCGATGGCTTGTTCATTCGATGCGCCAAGGAAGTGTCGCAGAAGTGGATTGGCAAAGTTCACTATGAGGAGTTGATCATTGACGCCGCGTGCATGCGCTTGGTTCAAGATCCAACGCGCTTTGATGTGATCTTGATGGAGAATTTGTACGGCGACATTGTCAGCGATTTGGCGGCGGGATTGATTGGCGGTTTAGGCGTGGCCCCAGGCGCCAACTTTGGCGATGAATACGCGGTGTTTGAAGCGGTGCACGGATCGGCGCCGGACATCGCGGGCAAGGGCATTGCCAATCCACTGAGTTTATTAATGAGCGCGGTGATGATGCTGAACCATTTGGCCGTGACGCGCAATATTCCGCAGTTGAAAAAAATTGGCGATCATATTCGCGCCGCCTATGACCGCGCGCTGCAAGATGGCCAGAAGACCGGCGACATTGGTGGAACACTTTCCACGGAACAATTCGCCGACGCGGTCATTCAGCGCCTTGCATAAGCTCAACCAAGCGCAATGCAATGCGCGGTGACGCCGAGAATAATTTTTAAAATAACGCCGCCTGACTTTCGGAGCGAATCACACTTAACCCCCACAAGGGCTCAGTGCGCAACTCGGAGACCCGCCGAGCGCTCCGCCAATCAGGCGGCACAATCAACATACTTCCTAGTTGCGCATCTCCAAATGGAATATGCAATATTTGTTTAAGTTCCATAAATAAATAACGGGTACTCACTTTCTGTCGCCGTCTCGTGGAGGCGTGCTGCATACAACGATTTTCAGGCTTAAACAGCGGTTGTGCCAAAGGCCGACGCATGAAGACTTTGCGGCTTGGGTGCAGGTGAATTCTTACAAGACCATCCCAACCTTATGTGGCTGGCGTTTCAACGACCGAAGCTGCAATTCGCCCATCTTCACTCACTTGGTCCACCTTTACGGTCACGCGCTTGCTCACGCCGCGTTCCGCCATGGTGACGCCGTGAAGCTCATGGCAGGCCTGCATGGTGCGCTTGTGATGCGTGATGATGATGAAATGGCTGCGCTCAAGAAAGGGCGGCAACGCCTTGGTGAAGCGCTCCACATTGGCCTCGTCAAGCGCGGCGTCAACTTCGTCAAGAATGCAAAATGGACTTGGACGGCTACGGAAGATGGCCATGAGCAGCGCCACGGCGGTCATGGTTTTTTCGCCACCAGACAGTTGGCTAATGACGCGCGGCTCTTTTCCTGGCGGCTTGGCGCGAATTTCAACGCCGCTTTCCAGCCAATCAATTTCGCCGTTCTCCATGGGAATCAGATACAAGTCCGCGCTGCCACCGCCAAAAAGACGGCGAAACATTCCGTCGTTGCCCGCAAAGCGCTCGCGCACGGCCTCGAAGGTTTCCTTGAACTTGCGGCGACTGACATCGTCCAATTTCACGACCAACTCGTTCAAGCCCAAGCGCGCTTGGTCAATGTCGCCAACTTGCTTGGCCAACTCCTCATTCTTGTCCTCAAGCTGAGCAAGTTCATCAATGGCCTCCATGTTGACATTGCCAAGGCTTTTAATTTCATCGCGAAGTTGCTCTGCCTCGCGGCTGGCGGCTTCGCGATCAGGCGTCATGAAGCCCGCGCTTGAACGCTCCACGATGTAGTCGGCGAAGCCCAATGACAAATCAATGCTCAATTCCGTCAACGTGCTTTCCTCTATGGCTTCGCGGCGAACCTCCGATTCACGGCGGCTCATTTCAACGGATGAATGGTCGCGCTCCACGCGCCAGGCCTCGTCGCGCACAATGCGCAGCGCCTCTGACAAATGCTCCGCCAAATGAACGGCTTGCTCAAGTTGCGCGGCCACAATTTCCACCTGCGCCGCGGCGGCGGATTGACGTTCGGCGGCGGCTATTTTCTGCGACTCGGCGTGCGCTTGCTGGCGCGCCAAATCCTCCGAGCGCTCAGCGCGTCGCTCCGCCTCGGATTGCAAATCAGCGTCCTGCAATTTGGCCTCGTCAAAAGAATTTTCCAGCAAGCGACGCTCGCGTTGACGACCTTGCAACAGCGCGCCAGACTCGCCAACTTTGGTGCGCGCGCTGGAAAGCAACTCGGCGGTTGCCTCCATGGTCTGGCGATTTCCAAACGCGGCCTCCGTGGCCAGCGCAATTGCGGCACGTTCGTCGGCAAGAAGTCGATCAAGGCTTGCCACCTTGACCGCGCCGTCGCTGCGCTCGGTGTCAATTTCACGAAGTCGTCGATCGGCTTCGTGGCGCTCAAGTTCAGTGCGGTCGCGGTCATGTCGAACGCGTGAACCAAGTTGCTCCAATCGATCCGCTTGATATTGCGCGTCCAATCGGCTGCGCATGGCAACCTTCATGCTCTCGTCGGCTTCGCGGTGGCGCGCGGCGGCGATTTTTGATTCCTCGGTCAGGCCAGTCAAGTCGCCTTCGGCCATGGAAATCTCCACGGAAATGGCGCCGATTGCTGCCTCCAATTCGCCGCGCTCAACGCGGCGGGCCAACACGCCGGATCGCAACGCGCGCGCGCCAGTCATGTGAATTTGTCCGCGATGATCCACCATGGCTCCGCAGCGGCTGACCAATGTAGCGCCGCGGAATTCACCAGCAGCTAAACGCAGCGCCATGGCCAATGATTCAACAACGAACGCGTCGCCAAGCAATGATTGCACAAGCGACTTCAGTTCATTGCCGCAGCGCACGGCGTGCACCAAAGCTTCAACGCCTTGCATTTGGGGACGCGAGGCGGCGGGGCAGAACGGCATGTCAATGGCCCCAATGCGAACGCGACCTTCTTGGCCACGAATGGAATCCACCGCGCTCTCAATATCCGTGTGCGTGCTAACCAACAACATTTGTAAATCTTCGCCAAGGGCCGACTCAATAAATGGCGCATGCGCGCTGTCGGTTTCAATCAAGTCGCCAAGCATGCCTGCAAGCCACGTGTAATTCTGGCGCTGTGCAAGAATGCGTTTCACAGCATCGTCCAAACCCTCGCCCATGGAGGCCATTTCATCAAGCAAGCGCAAACGACTTTCCAAACTTGAACGCTCCTCGCGCCGCGACGAAAGACGGGCAATTGCCTCGGCTTGTCTATCGCCAACCGATTCAACCGCGCTGGCCTCCGTTTGAAGATGCGTGTGCAGGCGTTCAATTTCAACTTCCGCAACATGGCGCGATTGCAATTCAGTGGCGCGCTGGGCCTCAAGCGTGACCAATTCATGCTGCAAACTTTCCACGCGCGCGGTGAGGCGCTTGACTTCATCGTTCAACAACGGAACGCGCTCGTCCATGGCCGCCAACCTTCCAGCGGCGCGCGCGCGTTCGCGTTCCACGCCGGAAGCGGTGTCACTGCGGCGGCGGATTTCCTGCTCGGACTCGCTTAGTTTTTCAGAGACCTCGGCGCGCTCGCGCGAGGCGCTGGCCGCGGCTTGCTCGGACTCGGTCACCTGCGCCTCGGCCGCCTCGGTCAACGCCTGGGCGTCTTCAAGACTGGCGGAAAGCTCGCTTAACTTGCTCTTAATCACGCTAATGCGTTGCGCTTCCGTTTCCGCGGCCGCCAAATTTTCGGCGCGCGCGCCCTCTAAAAACTCCAAGCGTTGCTGGCATTGGCGCTCAACGCCAACGGCTTCAAGCTGCGTTTGCTCAAGCGAATGTCGTCGATCCAATTTCTGCGCGCGGGCGCTGTCCGCGTCAAGGCGATTTTGCTCCGTGCTTTCAAGTTGCGTCGTGACTTGTCTACGGCGCTCCTCTAGTGATGTCACTTGATTGGTCAATCCAACAAGTTGCTCGCGCAATTCGTGGTATTGCTCAAAAGCAACCGAGCGACGCAAACCGCGGCGACGACCTTCAAGCAGTTGAAATTTTTTCGCTTTCTCGGCTTGGCCACGCACAATGCGCAACCTTCTTTCAACGCCAATCAATTGTTCACGCACCGCAACAAGGTGGCGCTCCGCAAGATCCAACTTGCGCGCGGCCTCATGTTTGCGCGAACGAAAGCGCGCCACGCCAGCGGCCTCCTCCAAAATGGTGCGCCGCTCCATCGGTTGAGCGCGCAACATGGCGTCCACTTTTCCCTGCTCAATAATGCAATACGCGTCGTTGCCAATTCCCGTGTCAAGGAACAATTCACGAATGTCGCGCAAGCGAACTTTCTTGGAGTTCACCAAATATTCGCTGCGACCATCGGCCCACAGTCGACGCTCCACTTGCACTTCATCGCTGTCCACAGGAAGCACGCGATCACGCACCGCTTCACGGCGAATCACTTCGCCATCTTCGGGCTCGTCGCCAAATTCCTCCGCCTCAACCAACTCAGGCGACGCCTCGAAGCGCTGCAAAAATTCCGCCATCTTTGGATTTTCAAACACCAAAATTACGCTGGCCATTCCGGCAGGTTTGCGCGAGGCGCTGCCAGCGAAAATGACATCCATCATGGCTCCGCCGCGCAAACTTTTTGCACTGCGCTCACCTAGCACCCATTTCACGGCGTCCACGACATTGCTCTTGCCGCAACCATTTGGTCCAACCACGCCAGTGAGCGGCGAATCGAAACGAAATTCAGTTGTGTCGGCAAAACTTTTAAAACCGCTTAATACAAGTCGTGCAAGTCGCATGGGACCTCCTGTCAGTTGCGTCGCGTCCCTCCTGGACGCCTTCATAAAGCATAAACGAACCAAGTCGCTTATCGCGGAACAGTATCCACGATTTTCGGCTTGCTATCAAGTTGCTTCGATGTGGTATCTGTTGGTCGGTCGAGCAATGAATTCGAAACATCCTCTTCCAATGGGAACTCGGGTCGATCAATTGGAGAGGCGCGGTTTTCCTCTTTCAAAATCGCCGCGAGCAATCGATCTTGCTCGCCTTTAAAGTCGCCAGCGATATATCCCGAAGTCCACAAGGAGTGAAGCGCGTTAATGGTTTCGCTGTAACTCAATGCAATACCAGCGTCGGCGCCCCGCGGTCCCTGAGGGCGAGCCATGAAGCTTGTCAATGCGGCAATTTTAGAGGGAACATTGTCAATAGTCGGATTGGTTGTGGGGGTTGCGCGGTAGAAAATTTGCACATTCGGGTCGTTTGCTTCGCTGCGCATAAGCAAGCGTCCATTCCACATATTTGCTGTCAGTGGGCGCAGAATTTCGCAGTTGTCGCCAAAGATGACAATGCGTGGATCGCCAGTTTGCGTGAGATAAATCAATGGCTTATTGGCGGTCACAAGTTCAAGTTTGAATCGTCCATTTAGTGGGAACACACGCACCGACGAATCGTGTCGACGGCGCAAACATTCGTACGCGGCGAAGCGAATATTCATGTCGCGATCGTCAAGAAATTCGCGGACTCCCAAATCAATTTTTGGATTTGTGCTCATGTGGGAAAGAAGATTCAAAGAAGCTTTGCGGTAGTCAGGTGTTCCCGATTTGACCATTTCTAAAAGGTGTGGCACCACCAATGGATCGTTTAATTTCGCGCCCGCTTCCAACGCGGCCATGCGTGGTTGCTCCTCTGAATTTGTATAGAGCTCTTGAATAATGGGTATGCACTTTTTCCCCAAAGCCTGCCAACGCCACGCCGCGGCACCGGCGGAGCCAGGGTTGGCCAACAAACTGCGGCGAATATTGTTGGCGGTTTGTTCAACGGCTCCAATGTCCACAGATGAATGGCGAATCAACTGCGCAAAATCACCAGTGTGATCGGTGAAACTTGGAGGCACAGTGAGCTCAATCATTTCGTCGCTTTTGCCTTGCGCGGTGTCATATCTTTGATCGACTTCGCGTGGAAATAATCCATTGATTGAGGCTTGAAGAGTTCGAGTGCGGTTATGGCTTGGCGTTGCAAGGCGCAATTTCAATGGCCTATCTTTGAGCACACTTCCACCATCAAGAATTCTTCCACTGAGTCGATCAACGGCGTCGGCGCCAACCGCCACCGCGGTTGAAAATGGATTTATAAATATTGGTCCACCAGCCGCGGCAATGGGAAATGCTTGTTGCGCACCATTCATCAATACGCCAGGACGCAAGTCGGCAGTCCATAATCGTCCGCCCTCAAGGCTGGTTGTTGAAGTTCCTGGAGCCGCATACACGCGTACGTCAAACTTGGTTCCCGAAACGGCCCCTGGCGGAATAATTCCTTCAACAATGACGGCGGCGACATCATCCGAGTCAAGAATGCGCGCTGGAGAACCACCCAAGTTCAGCAATGGATCCGACATTTTGCGGCGGCCCATTTCGCGCAACAACATAGCGCGAATTTCCACCGGCATGGCCCGGCTTCCAGTTCCCTGTAGGCCCACAACAAGTCCGTAGCCGCGCACAACCGTGTCGTTGAATCCAAGCAGAATGGCCTCGCCCGCAATGGTTCCGCGCATGATTGGATCAACATCCATTTCAATGGGCGGTCGCTGCGTGAATGTGGACTTTGGTTGCGGGTTCGCTTTCTCAATGTTGCTGCAACTTGAGGACGCAAGAATCATGAGCAACGGGATAAGTTTCCGCATGTCATTCAAAGAGTAGCGTGGCATTGGATTTTTTTTCAAAGTGGAATCTGCCAGAGTTGTTGGGTTGCGAAATGCAGCATGTCAATTCCTATCTTGCTGCGAATACATTGGCGCGTGCCGGCTACGCAACGAAATTCAATTTCCCACGCTTGCAGCAGCAGCGGTTCTGGCATGCGTCCCGCCGGCGCGCGCGAAGTATTGGGCGGCAAGTCCGCGCGGTACACCCGTTCGCCAACAATCGGGCAACCCACCATGGCCAAATGCGCGCGGATTTGGTGCAGCCGGCCCGTCAGTGGTTCCACCTCAAGCAAGCAATGTGTCTTTGATTTGCTCAACACTTTCCAGCGCGTTTGCGCGTCTTCACCACCGCGCGGCAAATGCACGCTCACTTTCATGTCGCCGCGAACAACCTCCGCAAGCTCGCGCGTGCAGCGACCCGTGTCGGCGGGAGGCGCGTTGTGGACCATGGCCAAATATTTTTTACTGATGGTGCGATTCTTAAATTGCGCGCGCACGCTGTCATAGCCAATAACGGTCAAGCCCATCAAGACCACGCCACCGACATCCATGTCAAGTCGATGCAGCAATCCCCAATCGCGATCGGCGCCAAGTTTGCTCAGTGCCTCAGCGTGAGTCGAAAAAGCGGCGTTCACCAGCGTGTCGTCTATGTGTCCTCGGCCAGGTTGCGTGGGCAAGCCAATAGGTTTGTCCAGCGCCAATACATGGCCGTCGTCATACAAAATCTTCACGCGAATCTTGGCGTTGGCCTTGGGCAGAATTCGCTCTGGCCGCGTGGGGGCGCGTTGGGGCTTCTTGGATTTGTGATTCTTGCTGGTCATGGATCAATAGACAAACGCGCTGCATTCGCCAAACGTCGATACTATCTCGACATGCTTCGAGAGAATTCACCAACCGCAAGTCGTCTGGCGCAATTTGGCGAGAGCGTGTTCACGCGCATGAGCCGCTTGGCGGCGGCGCACAAAGCCGTGAATTTAGGGCAGGGGTTTCCAAATTTTGATGGACCAGACTTTGTAAAAAATGCAGCTAAAGCAGCCATTGACGCAGGGTTTGGTCAGTATGCGCGCGCTTTCGGTTTGCCCGAATTGAACAATGCCATCGCCGCTCGCTTTCATAAAGATTCAGGCATTGAAGTGAATCCAGAAACAGAAATCACCGTCACCAGTGGTGCCACGGAGGCTATTGCCGCGGTCATGCTTGGTCTGGTGGAGCCTGGCGAAGAAGTGATTTTAGTCGAGCCTTTTTACGACAGCTATCCCGCGGTGGTGTCCATGGCTGGCGGCGTTGTGCGCTCCATCAGAATGCACGCACCTAACTTTGCGTTTCCAATTGATGCGTTGCGTAAAGCCGTCACCCCCAAGACGCGTTTGATCTTGATCAACTCGCCGCACAATCCAACGGGTCGCGTGTTGAGCGATCAAGAATTGGCGCAGATTGCGCAAGTGGCCATAGACAATGATTGCCTGGTGGTCAGCGACGAGGTCTACGAGCACATTTATTTTGAGCGCAAACATAGATCCATTTCCACGCTGCCTGGAATGCGCCAGCGCACCATTGTGCTTTCCAGTTTGGGAAAAACATTTTCACTGACTGGCTGGAAAGTTGGATGGGCCATCGCGCCGGAGCAATTCACGCAGGCCATTCGCAGCGCGCATCAATGTCTCACCTTCAGCACGGCCACTCCGCTGCAACGCGCGGCGGTGGACGCGCTGAAAGCTCCCAAAAAGTATTTCACGCAATTACGCAGCGATTACGCGGCGCGCCGCGACGCCATGCTTTCCATGCTGCGCAATGCGGGCTTTGATCCCTTCATTCCAGAAGGTTCATACTTTGTGTTGGCCAAGCACGAACCTTTTTATCTTGAACCTAGCGCGCTTGCAGCCGACGAGGCTTTCTGTGAATACTTGGTCAAGACCGTTGGCGTTGCGGCCATTCCTTGCAACGCATTTTATGAAGCCTCTTCAACAAGCGGCCTAGAAGAGCGCACCAGCATGATCCGCTTCGCTTTTTGCAAGGACCTGGAAACAATTCAGGAAGCGGGGCGGCGCATGAAAGCCACATTGAGGGCAACCCAGGAAGAAACCTGGGTCTTCACAATGAGCAGGTGATTGCGCATGCCAGATGAAGTTCAATTGCTGTTTGGGCGGGCGATGTGCCGATGAAACACGGGCGCGGATTTCGCCGAATCATGCGCTGCAAAAAACCGCGTTCTTTGCTACACTATTCGGCTCGTCGCATTTACCTTTAGGAGATTCTCATGTACGCAATTTTTGAAGATAGTGGAACCCAAATTCTTGTTCGCCAAGGTGATGAAATCGAAATCGATCTTCGTCCGCTTGTTGAAGGTCAGAAGACAATCACCTTTGACAAGGTTCTTGCTCTTGGTGGAACCGATGGACAGCCCGCCAAGATTGGCGTGCCGTACCTTGCCAGCGCAAAGGTTGAAGCCGAGCTCATTGAGAAATTCCTTGGCGAGAAACTTGTCATTGGAAAGTATTCCCGTCGCAAGGGCTACCGCCGCACGCTTGGTCATCGCCAAGGGTTGCTGCGCGTTCGTGTGACTGGTATTTCTGCTTAATTTCCCGCAATTGACGCTTGAATTTGTTTTGGTCCGCCTTCATTGGCACGCCGCGCACTTCAAGCGTCTCATGATTTTGGATAGGTGATCGCCCTTGAAGTGTTTGCGCCTTCAGGCGAGGAAAGTCCGGACACGGAAGAACACGGTGATGGCGAACGGCCATCGATCAAGCTGATGATTAGGGACAGTGCCACAGAGAAGAAACCGCCGAACGGCTCCTTCGGGAGCGCGTGGCAAGGGTGAAAAGGTGCGGTAAGAGCGCACCGCTTGTTTGGTGACAAACAAGGCATGGAAAACCCCACCGCGTGCAAGCGCAAGCAGTCCTTGTTGGGAAACCAACTCCCGTTGTTCGCGGGCAGGACGGGTCGCGTGCTTCGAGGCCAGCGGCAACGTTGGTCCAGAGAGAAATGATCGCCACCAGCGAAAGCTGGAACAAAATCCGGCTTATTTCCAAATTCAGCCACGGCGGGTCTTCGGACTCGCCGTGACTTTTAATTGTCAAAAAGCGCACGTTTCTTTGGAAAATTCACCATAATCAGTCGACTTTAAATCTACCGAAAAGAATTGTCTAAAAAAATAAAAGAATTGTCTTGAATTGCAACATTGAATCTGCGATAATGACCAACCTTATGGAAAAAAATTCGCTTAAAAGAGAGTCGTCCGATGCTGCCAATGCCAAACCGGCTGGTTTCCAGTCCTATGTCATGCTGGTGTATCGCAAGGCTGTGCATCCAGAATTTTTTGGCATTGAAGGCCGTCGCCGAATCACCCATCCAGATTATGAATTTGAAGGATGGATCTTCAAGGGCGGCCACGCTGGTCGCTTCCAATTTGCCAATATGTGCGTGTGTGAAGTGGTGGTTGAAGGTGGAGCCAATCTTCCTGACCGCGGGCTGCTGGCGAATTTGCCTTGCGCGGGTGAGCGCGATCACACCGAAGTCATGAGCGATAGTTTGACCTACATGACCACTATTCAAACCGAGACGCTGTCGGAGCATTTGTTCAGCGGTACGCACCGCGAAATGATGGCGCACATTCGCGACTCCAATTCGCTGCACAGCATTTGGACAGACGCCAAGGGTCGCCACAATTTGTCACTGATTGACATGCAACGCTACCGCAATGAAGTGCATATTCAAGGCTTTCATTTGCGCAGTGACACGGGCATGGTTCTGCGCACACAGTCCATGTTTAAAATGGGTGGCGAGCACGCGCCATCGCCCAAGAACAGCAAGTCATACAAGGACAAGTCCGCTTAATTTTTGCAAAGCGTTGCAATTTGTATTGAATTGACTGCGTTGGTTTTTCAATGCACACATCCATGTAGAAGAGAATGACCGCGCATGAAAGCATGCGTTTCATATTTCATGCGTATGTTTGCAAGAACGCAGTTAGCATTGGCGGATGATGATTGAACGATCCGGTGAATTTGCCGGACTTGCAACCAGTGCGCTGTGGGTAGTTTCCAGTCTGGCCTTTGCCGCCGCGGGTAGGCGAATGGGCGCCACGCGCTTAAATTTGTTGCGCAGTTTGTTGGCGGCGGCGTTGCTGCTTGGTTTGCAAGCGTTTCTTAAGGGAAATCCGTGGCCAAACATTGGCGCTGATCGAACGTGGTATCTCTCTATCAGCGGGCTTCTTGGACTTGCCATTGGCGATCAATTTCTTTTCGCGGGATATGTTCTTGTTGGCGCGCGCACAACAACCTTGCTCATGACACTGGCGCCCGCCGTGGCCGCCTCGCTGTCGTGGATTGTTTTTGGTCAAACCATGATGTTGCAAGCCATTTTTGGAATGGTCATCACGCTTCTCGGAGTGTTGTGGGTTGCCGCTGAACGACCGCACGCCACAAGTTTGATCACGCCAACGCAGCAAATAAAAGGCGTGTGGTTTGGCGCTGGTGCCGCGCTGTGTCAAGGCGTTGGTATGGTGTTGGCAAGCAACGGATTGCATGGTGATATTGACGCCATTTCGGCGCAAACTGTGCGCATGAGCGCTGGCGCCGTTGGCATTATTGTGATTGCGTTTGTGGTGAGCCGCATGAATCAAGCGGCGGGCAAAGCGGCCACGCCCGCAACAAGCGGCGCAATTTCGTCAAGTGACAAATCCGCCCGCGCAACAAAGATTATTCCGCTTCACGTCAAGCGCGCCCAAACGCTTAGTTCACCAGCCATTGCCGCTATGGTCATTGGAACATTCACCGGTCCCATTCTTGGCGTCTGGTGCTCGCTATACGCGTTGCAAAAACTGGAAGTGGGAATTGCCACCACGCTTATGTCGCTTGTTCCAGTAATGATCTTGCCGATCACGCGAATCACGGAGGGGCGATGGCCATCCGCGCGCGCCATTCTTGGCGCGTTGATAGCGGTGTCTGGGGTGGCCGTGTTGGCCACCGCGCCGCACGCTCCAGTCATGTAAGTTGGACCAACAGTTTCGTTTGTCTCTTTCAAATATGCACGCGCGTGCATTCAGCAATTTCGCCCGTGAATTGCCTTGTATTTGCATGGCACTTGTTTCAAATGCGATCTGTTACTTTTACCATTGGAGAACATGTCTTGAGTCCATCCATCAATTCCAAATCGCGCTCGCTCATTCTGGCCGACCAAGCCATGGGATTGTCCATGTCGCCCAAATGCTCGCCGCTGGACATGGATTCAAATTTATCGCCAGCGACTTTGGCATCTACTACGCCAACGGCAAAAAATACTTCCTCACCTACTGCGCAGTCGCACAGCAATGCAACCGCTGATATTTCCAGCGCTGAAACTTTTCGCGCGGGCAATGCACCTTTGGAAATCGCGCGCTCGAATGTGGTCATTGCAAATTCACTCACTGTTGGCGCACATGTATCCGCCATGCAATGGGGCATCACGCGCGCATTGCCACACACATTGCCAGAGCGACGCGACGCGCTGAATGAAATTCGCGCGCGCCATGACGCCACATGTCCATTGTGTTGCGGGGCTGGCAACTACACCCACACGGTTCTAGGCGAGGGCAACCCCGAAGCAGAATTGGTTTTTGTTGGCGAGGCCCCTGGCGACAAAGAAGACGCGACAGGCAAGCCATTTCAGGGCGACTCCGGTGCGAAGTTGGATGAAATGATCAAGGCCATGGGTTTTAGCCGCGAACAAGTCTTCATCACCAACGTGTTGAAAATTCGTCCGCAACTGAATCAAACTCCAACGAAGGAACAAATAGAACAATGCGCCGGTTTTCTTGCCGAGCAACTTGTGGTGATTCGCCCCAAAGTCATTGTGCCAATGGGCGGACCTGCCGCGAAGCAATTGCTTCGCAAAGATGAGGGCATTTCACTTTTGCGCGGCAAGTGGGGGGTTTGGGTGGCCCCCAGTGGGTGCCAGGTTATGCCAATCCCGGTCATGCCAACATTTCATCCTGCCTATCTTTTGCGCAATTACACCCTGGAAACGCGGGCTTTGATGTGGTCGGACATGAAATTGGTCATGACCAAGTTGTCCGCTAAATAATTTTCTTTAAAATCCACATATTTTTGAATCAAATTCGCAACCACTTGCGAAATGGGATTAAAGAGCAGTTACGTTGCTCTTTATTTCATCCGATGTTCTTGCGCTGATTCAAATTGCCCCCACGAGGAGCCCGTTACGGTTAATAACTGCGGCGGGCTCTTTTATTTGCGCATATCATTCTGCGCGCGCGCCAGCAAATGGCATGAAATACGCCCCAAGGCACAATGTTGATCAATGTTCAATCAACTTGAAAATGCGATCGAAGCTGAACTGACGAGTGAGATTCCATTGGGATCGCGCACTTGTTGATAGTCAATCAGATCAACAGTGTCTGGGCGCAAAATGGCCTGCGCCGCAACCATGTTGCCCACACTGCACCAACGCGTGCGATTTTGGTCCTTGGCAAAAATCGCCTCGAAGCCAGTTGTGTCTTTGTTGCAATACGCGGCCAAACGCTGGCGATCCATTTGCTCGACCTCATTCGCGGCGGCGTCGGTGATTTGACCTTGGTCGCCAAATTGCGGACCAACATGGCTTAAGTCGCTGCTGGCAATCAACAATGTGCGGCCGCCAACTTCGGTTAGAGCGGTGCGAACCGCGTTCACAAATTGTGTCGTTGTGGCGCGCGCGTCATCGTCGGCAACAGGTGGCACTAGCGGATTTGGAATCAGCGCCGCAAGCAGGGGAACATCGCCGTAGAAATGTTGCAGCCACGGAATGTGCATTTGCACCGAATGCTCCCCAAGGTGGTCCATTTGATCGGCGTAAATACGCTTTGAACCAAGCGTTTTTTCAAGGAACGCCAACATGGTCTTATCGGCGTTGGCTTTGCCAAGCGGCGTCATGAATCCATATTCGCTCACCACCACGCCATCACCAATTCCAAAATGATTTGTTCCCAAAATAATCACGCGGTCCGGCTTCTGGTCTTTCTTCAGCGCGCGATACGCCGCCGCGTAACCTGGCCAACCGCGTTGATAATCCAAATGTGGTGCGACCAATCCAAGAATGGTCCCTTCAATTTCTGGGTCCTCCATTTCACTGAGCCACTTGTCCATTTGCTCGGCGCATGTTTGCGCGTCCTTGCCCATGGACGAGGAGCAACTCAATGGAAAATGTCCATGTGCGGTGATCTTGGCTTTGGCCACGCGCTCTAGTTCCTCAAAGCGCGGTCCCCAAATCAATCCAATCTCATCCATGCGCGTGACCAAGTCTTGCAAGATATGCATTGGCGCCTGCGTCTTGGCGGCAATTTCATCCAGTGTCTCGCGCCCTTGAAATAAAAGCACCAATTGAAGCATTTGTGGGATCACGGCCATTTGTTGTTCGGTCAACATGGATGGGTCGCGCAGCAAGACATACGATTTGCCATCTTTTTCAAATCCAGTTGGCTGAAAATTGCGGATTTGTGGGCGATGCAAGTGTTCCGCAAGGGGGGCGGCTGGCGTGGTATCGCTTATAGGGTTACTCATAGGGGTGATATTGTAACTTGCAATCATGAATATCTGTGAACAATATTCACAAGAGATGCGTTCACAATCGCCCGATACTTGGTTAGAATAAACTGTTCGCCTTTGATTGGGACATAGTCCCGGAGATCTCTCACTATGACTCAGACTTCATTCAGTTGTTCAATTTTGACCCTGTCCTTGATGGCTGTTTTAGCAAGCCCATGTTGGGCGCGGCAAGCGGTTCCGCCAGCGACGCCACCAAGTTCTACTGAGACGAGTGCTCCTCAAAAAAAACCAGGTTCCTCGACAACACAGAGGTTGATCAGTCCCGCGATCAAGAAGACCACCTCTGAAACTTTGGTGCCAGATCAAATTCCCAATTCCATAATTCAAGAACAACCACCAACTCCATTAAATCCCGGTCCGACGCCACCAGGCGCCACAACAACCGCGCCACTTGACGCGACACCCGTCATTAAAATTGAGCCTGAAGTTCTTGACCTTGGTGAAATGATGGTGGACACGGCCAAGACTGGCAAAGTGAAGTTGATCAATATTTCCGACAAGCCCGTCTTAATTACCAAAGCCGTTACAAGTTGCGGTTGCACAACTGCGAACTCGCCAAAGGATCCAATTCCTGTTGGTGGCTTCGCGGAAGTTGACATCACTTTAAAGCCTGGCCCAAAGGCTGGCGTTCCGCTGAGCAAGCGCGTGACATTTCAAATTGATGGTCACACGCCAATGATGTTGACCGTGCAAGGAACTGTTCCAGCGTTTATTACCATGACTCCAGACATGCTTGAAGCTCCAGCCGAAGGCAAGACTTCCGAGGGCGCGATCACTTTCAAGTGCCTAGACGGAACGCCTTTCAACATTACAAGCGCCGTGCCGCCAATCGTGCTGGATTTGGGTCTTGAAGCCAAGGCGGAGCATGTTGTGCATGTGGATTGGAAGGCATGGGATGAAACAGGTCGAACCGTCAAATTGACATTCTCCACAGACCATCCCAAGGTGCCCGCTCTTTCCGTGTTGATTCGCCGGCCAGCCACCAGTGGCAGCGCCAGTGAACCTCGTGCGCCTGGCACAAATCCAACTGATCGCGCGGCGAGCGCGTTGGTTACTGCGGCGCGCGCGGGCGATGTTGAAAAAGTGAAGAAGGAATTGGAAGGCAAGATTGATGTCAACGCGCCAGAAAGCGCGGGCGGTCGCAGCGCGTTGCACTGGGCCGCCAAGGAAAATAAAGTCGAAGTGATTTCAGTTCTTTTAGCCGCGAAAGCCGATGTGAACAATCGCGATCGCGCTGGAAAAACTCCACTGTGCGTTGCCGCTGAAAGCCGCGACTCGAAGTGCGTTGAGTCCATGAAGTTGTTAATTGCCGCCAAGTCGGACGTGAACAGCAAGGATCGCTTGGGTGGTTCGCCACTCTTGTGGGCGGCTGGTTTGGGAACACCAGAGGCCGTTGAATTGTTGATCGCCTCCGGCGCCGAAGTGAGCATTCAAGACAAGAACGGTCTTACGCCATTGTTGTGGGCGGCAGGAACAGGTGATTCACGTTCCGTGCAAATCTTGGTCGACAAAAAAGCCGACTTGAATGTCGCCGACAATTTAACTGGCGACACCGCGGTCATGCGCGCCGCGCGCAATGGCAAGTTTGAAAGCCTTGCCATTTTGATCAAGGTTGGCGCGCCGTTGGAGACTAAAAATCGCCAAGGCATGACCACATGGTTGGTGGCCGCCAACAGCGGAACAGTTGAGAAGTTAAAGGCTCTCAAAGCCTCCAACGTAGACATCGCGGCCAAGGACAACCGTGGCTGGAACGCCTTGGATTACGCCACGAATCGCGCTGATCAAAACCGCGCCGATGTGATTAAGTACTTGCAAGGCGATTTGGGCATGAAGCCCGCCGCCAGTGTGCCAACACCAATTGCGCCGCCAGCATTGGCGCCACCTGTTGCTCCAAGCATGTGATGTACATCATGACTCTTGCATGACACTACAAAGAGTCCCGTACGGTCGGGATTCTTTTTATTTCAAGACTTTTTCAAGCCGTTTCATTATTTATTTATGAAACAATTCCATCAAGGAGATTCTCATGACCACCGCAACCGCAAACACGCCAGCCACGCACAACGCTTTGACCACATTGTTCGCCGCCGTGCAAGACGCTGCCTTGCTCCACAGCACGGCCAATCTTTTGGGGTGGGATCAAGAGACCATGATGCCAGATGGTGGCGCGGAACTTCGCGGCCGACAACTGTCACAGTTGGCGCGGCTTGCGCATGAGGCCTTCACCGCGCCAAAGATTGGCGATTTGATTGCCGCCGCGCAAGAAGCGGTCGCTGGCATGCCGACGGATTGCGCCGATGCGGTGAATGTGCGCGAGATTCGCCGCGACTACGACAAGGCCGTCAAATTGCCTGCGTCGCTTGTGGCGGAAATGGCGCTCACGGCAAGCCAAGCGCAACATGCGTGGGTAGTGGCGCGGCGCGACAGCGATTTTAAAAAGTTCCAGCCATGGCTCGAAAAAATTGTGAAGTTGAACCTTCAGAAGGCGCAATGCCTGGGTTGGCCCAAGGGCGGCGAGGCCTGGGACGCGCTGGCGGATTATTTTGAGCCCGCGTTGACCGCCGTCGAAGTGACCAAAGTGTTTGAACCGCTGCGCGCTCGTTTGCAAAAGTTGCTGGATCGAATTCGCGGCGCGTCCAAGCAACCATCCAACGCCTTCAACGAGTTCGCCTTGCCCGTTGATTCACAAGAAAAGTTTGTGCGCTACATGGCCAAGCGCATTGGATTTGATTTCAACTGCGGCCGTCTTGATCGCAGCGCGCATCCATTTTGTGGCGGAAGCCATTGCCGCGATGTGCGCATGACCACGCGATATTCACCAACCTGCGTGTTTGACGCGCTGGGTTCCACCATGCATGAAGCCGGCCACGGCATGTATGAGCAGGGGCTTGACTTCGCGCAAGCGGGTTTGCCCATGGGCAGCGCTGCTGGTTTGTCGGTGCATGAAAGTCAAAGCCGCATGTGGGAAAACCAAGTTGGCCGCAGCATGCATTTCTGGAAGTGGGCTCGCCCGCAACTGTCCGCCTTCTTTGGCGACGCGTGCGACCACTTCACGTTGGTGCATTTGTACCAAGCCGCCAATGTGGTTGAGCCTGGTTTCATCCGCGTTGAATCTGACGAAGCCACCTACAACATGCATGTCATGATTCGCTTTCAGTTGGAGCGTGACATGCTCAATGGCAACGTGGCCATCAAGGATTTGCCGGGCGTTTGGAACAAGATGTACAAGGAATATCTAGGCGTGACGGTGCCGGATGATCGCCGTGGTTGCTTGCAAGATGTGCACTGGAGCATGGGCATGATTGGCTATTTCCCAACCTACACCTTGGGCACGCTCTTGGCGGCGCAGCTGTTTGAGAAGGCTCGCAAAGATGTTCCTGGCCTTGAAGAGGGCTTCAATCGCGGGGAATTCGCGCCGCTTTTGTCATGGTTGCGCAAGAATGTCCACAGTGAAGGTCGTCGCTATCGACTTGATGAGTTGTGCCGCAAAGTCACGGGCGCGCCTCTGTCGGCTGACCCCATGATGCGTCATTTGGAAGCCAAGTTATTGCCTCTGTATGGTTTGGAATAAATTTCATTTTGCGCATCGAAATCAAGCGGAGCGCCGTTACACTACGGGGCTCATCATGGAATTTAGAAACGTTGCAATTATCGCGCATGTAGATCACGGAAAGACGACTTTAGTTGATGCCATGTTGCGCCAAGCCGGCGCCTTTCGTATTAACGAGGCGCTGACCGAGTGCGTCATGGATTCCAATCCGCTTGAACGCGAGCGCGGCATCACCATTCTCTCCAAGAATTGCGCGGTCACATACGAAATCCGTTTTGGTCCCAACAAGGGAACTATTTTGCGCGTGAACATTATTGACACGCCAGGCCACGCCGACTTTGGTGGCGAGGTTGAGCGCGTGTTGCGCATGGCCGATGGTTGCGCGTTGTTAATCGACGCGCTTGAAGGTCCGATGCCGCAGACGCGCTTTGTGCTGCAAAAAGCCATTCAACTTGGTCTGAAGCCAATCGTTGTGGTGAACAAATGTGATCGCCTCGACGCCCGTACCGACGCCGTGGTGAACGAAGTTTTTGATTTGCTCATTGAACTTGGCGCAGATGAAATTGCGCTTGATTTCCCTGTGCTTTGGGCCAGTGGACGCGATGGCTGGGCCAGCCGCGACAAGAATGACAAGGATCGTGGCGTGGATGATTTGTTCGACGCCATTCTGACGCATGTGCCCGCGCCAAAAATGGACATACACGGTCCGCTGCAATTCTTGGTGACCAATCTGGACTACAGCGAATATGTCGGACGCATTGCCATTGGCCGCGTGATGCGCGGAACCATCAAGCCAGGCATGGCCGTTGGTTTGTGCCGCGCCGATGGCAGTATGGATCGTGGACGCGTTTCCAAAGTGAATCAGTTCCAAGGTCTTGGCCGCCGCGAGGCGCAAGAAGTTTTCGCCGGCGATTTGTGCGCCGTCGAAGGCATTCCAGACATCACCATTGGCGACACGATTGTGCATCCAGATTCTCCAGACGCGTTGCCGCGCGTCAGCGTGGACGAGCCAACGCTGCACATGGTGTTCCGCATCAATGACGGACCGCTTGGTGGCCGCGAAGGAAAGTTTGTCACCAGCCGCCAATTGTCCGAGCGATTGGACCGTGAACTTCGCTCCAATGTTGCGCTGCGCGTGACGCCCGGCGAAACTTCTGAAGAATTCCACGTTTCAGGCCGCGGGTTGCTGCATTTGGGCGTGCTGCTTGAAACCATGCGCCGCGAAGGTTTTGAGTTGACCGTGGGCAAGCCACAAGTCATTGAGAAGGAAGTGAACGGCATAATGTGCGAGCCATGGGAGCGCCTCACGCTTGATGTGGCGGAATCTGGAATGGGCGCCGCGCTGGAGTTGCTTGGAAGCCGCGCCGCTGAAATCACCAAAGTTGATCAACGCAACGGCCGCATGCACATTGAAGCTGACATTCCAGCGCGCGGCCTGATTGGCTTGCGCTCGCGCTTGCTCAACGCAACCGGCGGTGAGGCAGTTATGCATCACGCGTTCGCATCGTGGCGTGGAGTGAATCCTGGCGCCATCAAGCCACGCGTGCAGGGGGTGTTGATCGCCAACGAAGCTGGTCCCGCAACTTCATACGCCATTGAACCGCTGTCCGACCGCGCCGTGATGTTTGTGAAGCCCGGCGACATTTGCTACCAAGGCATGCTGGTTGGTGAGAACACGCGCGAAAATAATCTGGTGGTCAACGCCACCCGAATGAAGCCATTCTCCAATGTTCGCGCCATCAGCAAGGACGCCACGGTTGTTTTAAAGCAGCCGCGCATCATGAGCCTAGAGCAAGCTTTGGAATATATTGAAGAGGATGAACTTGTCGAGATCACGCCTTCAGCCATTCGCATGCGCAAGCGACTGCTTAATGAAACCGAGCGCAAGCGCGTGGAGCGTTCCGAGCGAAGCCGCGCCGAGGCCTCTTCACGCGAAGGATAATTCATGCCGACACGCGTGATGAAGTTCGGTGGAACTTCGGTCGCTGATCCGCAGCGCATTCGTCATGCTGCAAGTCGCGTCGCAGCCGCAAAAGCGGACGGTGATCGCGTGGTCATGGTGGTCAGCGCCATGGGCGACTCAACCGATGACTTAATTGAACTTGCCAAGAAAATTTCTGGCAAGCCAGCCAAGCGCGAGCTTGACGCGCTGATGGCTACGGGCGAACTTGCCAGCAGCGCGCTGGCCGCAATCGCGCTGGAAGATTTGGGCCTGCGCGCGTGCAGCATGAACGCGTATCAATGCGGCATTCGCAGCGACGGTCAGTTTGGCCACGCGCGTATTGACGCCATTGACCGCGCCAGCATTGACAGAAAAATCGACGGGGGGTTTATTCCGGTCATCGCTGGTTTTCAAGCGGTTTCACCAGATGGCGATCTCACCACGCTTGGCCGCGGAGGCAGCGACACAACGGCCGTGGCCATCGCGGCCGCGCTTGACGTGATGGGCGATGGCGGCTGCTGTGAAATTTACACCGACGTTGATGGCGTGCATACCGCCGATCCGCGATTGGTTCCAGAGGCGCCGCGCCTGACGCAAATCACCTACGAAGAAATGCTGGAGCTTGCGGTTGTGGGCGCGGGCGTCATGCACGAGCGAGCGGTTGTGTTCGGTCAACGCTATGGTGTGCCAATACATGTGCGCCACAGTCAACGCTATGAACTTGGAACAATGATTCAAAAGGAGACTCCGTTTATGGAATCAATCGCGGTCATTGGCTGCGCGCTCAAGAGCGACTTGGGGCGCGTGGTGCTGAAGGGTTTGCCTTCAAGCGCGGACACGCAAGGCATTTTGTTTGGCGCCATTTCGCAAATGGGCATCTTGGTGGACGACATCATTCAGAATGATTCCGACCAGATCACTCACAAGTTCATTGATCTTAGTTTTACCGTTGCCCACACGGAATTGCCCGAAGTAAAGATTGCCGTGACGCGCGTTCTCAAAGCCCTGGGCTCTGGCACCATGGAGATTGAAATTGGCCTGGCCAAACTCAGCGTGGTTGGCTCGGGCATGCGCCATCATTCAGGGGTCGCGGGCCGGCTGTTTGAAACCCTGGGCAAGGCCGACATTGCCATTCGCTGCATCATGACTAGCGAGATCAAGATTTCATGCCTGATCCCGCAGGAGCATGGCAAGAACGCTATCCGTTTGGTGCACGCCGCCTTTGGTCTGGAACAGGGCGAGCGCGTCACGATTGAACGGCAACTTGGCCGCGTGTAAGTCAGCACTGTGAGGCATCGCGCTCGCTTAAGGCAATGCCGTTGGGCTGACTGGCAGAAGTGGCAAGCATGCGCCCAGGCCGATTGATTCAATGCAATTCCCGCATGATTGCGCTGCATCTGATTGGGACTTGCTGGAAGAATGTGATTTAACAGAATACCAATTATGGGCGCAAAGGGGTCTGAAAGCCATTCAAGGCATAATTGTTGCTGGGTGCTGTATTCGGGTTGCAGCGTTTGGATTCAACCCAATGTCCTTGCCTAATTCTGATCCCTGTGATTCATCATGGCGTGTGATCAAGTCACACCTGATAATGTTGCCCCATGGACTTGAAAAAATTTCGAACTGGCCTGCTTGGACGATTTGTGAAATTTGGCATTGTGCCTGGCGTCATTGTCATTGTGGGCGTTCTATGCGTGAACACGTATTTCAGCCTTCTGAAATTTGAACTTGAAGCAACTGAACTTGCCCGAAAAATGACCCTTCGTCTGACTTCTGAAATTGAGAATCGAAATCAAAAGGCTCTTGGAACCATTTCTGTTACTCGGCTGGCCCTTGAAACAAGTTTAATTACGAAGCGCGCGGAGATTCTTCAATTTTTGAAGCCAATCGCTGAAGCTAATCCTGATTTCGGAGTTTTTGTCGCTTTGGAATCAACCAGCAGTCAGTCGATTCCACCAACGACAGTTTCCGGCGCGACCACGTCGAGTTCATCAGCAACTGTTTCCGCCGCGACCACGGATACAGATATCGACCAAGCAACAAATGCCAATGGACGTTTCACCCCTCTTTACGAACGCGACGTTGCCACTACAGCCACGACCACGCGCACGCTTGTTTTGACTTCCATTTCCAATATTGAAGACAGCAATTACTACATCCGCTGCAAGCAAGAATTCATCAACAACAAGTCTCGCAAAGTTATTGTGACGGATCCGCACATGCACAAAGGTGAATTGGTGTATGAGTTTGTCATGCCAATCGTCATCAAGGGCCAATTCATGGGAATTGTTGGATTACAACGAACGCTTTTAGCATCCTTGGATTTAATGAATCAAATGTGTGCAGGAAACAAAATCAATGTCATGCTTCTGACCAATCAGGATGTGTTCATTGCGGCAATGTGTGGCGATGTCACTGCGAATGACCAGGCGCGCGCAACCTACTCCGCATTGACTGGAAAATCGTTGGACACGACTGAATGGTCAAACCCTTTACGCGATATTGTTTTTCAAAAGACCGCCGAAGTCGTTTCAAGCGCGGTGAATCCCCTTTCAAAGGCCAATGGCATTCATGTCATGGGAACAGTCCGAACAGGCGGCTGGAAAGTGATCATTGAAATTCCAAGGGCCCTGATGTTCAGCGAAATGTGGTCGGATTTATGGGTTTCTTTGGTGTTGAGCCTTGTTGGAATTGTCATTATGGCTTTGCTTATTCTGCGAACCGCAACGAAAGTTGTTGGCGAAGTCAGCGAAGTCACTGTTGGAATTAGCAACACGGCCAATATGATGGCGGGCTCAAGTCGTCAGCAACAATCCATGACGCAAAATTTTGGTTCCAGCAGTGTTGAGATTGCCGCCGCGGTCAGGCAAATTACGGTGACTGGCGAGGAATTGCTGCGCAACATGAAGAAGATCGCGCAGGCCTCCAGTGAGTCGGCGCAGAATGCATCCGAAGGTCGTGTTGGCGTGCAAGCCATTGGAAGCACCATGGAAAATCTTTCCAGCGCAACGACCAATGTGGCTGAACGCCTATCCATGATTTTTGAGAAGGCAAGCAGTATCAACACCATTATTGACACCATCACCAAAGTTTCAGATCAAACAAATTTACTCAGCGTGAATGCCGCCATTGAGGCGGAAAAAGCTGGTGAAAGCGGACGCGGATTTTTAGTGGTTGCGCGAGAAATTCGCCGCCTTGCGGATCAGACCGCTTCGGCCACTCTTGACATTGAAAAAATGGTTCAGCAAATGCAGGCCGCGGTATCTGGTGGCGTTATGGAAATGGACAGATTTAGCGAGCAAGTGCGTCGTGGCGTGACCACCGTTGGCGATGTTGGGTTGCGCTTGACCAAAGTCATTGACCAAGTCTCCGGTATAGAAAGCAGTTTCTACGCGGTGACCGAAGGCATGCAGCAACAAGCGCAAGGCGCGGATCAAATTCGCCAAGCCATGGATGGTCTCACTCAGAACGCATCACGCGCGCAAAACGCCACAAGCGAATTTTCATCTGCTTCGGAATCCTTGCGTGAGGCAATTTTTTCCCTGCGCAAAGTGATTAGTGGTGAAATCCCTGTGTGATATTGCAACGTTTCTCGTGGGCCCGTACCCGTCGCGTGGCGCACCTGCTAATGTTGCCGCATGATCCTTCAGAAATTTCGTCGCGGGTTGCTTGGTCGATTTGTGAAATTTGGCGTGCTGCCAAGCGTCTTGGTTGTTGTGACTATTGTGGGCAGCACCACATACTTGAACATTGCTTCCAAGTTTGCAGACTTGCGCGAGTTGGCCACAAGCCACGCCGAATTTTTTGCTTCCAAACGCGAAACAGGTAACCAGACAGCCATAGGCACCTTGTCCGCAATGGGTCTTGCTTTGGAAAATGGCTTGTACGCCAACAAGGCTGGCACGCTTCGTTATTTACAGTCGGTTGCGCAGGCCAATCCCATGTTTGGCGTATTTGTGGCGTATGAATCAATTGGCGCCCTGCCACAAAATTCCACCGATACAGGCCCCGCGAACACCGTCACAATTGATAAAGCCACGGATGAAACCGGTCGATTTGCTCCACGCTTTGACCACGATCCAACCGCCGCTCAATCCATTCTGTTGCGGACTATGAATAATATTTCAGAGAGCGTGTTGTACAAAAGTGCCATGCAAAATTTCTCCAATGGCAACCCGCGCAAGATTATTGTGACGGAGCCACATATGAGTGAGGGTGAAATGGTAACGGAATTTGTGCTGCCTATTTCCATTGATGGCAAATTTGTCGGCGTGGCTGGAATCACCCGGCCATTTTCCGCCGCGGTCAAAGCTATAAAGGAACTTGCTTTGGAGCATGAAATGAATTTCCTACTTCTGACTGATAAGGATGTGTTTGTTGCGGCCTACGCGGGCGATCCCTCGGCATCCGAACAAACGCGCGCAACTTTTGAAGGATTGTCTGGCAGGCCTCTTCAGAAAACAGAGTGGGCAACATCATTGGGCGCTTTTCTAGGCCAAAGTGGAAATAATTTTAATGGCACATCGATCAATCCCACATCCAAAACGGAATCAATTCACGCCTTAGTTCGTGTCGCGATGACTGATTGGAAAGTTGTGGTGGAAATTCCGCGGTCGCGCTTCCTGCATGATATTTGGGAGGATATGTGGGTTGATCTTTTGGTTGGAGTTGTTGGAATTCTCATCATGGGCACTTTGATTTTGCGCACCGCTACCAAAGTTGTTGGCGAAGTGAGCGGCATCACTGTTGGCATTAGCAGTACGGCCATTGAAATGTCTGGCTCTAGCCGTCAACAAGAATCCGTATCGCAATCCTTTGGCGCAAGCAGCGTGGAGATTGCCGCGGCCGTGCGTCAGATCACCGTGACTGGCACCGAATTGCTGCGCAAAATGGAGACCATTGCAAAGACCGCCAGCGAGTCCTCGCAGAACGCTTCCGAGGGACGAGTTGGCGTTCAAATCATGGGCACCACCATGGAAGGACTTGCCAAGGCGACCACCAATGTCGCTGAACGTCTGTCCATGATTTTTGAGAAAGCCAGCAGCATTAACTCCATTGTGGACGCCATTACAAAGGTGTCTGACCAAACCAATTTGCTCAGCGTGAACGCAGCCATTGAAGCGGAAAAAGCTGGCGACAGTGGCCGCGGGTTCTTGGTGGTGGCGCGAGAAATTCGTCGCCTTGCCGATCAAACCGCCGCCGCCACGCTTGATATTGAAAAGAATGTTCAGCAAATGCAGGCC
>SIAM01000026.1 GCA_009691785.1 Phycisphaerales bacterium
GGGCATTTCATTGGTCGTGCGCCTTGGTTCGTCCGGCTTTGAAAGGCGGCTGCTAGGGGCATGAAGACACCAGTTGAGTTTGTGGCGCATCTACGCTATTCTGTTCGACCCTACTTGAAGGAACCGACATGCATTATCCGCACAAACTCAGTCGAATTAAAAAGCTCCGCAAAGTTGGCTTCCGAGCCCGCATGAAGACCAGCAAGGGTCGCGCCATTGTCAATCGTCAACGACGCATCGGTCGAGCTGTTAAGACCCGCTAATCAGCGTGTCAACATCACCAATATTGGTTTTGATTGGACTGAGACTTTCCGGAAAGTCCACGCTTGGTTCTATTGTGGCCGCGCATTTGCAATGCGAGTTTGTGGATCTTGACAATGCGGTTCTACAAAAACTTGGAGCAACAAATGTCAGGCAAACATTTCACGACATGGGCGAGGCCGCGTGGCGCGATGCCGAGCGCGTTGAACTGACGCGCTTGCTTGCGGCGAAATTGTGTGGCGTGCTTTCGCTTGGCGGCGGAGCGCCAACGGCGCCGGGCGTGGCGGACATTCTGCAAGCCGCCAAAGCGCGTGGCGACATTTTCATAGCCTTGCTTGATCCAGGTGAATGCGAACTGGCCACGCGATTGACTAACAACCGCGGTGATCGACCGTTGCTCAACGCAGCCAATGCAAGTGGCGACGCGGCCGCCGACGCCACGGCGGAAGTGCGCGCGCTTTGTGCAAGCCGCATGCCGCTGTATCGCACGCTTGCCAATGTGATTGTGGACACAAAAGAAAGTGAACACGCGTGCGCCAAGACTTTGCTTGCCGCGTTTGCTAGCGCGCGCGCGCGGTGAAATCTCAATGCGTGCGCCAAGACTTTGCTTGCCGCGTTTGCTAGCGCGCGCGCGCGGTGAAATCTCAATGCGTGCGCCAAGACTTTGCTTGCCGCGTTTGCTAGCGCGCGTGCCAAGCGCTTCTATGCGGCGGTCGAATTCAGTTTGTGAAAAACTGACCGCTTGGAGACAAACTTACGCGCACACCGCGCTATTTCCCTGCGCTTGGATCTGGCTTCACGCGCGCCAAAGGGCGAGCCACTTCAATGCCGCGCTCATCCAGCGCAATCACGCCTAATTCACGCAACGCCGACTGCGCCGCAGCCTGCTCGCCGGCTTTTTTACTGGCGCCCCAACATGATGTAAAGCGACGATCCCCGCTGAGAACCGCTATTTCAAAGCACTTTGCGTGGTCGGGTCCCTTCTCATCCAGAATCATGTAAATAGGAGGCGTCATGTGCAGCGACACCAGCGTTTGTTGCAGCACGCTCTTGAAGTTGTGTTGATGCCCGCCCTGCAATGACTCATGAATGCGCGGTCCAAGATGGCGAAGAATGAACGCCTGCGCCGGCGCAAGTCCGCCGTCCAAATAAATGGCGCCAATGATGGACTCCAGCACCGCCGCGCTCACGGAACCCGGAAGCGTGGACGCGGGACCCATGCCCTTGCCAAGGCGCAGCGCCTCGTGCAATTTCAACTCAATGGAAATTTCAGCGCAAACTTGGCGGCTGACCGCGTGGCTTTTCACTTTGGTTAAATCGCCTTCCAAACTTTCCGCAAGCAAGCGGAACAAATGTTCGCACACCACAAGACCAAGTACCGCGTCACCCAAAAATTCCTGGCGCTCGTTGCTCTTTGATCTATGGTCCGACAGCGACGCATGCGTCAAGGCCGTTTCCAAATGCGTGATGTCTTTAAAGTGATAGCCAATGCGCTCTTGAACTGCTACAAACGAAATGTCTTTCACAAGAACCTCTTGCCGCGTGGGCGGCGCTAAACGACTCAATGTCGCGGGTTCTCCAGAAGACTCCCGTTTGAAACAAGGAAGTCACCTGGAGATCACGCGTTCAAATTGCTCACGCGAGCAACTTGGGCAATACGGCAAACGCAAATCAGTAAGTCAGACAAGTAATCATAGGCGGCTCAGGCACAAACTTTCCAAGGTTTTGACGGCTTTTGAAAAAAATTATCTTAACTGTCCAAGCGAAGCGCTTTCAATCAACTCACTCATGCGCATCTCATCCGTGTCGCTGGCAAAACTTTGAATTTCAATGCCCATTCGCCGCGGTCCTGGATCATCGATCTCATCAAAGACGCGCGTGACAACGCCGACGAAATGAATAGCCTTGAGAATGCCCGCGAAAAAGAAATCAACTTTAACTTGTTTGCCCACTGTCAGAGCGTTGTCCAGCTCCAAACGAATTCCGTTCGCACTGAGGTTGTACACATGACCTTCCATTGGCTCGCCGTCGCTATGAACAACCACTCGCGAAACATCAGGTCGCAAAGCGAAGCGTTCATTCACGCGTCGTTCATTGATGCTGTTGGGTTCAAGGGTTTGCATTGAGGAATTTTGCATACAATTCTTTAGCGTCATACGCCTGTTATCGGTCGAAAGATCTCGTGAACTTAAACTTCTTTAAACATTCGGGACACAAATACGCCATACATGTAGTGTGCTATTAAATTTGGCATCACCAAATAAGAATGCCAAAATGCGACAAGTTTTTGTCTTTTTTTGTACCCTGCCATTGTGTCAACGCCAAAGAACACGCTTAAAGAGGCGATAATTATTCAAAATGAGGTGGATGCGCCATTGTCACCGCTGATTGGAAAGTCTGTTTGCATATTGGGTTACGGAAATCAGGGGCAGGCACACGCACAAAATTTGCGTGACAACGGTGTGTTGGTGCGAGTTGGTAGCGAGCCTGGCACCCGTGGTTGTACGGCGGCGAAAGCGGCTGGATTTGAGGTGCTTTCAAGCGCCAAAGCAGTAGAAAACGCGGATTTGGTGATTATGGCCCTACCCGATGAGATTCATGGAAAAATGTGGGATTCGGCTATTGAGCCAAACCTTGCGCCGCATGCCGTGGTGGGATTTTTGCATGGGTTCTCAATTCGCTTTGGCATGGTCAAGCCCCCCGCCCACATTGGCGTGGTCATGGTGGCGCCCAAGGGTCCGGGCAAGACAGTGCGCGATCGCTTTGTCATGGGTCAGGGAATTCCTAGTTTGTTTGCGGTGCATGCGGGCGGCGTGAACGCAAGCAACACACGCGCGCTTGGACTGGCGTGGGCCAATGGAATTGGTTCGCTGCGCGCGGCGATTATTGAAACCACTTTCACCGCCGAAGCGGAAACGGATTTGTTTGGCGAGCAATCGGTGCTGTGCGGCGGAATGTTGGCGCTGGTGCAAGTGGCGTATGAAACTTTGGTTGAAGCTGGATATCCACCCATGCTTGCGTACATAGAATGTTGCCATGAACTGAAACAGGTCGCGGACTTGATGTACGCGCGTGGGCCATCCGGCATGCGCGACTCCATAAGCACCACGGCGGAGTTTGGCGCGTTTGATGCGCAGCATATTTTGTTGACCCAACAATTGCGCGCGGACTTCAAACGCATTCTGACTTCCGTGCAAAATGGAACTTTTGCGGCGCGCTTTCAACGCGACGCAGATGATGGATTTACGCGCTTGAAAAAAATGCAGGGCGCCGCGCTGCAACATCCAATTGAAGCCACTGGTCGCGCGGTGCGAGGCCTGATCCC
The DNA here is from genome assembly GCA_009691785.1 of Phycisphaerales bacterium. Taxonomy (GTDB): domain Bacteria; phylum Planctomycetota; class Phycisphaerae; order Phycisphaerales; family SM1A02; genus SYAC01. The sequence continues at coordinate 3,587 of SIAM01000026.1, forward strand.
CTGGCTGAAGGATGAACAAAAATGACCGTATTTGACGCAATTATCCTTGGAATTGTCGAAGGCGTGACGGAATATTTGCCCGTGAGCAGCACTGGACATCTCATTCTGGCGGCCTCCATGCTGGGTCTTGGCAAAGAAGCTGGCGGCGCCAACATGGCGTCCGTTAAGGAGTCGCTGGATCAATTTGAAATCATTATTCAAGGCGGCGCAATTTTGGCGGTGGCCGGCTTGTACTGGAAACGCTTGCGCACCATGGCGCAAGGTTGCGTGGGCGTGGCCCTGCCGCAGTTGGCCACTCGGGAATCTAAAATTGGTTTTGGATTGCTGGTGAAACTTGTGATTGCGTTCATTCCCGCGGCCGTGGTTGGCTTGGCGTTTCGCAAGACCATCAAGGAGCATTTATTTTTTCCTGGACCTGTTGTGGCGGCGCTCTTGATTGGCGGCTTGGTGATGGTGCTGTTAAAAAATTGGAACCAGAAAAAAATAGATCAGCACTATGAGCCGGGCGACGCGCTGGCTCGGCTTACACTGCGGGGAGCGTTATTGATTGGCATGATGCAAGTGTTGTCCCTGATGCCAGGCACCAGCCGCTCACTGGTGACGCTGCTTGGAGGAATGCTGGTTGGCCTTCCACCGGTTGCCGCGGCGGAGTTTGCGTTCTTGTTGGGCTTGCCAACATTGGGCGCGGCCTCGCTGAAGGAAAGTTGGGACATATTTCATAACGATGCAACAACGGTGCAACAATTTGTGGCGGCTTTGGGCGGACCACTTCCCATTATCGTGGGGCTTGTCACGGCCACCATCAGCGCGGCTATAAGCGTGAAATGGCTGGTGAAATGGCTGGGAAACCACACTTTGGCGGTCTTTGGCTGGTGGCGCATTGTGGTGGCTGGCAGCTTCGCCTGGGCCGTGTACGCCGGTTGGATCGCGCGTTCATAAGCTCAAATTTATTTTCCCAATATGACTAGGATCACGCTTCGAAAGAAATCCAATGGGACAAGCCACACTTGCATTTCGTAATTTACTTGTGCGCGCAGCCATCTTCGTGGTGCTTGCGGCGGCATTGGCGTGGTTTGTTGGTGGAACACTTTTTGGTAAGCACCGCGTGAACTTTCCCGCCATCACATGGGATGGCCGCGAATGGGCCGCGCAAGTGATTGGCAATGGAACGCGCCCCGATGAAGTTCGTTGGCGATTGCTTTCTAAGACAGGCGAGGACCCATGGCATGTCCTGCCAATTTCTGAAACTGGCCGATGGAGCCAACTTGTTGGACCCAGTGTTGACGAGCAAGGTTTGTGGATCAAGGTCGCCGAAAATGCTTCCACGACATCGCCAAAATTGACATGGTCGCTCATTCGATTCGCAAAGGCGAACTCCAAACCGACCAAGACACTCATTGCAAGCGTGACGCCACCAGCCGCGCAGTGATTGCTCCGCGCATGCCAGCGTGGGCACACCAACATTCATGATTCAACGCACCAACCAATCCAACGGATGGCCATTGTTCACAATGCAAACGGCGCGTGGCAACAACTCTGCTTAGTCGCCAAAGCGAATGCCCTGGGCCAGCGGCAAATCAGTGCCCCAATTCACGGTGCATGTTTGACGGCGCATGTATTGCTTCCACGAATCAGAGCCACTTTCGCGGCCGCCGCCCGTATCTTTTTCCCCGCCAAACGCGCCGCCAATTTCAGCGCCACTGGTTCCCAAGTTCACATTGGCAATGCCGCAATCGCTGCCTTGATGCGACAAGAATCGCTCGGCGCCGCGCACGCTGTCGGTGAAGATGGCGCTGGAAAGACCTTGGTCGACGCCGTTGTGAATCTCCATGGCCTCCTCGAAATTTTTCACGCTGAAGATGTACAAGATTGGCGCGAAAGTTTCTTCGCGACAAATCGCCGGCACAACGCCCTTGGGCACGCTGATGATTGTGGGCTCGCAGAAATATCCTGGACGATTGTCGTATTTGGCAAGACCAGGCAAGCCGCCACAATTCACATGGCAGCCTTGCGCAACAGCTTGCTCAATTGCGCTCTTCATTGCGTTTTTTGTTTCCGCATGAATGAGCGGACCCATGAGCGTGGACTCATCCATTGGGTCGCCAATTTTTATGCTGGCATACAAGTGCGTCAACTTGTCCGTCAGCTTCTCAACAATGCTTTCATGCACAATCAATCTTCGGGTGCTGGTGCAGCGTTGCCCCGCCGTTCCCACCGCGCCAAACACAACCGCGCGCTCCACCAATTTCAAATCGGCGTCGGGCATGACAATAATGGCGTTGTTGCCGCCCAATTCAAGCAGCGCGCGGCCCAAGCGCCCCGCCACAACTTGCCCAACTTTGCGCCCCATTCGGCAGCTTCCAGTGGCTGAAATCAGCGGCAATCTGCGGTCCGCCACCATGCGCTCGCCCACTTCGCTGTCGCGGCCAATGACAAGCCCAAACACATCGCGCGGGTCGCCGTAGGCTGGTCTGAAAATAGTTTGCGCCTGCATGACGCGCTGCGCCACTTCATTGCAGGCAATGGCAACAACCGGCGTAATTAAACTTGGCTTCCACAATGTGGCGTTGCCACAGGTTGCGGCAAGCATGGAGTTCCACGCCCATACCGCGGCTGGAAAATTAAACGCGGTAATGCAACCAATGGTTCCAAGCGGGTGCCACTGTTCAAACATGCGATGACTTGGCCGCTCGCTGTGCATGGAGTTCCCATAGAGCTGGCGCGAAAGTCCAACCGAAAAATCCGCGATGTCAATGCACTCTTGAATTTCGCCAAGACCTTCGGCGCGAATTTTTCCAGCTTCAAGCGTGACCAATTCGCCAAGATCACTTTTATATTTGCGAAACTCCTCGCCAATTTGACGGACAATTTCGCCGCGCTGCGGAGCGGGCAACATGCGCCACGCTTTTTGCACCGCCACGCAACGCCCAATGGCGGCTTCCAACTCGGCCGCAGTATCCATGCGCACCGTCGCAATGGGTTCGCCAGTTGCGGGACATTCGCTCACAATGCTGTCGGCGCCGCCACAAGGCAGCAAGCGTGGATGTCGATCAATTCCAAGGCGTTTCAATAGGTCTTTTGCGTTTGGCATAGGGCGTGAAGCATATCGAAATTACGGCAGTTGCCGTGGCGGGCAAGTCAGCGCACAATCACCCAATGCCCTTGAACCGTGACCAACTTGCAAAGCGTGCCTCGCTTGAACTTCGCGAAGGTTTTTATGTGAATCTAGGAATTGGCATTCCAACATTGGTGGCCAACTTTGTGCCCGCCAATATGACCGTGTGGCTGCAAAGCGAGAATGGCATGTTGGGCATGGGTCCGTTTCCAACCGAAGCGAATGTGGACGCTGATTTAATCAACGCCGGAAAGCAAACCGTGACCGGTGTTGCTGGCCATAGTTTTTTTTCCAGCGCCGATAGTTTCGCCATGATTCGTGGCGGCCATATTGACTTGGCCATTCTGGGCGCCATGGAAGTGAGCCAAGCTGGCGACCTTGCCAACTGGATGATTCCAGGAAAGTTGGTCAAGGGCATGGGCGGCGCCATGGATTTGGTGGCGGGCGTGAAGCGGCGCGTGGTGGTGATGGATCATTGCAACAAAAAAGGCGAAAGCAAAGTGTTGCCCAAGTGCACGCTGCCGCTGACGGGTTTGTCCTGCGTTGATTTATTAATCACCGATTTATGCGTGATGGAATTTGACCGCAAACGCGAGCGATTTGTGCTGAAGGAATTGGCGCCGGGCGTGACGGTTGATGAAATCAAAGCAAAAACAGCCGCGGAATTCATGGTTGATGCGCCGCCGATTGCCGTGCGTTTATAAACATTCCGTCTAGAAACCAAGTTCACTTGCGCTTGACTTGCGCATTAATGTGGCTGCACCAGCGCGCTGATACATGTCCTGGTCACAATGCAAATGTACATAAGGAAAGAGAAAGGCCGCCCCCTCTGATCGGACGAGAGGAGACGGCCTAGAAAAGTGAAGACCTTAGATGGATTTGTTCAGAGATCTTTCACGCGAAGTTTCTGGGCTTTCAGGCGCGCCAAGATGGAAGAGTGCATTTGGCTCACGCGGCTCTCTGAGAGATCAAGCGTGATACCAATTTCTTTCATGGTCATTTCTTCGGAGTAATACAGAATCAAAATCAAGCGCTCGGAACGGCTCAGGCCCTTGGTCAGCAAGGCTTCCACATCTTTGCTCTGACTTCGATCGGTTGGCATTTCTTGGCGGCGATCACTGGCCACATCCATTTCACGCGACTCGTTTCCAGAATCCTTGTCATTCCATTTGCGATTCAAACTGACAATGCCCACGGGCTTGGAGTCGCGGTTGAGTTTCTCAAAGTCATCTGAATTCATTTGCAAACGCTCGGCCACCTCGTCCTCGGTCGCTTTTTTGCCGTGCTCCATTTCAATGGCTTTTTTGGCGCGGTCCATAATTGTGGTGCGACTGCGCACAAGCCGCGGAACCCAATCCATGGCGCGAAGCTCGTCAAAGATGGCGCCCCGAATTCGCTGAGCGCAATATGTTTCAAACTTCACATTGCGGCCCAGGTCAAATGAATTAATAGCGTCCATTAAGCCAAAAAGTCCGGCGCTGGTGAGGTCGTCCACATCCACTTCGGCGGGCAAACGCTTGTGCATTCGCTCGGCGGTATAGCGAACCACATCGCGGTAGCGCTCCATGAGGCGGTTGCGAAGTTGTTGGCGCTCTGGCGAATCGCGCGCGCATTCACTGAACAATTTCCAAACCACATTCACGCTTTCGGGCGTGTCCATGGGCAGGTCGGCGATTGACAGTGGGCGACCACGAACCGCTTTTTTGGTCCGAGGCCTTTCAGGTGCGACATGCCCCGCGGGAACTAACTCTGAAATATCAGAAATGCGGGAGGTACTAGAACGCTTTGTGCTTTTAATACGAGATGAGGAAGTTGCTGGCGATTTATTCGCCACCTCTTTCATCGATTTGTCAGCGCGGGCTGCGTTTGTACGCGAGGCCTGCGAATTGAACTTGGACATGCGGTCGCTCCTTGACCTAAAGCCCATCAACCAGCCACCCCCGCGGGGCGACATGGCGCAATATCTCGCGGAAAATTCACCCGCGAATCTTGATGTACCGAATCCTTGGCAACACCTGAGATATTGACAGTCTAACTTAAGAGTTGAAGTACGCAAGTGAAAGTTGCATACTTCATCAAAATTATTATTTAAAAATGCGAGCCACAATTTCACATCAAATTCAAACCCAAGTGCGGCACATTATCCAAACACGCTTGCATTGATTGCTGCGCGGCACACACTGAAGAAGCGCTTGAAGCGGCGCGCAAGCGATTGAGGGAACCGAGTGTAAATCTTTTTATGCGCGTGATTTAGCGCAACAATGGCACGACGCGTGGGTGCATGATGTCAGCGGCGTGGTTGCTGATTGGAATCATGCGCGTGGCTTATGACATCCTGCTGCGCCGCCTGTTGATGGCGCAACTCGCGTTGCGCATAAATAGCGGAAACAAGCCTTATTTTACGCATTTCTTGGGGCGCAGTTGAAGCCAATGGTCTCACCAGCACAACCGTATTTTTCCACCATAAAAATCCTAATTTCTGCACGGAGAGAATTTCAAAACCATCAGGATTCTCTGCGTGCGCTTGCGCCAACACGCTCTGTTCATCCGCGCCGCAATACCTTTGGGCGTTGTGGCCACTCATTGAACCGCCTCAACCTGCGCGGTTTCCGCCAAGACTAGTTCCACACCTTCTGGAATTTCCTCACGGGAAATCACGGACACATCGCCCAAACGACCACGCAATGCGCGGCTGACTGCCGCACGAAGATGCTTTGGCGTGACCACCACCGCCGGCAGTCCTTGGCGCAGAAGATCACGAAGTCCAGGCGCTACGAAACGCAGCAACTTTTCGGCGGCTGCGGCTTCGGGCACAACACTGCGAGAAGCAGCACCCAATGCCCCGCTTGAAATCATCACGGACTCATCCATCCAAACCGCACGCAAGATCCTTTTGCCACTAGAGTTATGCGTGGTCAATCGATCACACACATCAATTGACACAACGCTGCGAACCACGGCGACCGTTTGCTCTAGCAACGCAGTGGCCGGCATGGACACCATGAGTTCCGCGATCTTTTCAATGTCGCGAATGGCAATGCCTTCACGCAAAAGTTCCTGAAGAATTCCACGGATGCGATCCAGACCCCACACGGGCGGCGTCAACATGGAAGCCAAGTTTGGCGAGCGCGCGCGGAGTCGCTCAAGCATTTTGGCGGTCTCTTCAAGCGTGATCAATTCCCATGCTTTTTTGCGCAAAAGCTCAAGCAAATGCGTGGCCAATACGCCCCCTGCATCGGCGATGGCAAAGCCCTGACCCTCTAGATTTTTAGCGGTCGAAGCCACAACCCACATCGCCGGCAAACCAAATGCCGGCTCCGTGGCCAATTCACCCGCAACATCGGGCACACCGCCTTTGGAATCCATAACCAACATGTGACGCGGGCGAAGCACTCCACCACCAACCGCCGCGCCGCGCATGCGAATGACATATGAATCAGTAGGCAAATTTGGGTCGTCACGAATTCTGACCGAGGGAACCACCACGCCCAGTTCCATGGCTAAACGGCGGCGCACGCCAGCCACCAACGAAAGCAAGCCCAACTCCGCGCGTTCTTCATGCGCCAACATCAACAAGTCAAGGCCAAGATCAATGCTGATGGCCTCAATCTCAAGCGCGTCTTCAAGAGATTCCGAAGCGCTTAGGGCGGATCGTTCCGTGTGCGCGGCGAGTTTTTTTGCGGCGACTCGCACGCGGCCAATCCACCACGCCGCCGCGGCAAGAAGAAGCGACGCGCCCAAAAGCGGAACTGTGGGAAGCGGCGTCATGGACATCGCCGCCAGCAACCCCGCGACAATCCAAAGCGTGACGGGCCGCGCGCCAAGTTGACGCGGAATTTCCGCGCCCAGCGTCTCGCCGCTGGCGGCTTTGGCGGCCACCAAACCAGATGCCGTTGCCACCAAAAACGCTGGTATTTGCGTTACTAAACCATCACCCACCGCCAACAGCGTGAACACTTGCAGCGACTGCGCAACGGTCCAATTTTTTTGGATCATGCCCACAACAAATCCACCCACGATATTCACAAGCACAATCACTATTCCCGCCACGGCGTCGCCACGCACAAAGCGACCTGCTCCGTCCATGGCTCCATGAAAATCCGCCTCGCGCAAGACCACCTCGCGCCGCTCGCTGGCCTGGGTCGCGGTGATGGCGCCCGAAGCCAAATCCGCGTCGATGGCCATTTGTCTTCCTGGCAACGCGTCAAGCGCGAAGCGCGCCGAAACTTCTCCCATGCGCACCGAGCCACGCGTGACCACCACAAACTGCACGACCACCAACATGGCGAACACGCTTAGACCAACGATTGGATTTCTTCCCGCGGCAATTTCACCAAAGGCCTCAATCACGGAGCCAGCCACGGCGCGCCCCTCTTCTGGCGTGTTGGCGTCCATGCCCAAAATCAAACGCGTGCTGGCAATGTTGATGCCCAATCGCAGCAGAGTGGTGCCCAACACCAGCGCTGGAAACACGCTGAAATCAAGCGGTTTTCGCATGTTCGCGGCGGTGGCCAGCACCAAGCCACTGAGCGCGAAATTTATGGCGATCAGCGCGTCCATGGCTATGGGTGGAAGCGGAACAACCAGCACCGCCACCAGTGCTATGAACGCCGCCGGAACCAACCACTCCATGCGCAACGCTGGTTTGTTCTGCGTGTCGATCAAGTTTGGAATCATGATCGCTTCTCCGATGCGCGGTTGACGCTGTGGCGCAATGGCCGCCGTGCCACGCGACCTTCACCAGACTCGCGCGCCGCCTCACGGGCTTCTGCGCTCGTCAAACGAATGCGCGACTCAAATGTATTTCGCGTCCGCAAGCGCTGCATGATGGAGGCCACGCACAAGGTGAGCGCGGCGCCAAGATTCGTCATGGCAATCATGCCAAGCACGGACCACACCACATTAGTCAAGGAGTCAGAACTCCATGTTGAAATGTTTTTCAACCAAGGCCAGGCGAACGCCAAGCTTGTGGCCATGGTGATCATGGCCACACAAACACCCGCAAAAACACTGGGAATGCGCTGAAAAAAGGAACTGCGCGGTCGCATTTTCCAAGTGCCCATTCGTATCCATGTTCCATGCGCGCAGGCGTGACCCAACAGCGCGCCAAGCAGCGCAATGGCCACCATCCACAATGTTGGCGTAATGGCGGCGATCCATAATTGCGTTGGTGAGCTGATTGAAGTCTGTTCAAAAAGATCGCGCGCCATGCGCACAAGCGAGCCAATCCACAGTGGCATTGCCACGCACGCCAGCACTATGAAAAACACAATTCCAAGAAACGATGCAAGCCAACTCGCTCGTGGGCCATGACCTTGTGAAACAACCTGCTCGCGTTTGGAAGGCGAAGGCGGATGAACGCGTTCGGCGGATTCAGCGGACATCAAGGTGAAACTCCCTTGGCAATCTGCGCAAGCGATTGTTGGATGAACGCATTTTCACTTGTCCAAATCACTCCGCAGGTGGCCAGCGCGGCCACCATTGCCACCGTGGCGCGCGAGCCAAAGCCAGCGGAAAACGTTGAGAAACCAGGCACAATGCGCACCACCAACGCGGCCACCGCGCTGACCGCGGCCAACACGCCAACAACTGGCAAGCATGCTTTGAATCCAACCACCATGGCCGCATCAAGCAACATTGCCACTGAGTTGGCGAACCCGCGTTGCTCGAACGATCCAGGCGGCAGCGTGCGAACGCTTGCGGCCGCCGTCATGGCGATGGTTTGAATTCCACCCACGGCGACAAAGATGGTGATGGCGCTCCATGTAAAAAGCATTTCGGCGGCGTTGGCTTCGCCATCAATTGCGGGGTCGTATGTCTGCGCCAATGACAAACCCATTTGCTCACCAATGACCCGACCACACACGCGAAGCGCCTCAACGGAAATGGCGGCAAGCAAGCCAATCATCGCGCCAATGGAAATTTCAATCAGAAGTTGTGGCAATGAAATAGTGGTGATCATGGAATCACCCGCGGCTATTGGCGCCGCCGCCCAACCTGCCGCGGCCGCAAAAGCAATGCGAAAACGCCATGGAATCATGGTAAATGCTGGCGCGCACATGGCCACTCCAACGGCGCGCGCCGCGCCCGCTACGGCGATCGCTGAGACACTCACTTAACAACCCCCGTCAAAGTCAACACATGCAAGTCCAACACACATCCCATCATCATCACTGCGAAGTCAACCACCTTTGAACTCATCCAACCAGCCAACGCAATGGCCACCAACGCCACCGCGATCAAGCGTGGCGCGAACGCCGCCGCTGCGTCTTGCACATTGGAAAGCGACTGGATTAAACCAGAGATCAATCCCACAAGAAGTCCCACCAACAACAATGGCAACGCCAACACCAACGCCGCTGACAGCGCCGACCGCAACGCATCGATCATGTCGGCTTCGGTCATGATTGACACCCGCGCATATGATTGAAGTTTGCATGTGGTTGGCACGCATTGTTCATGTTGCACCCACGCGCGTCACGCCCGCGATTAAACCTGTGGACACAAGTGCCCAACCATCCACTGCCACAAAAAGCAGCAATTTCATGGGCAAACTGATCAAAGATGGTGGCGTCATGAACAAGCCAAGACTGGCCATGACCGCCGCCACGGCCAAGTCAATCACCAAGAATGGCAGCAACACTTTAAAGCCCAACATGAACGCCACTCGTAATTCATTCAGCGCGAATGCGGGCGCAAGAGTGAGGGTGTCCACTTCGCGGCGCGTCAGGGACTGCCCCGCTTGAACTGGCGTGCCTTTGGATTTCAACACAGCCTCCAACGTGGGTCCACCATTTTGCGCTTGCAGTTGATCAAACATGAACGCGCGCAGTGGAGCCTCGGCGCCCTTGACCGCGACCATGGGATCCGCGCTGCCGCCGCTTGCAAGTTGCGACAAGCCGCCATCCCACGCGGCCTTTAATGTTGGCGTCATGGCGGCAACAGTCAGCGCAACGCTAAGGCCAAGCAAAATCAGATTGCTGGGCACGGCGCCCAAACCAAGGCCTTGTCGAAGAATGCTGAGCGTTATAAATATGCGCGGAAAACAAGTGCATAACGCAAGCGCAGCGGGCAGCAGCGCGAAGCCCACGGCGGCGGCGGCAAGTTCCGCGCCACCGCTTAAGCCCACTGGCACATTGCCCACTGTTTGATTGATAGCCGCTAGAAACAGCATCAACCAACCCTCCGCCGCAAGTCGCTGACCGAATGATCGCGTTCAGCATGTTCGGCAATGGCGTTGACCGCTTCAGATGAGTCCGCCGCGAATTCCGCCAACCGCTGAAAGCCTTGGGAACTTTGTCCAAGCAACACCACTCGATCACCAACGCGAACAAGCGTGAGCGCTTGCCCTTTGGCCATGACGGCGCGATCAAGAATTTCAATGGCTCCGTTGCCAACGGCGCGTTTGGAATTTCCTTTGGAAAACAATTTCCAAAGAAACCCCACGCCTCTTCCACCTTGAAGGTCTGGCTTTGCGCGCAACCACAATGCCACTCCCAACACGCACAATACGCCAAATGCAAAAATAGAAATCCAACTTCCACCAGTCGCCACATGCGCCTCGACCGGGGTGAGCACCACGATCTGCGATTCTGGATCGACAGAATTGCCAAGCGCAACCGCATGGATTGAACCAAATGCGATGACCGCGCTCGCAATGCGAGCAATCAATAAGTGAGGGTTACGCCCATCCATGGCAGCCCCTAAGCTTCACGCCCCGCATCCTGCGAAAACGGCCGGACCCATCCGACCTATGTAGATCGGCACTTTGCCTACTGAAGGCGTAGTGAAATTTACAAATTCATGACATGATTTGTTGCAATCTTTCCCGCAAAATACCCCTTGCGCCCACCCGCCCGCAACGCCATAGCCTTACAGGCATCGCTACCATTCCCACAATGATTCGTCGGCTTCAGTTGAGTGGTTTCTTGGCGGTGATTAGCGCCTGCGCGTGCCTATTCACGACAACTGAACTCGCCCACGCCCAAACGGACTACACACTGGATGATTTTGATCGCTGGACTCCGTCCAAGGTGCCGTCGCCTGTTGATGAACAATTGCAACAGGCGCGCGTGGCTCTTGCCAATGGAGATGCGGCCCGCGCGTTGAACCTGTCTGAAAATTTTCTAGAAAACAATCCACTTGGCCAAGGCCGAGCCGACGCATTTTTAATTCAAGGTGACGCCCAGTTGGCGTTGGGCAATGAATACAAAGCGCTCTTCGCCTATGAAGAAGTGGCGCGCAGATACACCTCCACCACTTCATTTATTCCGGCGTTGGAACGCGAATATGAAATTGCCAATGCCTATGCGCATGGCTTGCGAAAAAGATTCATGGGAACATTCCGCTGGATCGACGCAGGCGATGATGCCCAGGAAATTTTTATACGCATTCAAGAGCGACTGCCCGGCAGCGAGCTTGCGGAAAAAGCGGGCATGGAATTGTCCGACTATTACTTCCGCATTCGCGACATGCCATTGGCGGCGGATTCCTACGACCTATTTGTGCAAAATTATCCGCGTTCAAAGCGCGTCAATAAAGCCAAATTACGCTTGATTTACAGCTATTACGCGCAGTTTAAAGGTCCACAATATGACGCCAGCGGCTTGCGCGAGGCCACATCCCGACTCAAACTATTGCAATCAGACGATCCCGCTCTCGCGCAGCAAATTGGCGCCGAAGCCCTTCTTGTGCGCGTGTATGAAAGCGAGGCCGCCAAACTTCTCAACGACGCGCTTTGGTATCAAGGCATGGGCGATTTAATTTCCGCGGAACTCACGCTTCGCTCTTTGATCAACCGATTTCCAAAATCGATCGCCACCATTCAAGCCTTAAAGATTGCCCCAGAAATTGTGGCCAACTTGCCGGTGAATGTGGCCAAGGGATGTCCCAATTACGCGGAACTTCAGAGCGCATTGATTGGAACTCCAAAGATGGTGGAGCCAACAGGTGTAGTGCCTATTGCGGAGGCGCCCCTTCCAGCAACTTCCGAAACATTGCCAGAGCAACCCGTCGGTGGCGCCACGCTTGCGCCAGAAGATTTAATCAAATCGCCTCCAGCGCCAACTCCTAATCCAACTCAGCCAAAATGAAATTGAAATGCAAACCCAATTCCATTGACAAAGTCATGGCAGTGATTGTGCTTGCAAGCGCCACAATTCTGATGACCAACACTCTAGGTTGCGCCTCCAAAGGCATGAAGGGCGGCAGCGTTCTGCCTACCAAATATCACAGTATTTCCGTGCCAATTTTTGACAATGCCACGCCTGACCGCGACATGGGATTTCAATTGACGGAGGCTTTGCAAAAACGCCTGCAACAAACCACGCCGTACACCGTCACGCATGACGGCAAAGCCGACACCATTCTTCGCGGCAAGGTGGTCAGCGTGAAACTTTCACAAATGAGTCAAAGCGTGGCTACTGGTTTGTCCGAGGAAGTCGCCTACACTGTGACTCTGGACTGGGATTGGGTTGATGTGCGAACTGGAAAGTCCATCACGTCTCGTAAAGGGTTTTCTTCCAGTGGCGTGGTGGTGACAAGTCGCTCGCAAGCGGAACCACTAGACTTGGCGCGATTTGAAGTGACACAACGGCTTGCCGATGACATTGTGGCAAACCTTCAAGCAGAGTGGTGATTTTGCAGAATTCAGACGCAAGAATTGAATACAGGAATTGAACATGAGCAACAACTTCATTGATATAAACGCGATGGCCTTCGCCTCTAAAAAGAAAATGGACAAACCTGTGAAGCGGATTGATCCGCCCACTCCAAATTCTTCCGGCCAATCAGGCAAGCCGCATCGCCAAAGCGTGACATGGTTCACTCTGGGGTTGCTTGCCATTCTGATTTGGATTGTCATTAACGGTAGTTCAACACGCGGCAAACCAATTGAAACCTGGCAGCAATTTATGTTGCTTGCCAAAGAAGGCAAGTTGGTGAGCGAGTCCGTGGTGATTCAGAGCGAACGCATCAGCGCGGAGGTGAAGCCAAATACCAAGGGATTTACCGAGCAATTTGGCGATAAACCAGCGCCAGTGCATGTTGCGATTATTCCAGCCAATTACGAAAAATACACCAAGGATTTAGAGACTGCTGGCATTCCATGGCGCGCCGATGTGGCCACAAGCACTTTCGCGCAAATTGCCATGACCATCTTGCCCACGCTGATCATTCTTGGAATTCTGTGGTTCCTGCTTTCGCGCAGCATGCGCAACGCGGGCGGTGGCGCGGGCGGAATGCTTGGCAACTTTGGTCGCAGCAAGCACCGCGTCAGTAATAAGGACTTGGCGCACACCACATTCGCCGATGTCGCTGGCATTGATGAAGCCAAGGAAGAAGTTTCCGAATTGGTTGAGTTCTTGAAGGATCCGAAAAGATTTCAACGCCTTGGCGGACGCATTCCGCGTGGTGTGCTACTTGAAGGTCCACCCGGTTGCGGAAAAACATTGCTGGCCAAGGCCATTGCCGGCGAGGCGGAAGTTCCGTTCTTCTCTATTTCTGGAAGCGACTTTGTTGAAATGTTCGTGGGCGTTGGCGCCAGCCGCGTGCGCGATTTGTTCAAGCAAGCCAAGGACAATTCTCCGTGCATTATTTTTCTTGACGAAGTGGACGCCGTTGGCCGCCGCCGTGGTGGTGGCTTCACAACGGGTGGGCACGACGAGCGCGAGCAAACTCTCAACGCCATTTTGGTTGAAATGGACGGATTTGACGCCAATGACCAGGTGATTGTCATCGCGGCAACAAACCGCGCCGATGTGCTTGATCCAGCATTGACACGACCCGGCCGCTTTGACCGCACCGTGGCCGTGCAATTTCCAGATGTGGCGGGACGACGGCAAATTCTTTCCGTGCACGCCAAGAAAGTGAAGATGGGTCCGGATGTGAACCTGGAGCGCATGGCGCGCAGCACGCCCATGTTCAGCGGCGCTGATCTTGCGGCCATCATCAATGAGGCCGCCATTCTTGCCACCATGCTTGACAAGGACTTTATTGAAATGACGGACATGGAAGAGGCGCGCGACAAGATTCGATATGGCCGCGCCAAGAAAAGTCGCCGCATAGAGCAACAGGAACGAATTGCAACGGCCTATCACGAGGCTGGCCACGCCATTTTGCAAGTTCTTTTGGCAGACGCGGATCCACTGCACAAGGTGACGATTATTCCGCGCGGGAATATGTTGGGAGTGACATTTAGTTTGCCAGAGAAGGACCGATATGGTTTCTCGCGCAAATATTTATTGGCGACCATGCGTGTGTTGTGCGGCGGCCGCATTGCCGAGTCGCGCCAAAATGGCGACATTTCCAGCGGCGCGTCCATGGACATTAAAATGGCAACCGCCTACGCGCGCGCCATGGTTCTGGAATGGGGCATGAGCGAAAAGCTTGGATTTGTGCGGTATGCGGGCTCGGATTCGCGCGAGTCATATGTTCCAGAACGCGATTATTCAGATGACACGGCGCGCATTATCGACGAGGAAATTCGGCGCATGATTGACGACGCTTTCAGGGACGCGGAGCGCATGGTGAATGAATCGTGGGATAAAATTTCCATTCTGGCCGAGGCGCTTCTGAAATATGAAACACTTCATGTGGAGGATGTGCAGCGCATTATTCGTGGCGAAGCGATCAACCCACCGCCCGCGGTTGAAATTCTTTCCACGGGAACGACTGCGCCAACCCCCATCAAGATTGATCCGCCCGAGCCTGAAATTGGCATCATGCCAAGTCCGGCATAAGTGAAGAAATTGCGTGCGCATGAACTGATGCCGAATTGCGCCCAATGAATAGCGCCAACCGTAACCCCTGTCATGTTGATTTTTTGTGCCTTCAACTTCTGGCGTTTGGTTGTTTGATCACACCAAAAGCGTGGCCGGATTTTCAAGCAGCCTCTTGAGCGTGTTCAACCATCGCGCCGCCATGGCGCCATCAATCACGCGGTGATCCAGCGACAATGTGACCGTCATTTCGTAACCAATGGTGAGTTGATCATCGCGCACAACGGGCTGCTTCAGCGCCGCGCCGCAGGCAAGAATGGCGGAGTTGGGTGGATTGATGATGGCCGTGAAATGCTCCACGCCAAACATGCCCAAGTTTGAAACTGTGAAGGTGCTATCGGAAATGTCCTCCATGGACAAGCCGCGGGTGCGGGCCTTCTCAGACAAGGCTTTGGTTTCGCTGGAAATGACGCGCAAACTCTTGCGGTCCACGTCGCGGATGACGGCCACCAACAGGCCGCCGCCCTTCTCCTCATCAAGCGCCACGGCCACGCCGACATTCACTTGTTGATGCATGAGAATTTTTTCGCCGGCCCAACTTGCGTTGACATACGGATGCTTGGCCATGGACAACGCGCAACCACGCACAATGAAATCATTCACGGAAAGTTTAATTCCCATGCCAGCGAGTTCGCTGTTCAGTTGCTCGCGCAGCGCCATCAAGCGGTCCAACTCAAACTTCATTGACACTTGGTAGTGCGGAATGGTGGTCTTGCTTTCAACCAATCGCTTGGCAATGATTTGCCGCATTGAACTCACAGCCACTTCGGTACTTTGCAACCCAGCCACAACAAGGCCGCCCGCGCGATGCGTTGGCGTCACTGGAACAGCAAGCGAACTGGAAACCGTGACATGCGCTGGCGTTGAACTCTGGGGCGCGCTGGAAGACATTGAACTTGCGCGCGCCGACTCCGTGGTTTGCGAGGCGGGAGTGGCGCCGCGATTTTCCAAAGCGTTCATCACATCGCGCTTGATAATGCGCCCGCCAGGACCGGACCCCTGAAGCGATGCAAGATCAACGCGCTCTTGCTCCGCTATTCGCCGCGCCACAGGACTTACGCGGACGCGCGCGCCGTTGGATTGAAGAATTTCCCCGGCTTGCGCGTCGATTGGCTCAACATTCTGCGCGCCCGAATGTGTCTCGGTTTGCGCGCCATCAAGGCTTTCACCATCCTCTAAAATAAGCGCGATCTGCGTGCCAACTTTCACTTGCTGACCAGCTGGCACAAGCAACTTCAAAATTTTTCCGTCGTCAAAGACCGGCATTTCCATTGTGGCCTTGTCGGTTTCAATGTCTGCCACAACCATTCCGCTTTTTACGGCGTCGCCCTCTTTCACATTCCAACGAACAATGGTTCCAGATTCCATGGTGTCCGAGAGGCGCGGCATTGTGACGGAGATTGGCATTGTTGGTGTCTGATTAGGAATTGTAAGTGGCGCTTCGAACAGCCTCGCAAATCTTGCGCGTGTTGGGCAAATATTCCTGCTCCAAATTGTAAGCGTACGGGGCGGGAACATCCTCGGCGTGCACACGGTGGACGTGGTTGTCCAAGTCGTCAAAGCAGCGCTGATGAATTTGCGCCGCGACTTCCGAACCTGGACTTCCAAAGCTCCACGACTGATCGACAATGACAAGATTGGAAGTCTTGCGCACCGATCGCTCGATGCAACCAATATCCAGCGGCCGAATGGTGCGCAGGTCAATGACCTCACACGAAATTCCCTCTTTGGCCAGTTCTTGCGCGGCTTCCATGCAGAAATGCACGGGTCGACCCCATGAGGCCAGCGTGCAATCCGCGCCTTCGCGGCGAATCAACGCCTGACCAAATTTCACCAGCACATCCTCGCCAACAGGAACGTCGCCCTTCATGCCAAGCATGCGCTCGCTCTCCAAGAAGAACACCGGATCGTCGTCGCGAATGGCGGTCTTCATGAGACCCTTGGCGTCGGCTGGCGTTGATGGAATGACAATTTTTATTCCAGGCACATTGGAGAACAACCCTTCAACACTCCAACTGTGGGTGCTACCAAGTTGACCGCCCGCGCCGTCGTTGCCGCGAAAAACAATGGGGCAACCAAATTGTCCGCCGCTCATGAACAACATTTTTGGCGCGTTGTTCAGAATTGGATCGGCGGCCACCAAACTAAATGACCAACTCATGAATTCAACCACGGGTCGCAAGCCCAACATGGCGGCGCCAATGGCCATGCCTGCGAAACCACTTTCAGAAATGGGCGTGTCAATGACTCGACGCGGGCCAAACTCGTCCAGCATTCCGCGGCTCACTTTGTAGGCGCCGTTGTACTCGGCCACTTCCTCGCCGATCAACATGACGCGCTTGTCGCGGCGCATTTCCTCGCTCATGGCGTCGCGGATTGCGTCTCTAAATTCAAGTTCTTGCGTGGCGCTCATATCAAACCATCTCCCTCGCGCGTGGCGCGAAATGTTGGCGGATTCAGGGCGCCACCGTACATGCGCGGCTCGCTGGTTCCGCTGTATTTGCCCCATGGTTCGCGGTAGACATCGTGATACAAATCTGACAGCGGCGGCACCGGACTGTTGTCGGCAAATTCCACCGCTTCGCGCACTTCGAGCTTCACTTCTTTTTGCAGCGACTTGATTTGATCCTGCGTGATGGTGCCTTGATCAAGAATAAATTTCTCGAATGTTCCAATGGGGTCGCCTTGCTCCCAGATGGCCTCCTCATCGCGCGAGCGGTACTTGCGCGGATCACTCATGGAGTGGCCCTTGTAGCGGTAGCAACGCATGTCGACAAACGCGGGACGACTTTCACGGCGGCATTTCTCTACCACATCCTTCATGCCGTGGTAGACCTCCAGTAAATTCATTCCGTCAATCACCGTGGCGTCAATTCCATAGCCAAGCGCCTTGGATGAAAGATCGTGGCTTTGCGTTGTGCCGCGGTGAATGCTGGTGCCCATGGAGTAGCCGTTGTTCTCCACCACAAAGATCACGGGCAAATTCATCAAGCCCGCCAAATTTAAAGCCTCGTGGAACGCGCCTTGATTCAGCGCGCCGTCGCCCAAGAAACACAGCGTGACGCGTGATGATTTTCCATTGTTGATGACCTCGTCCTCATACTTTGTGGCGAAGGCCAGCCCTGCGCCAAGCGGCGTCTGCGCGCCAACTATTCCGTGACCGCCAAAAAGATTGTGCTCGCGGTCGAACATGTGCATTGAACCGCCCTTGCCTTTGGCGCAGCCATCAACGCGGCCAAACATTTCCGCCATGCACGCGCGCGCCTTCATGCCGCGCGCCAAGGCGTGGCCGTGATTCCGGTACGCGGTCACCAACGGGTCCTGCGGTTTCAGCGCAGCCACGCAACCAACGGCCACCGCTTCTTGACCGATGTACACGTGGCAGAAGCCGCCGATTTTTTTATCTTGATACGCCTGCATGCAGCGAATTTCAAATTCGCGAATGAGAATCAAATCGCGGTACCAGGCGCGCAACAAATCCGCGCTTGGAACGGGTCGATTGGCGGCGCGGCGCGTAATTGGAAGTCCGCCGTGGACATCATGCGCAGAATTTCCGTCAGTGGTTGGTGTTGGCATACATGAATTTCCGCGGGGTGAATCCATTCAGGAACCGCGGACAGTCCTTCGTTATAGGGTAGATGTCGCTTTCAAGCAAGATGCATACCAAGAACTTTTATTCAGGCGCAAGCCATTGAACAAACAGTCTTAGCGGCGTAAGTTGGGCATATTGCTTGCAGCTATGGCGAAATGGAACCGAACACTTGCTGGGGTCTTAAGGGTTGGCGGTTTCGGTAGTGGCTTTGGGTGCCCCCGCCACTTCGGTTCCACCCGCGTCTTTGACAACGCGCGCGCGCATGGCCAACAACGCCATCTCTAGTTGCGGGTCAAGTCCCTTGGCGAATAAATCGTTAGGGTCTGGTCGTGGCTTCGCCTTTGGATCATCGGCGGCAGCAACAGTGTCCGACTTCAGTCGCAACTCGGTGGATTTATCAATTTGATCCGGCGTCATCTTGGCGCGCAAATCTGGGTTCACACCCCAATCATTGGAGCCTGGCTTCTTGTGGACAAGACGACCTTTGGTGCCTTCGGGCTGTGAAACTTCCGGCGGCAACACATAATGTTGCGTTGTAATTTTCACCGCGGCCTGCTTGCCACGATCCGCCAGTGGATTCACTTCTTGCACGCTGCCTTTGCCGAAACTTCGCTCACCAACAATCACGGCCTTGTCATAGGCCTGCAAGCACCCGCTTAAAATTTCGCTGGCGCTGGCGGAAGATTGATTCACCAAGACGGCAACAGGCAAATCTTTCAACTCGGCTCGGTTGGCTTCGGCGCTTTTACTGGATGTGGTAATTCCAAAGCGATTCTCAGTGGAAACAAGCACCCCGACCTCCACCCAGAGATTGCAGAAATCAACGGCCGACGAAAGAAGCCCGCCGGGATTTCCGCGCAAATCCAGAATGAGTCCATTCAGTTTGCGCTGCGTGCGCATTTCTTTCAAAGCCGTTATGAAATCCGTAAAACTGTCCTCATTGAAACTGGTCAAGCGCACATAGCCAATTCCCAAAGTGGGATCCATATACCACTCCCAGGTTGGATTTCCACTTTCGTTCAAACTCTTTTTGTTCCATCCATTCACGGAGCGAATCTTGATGTTCTCGCGCTTCATTGAAACATCAAATGGCTCAACAACATTTGGCCTGCGAATTGTCAGCGTGACAATCTCGCCTTCGGGGCCGGTGATCAGGTCGACCGCTTTGGTCAGAGCCCAACCAGTTGTGCTTTGACCATCCACCGCAATAATTCGATCATTTGGTTTCAGCCCGACGCGCGACGCGGGCGAACCTTCCAATGGATTGATGATTTGAATGTCGCGCTTCTCGTCGTGGCGAATCATAATTCCAACGCCGACAAAATTGCCATCCACTTGTTGACGAAAGCGACGAGTGGCTTCGGGCCAAATCAGGGCTGAATAATTATCCTCGAATCGACGTGAAAGTACCCCCATTGCGCCCTCGCCAAACTCATGCAGGACAACCTCCTCGGGAAAAGCAACCGTTACATCATTGGCCGCTAACAATTGGGAAATCACTTCGCGAAATAGCACGCTTGTGGAGGTCTCGCGCGTGGCCGCCGTGACACTTGCCGCCGCCTTATCAATGGCGGTGATCCACGCGGCGAGTTTGGTTTGGTCGCTCAACGCTGGAAAACTCTCTTGACATTCAGTCGTGGTCGCCAGCAATCGAAGCGCCTCAATGCCGCCCTCGAGCAAAGGTTTCCATCCACCATTTTCAATGTGCTCCGTGGCGGCCTTGCGCAGACCCTCTTTCAACATGCCTACAGAAATACCTTGGAACTGATCCTTCCAACCATCAATTAAAGCGGCGTTATATTCAGGAAATACAGCCGTCGCCTTGGTGGACAATTCCCCTTCAGGATCATTGGGATCAACCGCGTCCTCGTCAACCACGGCGTCTTTCATTTCCGCCTTAGGTTCAAGCGCTTCCATTGCCTTGAATCGATCATTTTGTTTTTTGCGCAAGTCATACAAATGTTTCGGCGCATACTCCGCCAACAATTGCACGCGATCGCCGCAATCATCAAGTTGATCTGTCAGCTTCTTCAGTTGCGTCGCGTCGCCACCATCCTCGTAAAGCGCCCTTAAACGAAACAACATTTCTTGCGCAAGAAGCCAATCGGAGTCCTTCAACGCCTCCAGATATGTGGCTTGTCCTTTGGATTGCAGCTCCATGACGGTGTTGCTCTTCAGTTCCAATTTCCACGCTTCGTTGTCCAGCAGAAACTTTAAATTAGCGGCGGCAATCATGGCTTTGGTCAAATTATTCTTGGCCAATTCATCAACAAGTTCCTTGCGCCGGGTGATGACGGATTCTGCACGCGTTTTTTCTTGCTCCACTTGATGCGCGGCATACAAATCAATCGCGTCATGCAACACCTTCAGTGATGCCGTGTCTCCACTTGGTGAATTCGCAATAGCTGCATCAAACGCCGCAGTGTCGCCGCGGCGCGCGGCGTCCCAAGTGGCATCACTCCATGCCGCAACATTGCTGTTGGGCGTTGCGGCCTGAAACGCAAATGCCACCTTGACAAGCGAAAGCACCGCGACAAGCGTGCCACCAACAATCATGCGAAATTGCGACTTCATATTGCGTACATTCCTTGCTTAAACAAATGGGGTGAGGGAAAATTTCTTATTCATATAATGCGCTCAAGTTCGACCAATCATAATAAAGAAACCCAATGAATTTCAATTCATCAAATACTTTTACACGGCATCATCCATAATCAGACTATCCTAGGTCCGCAAACAAGTTGCGTAGCATTGAATTGAAAATAATTGCTATGACAAAACTTCCACCACAACTCTCGCCGGCCAAAGCCTTGAACTGCTTTTTGTCCGCATCTGGCACCTGCGCGATGGGATTCTGGCTCATGATCCCACTACCACTTGGAGCCATGTGGTGGCCCATGTTTGGAGGCGTGGCCCTGTTGGTATTGACTCTGAGTTGCTTTTTTCGATGTATTGGAATTCGCGACATCAACCGCGGTTTTGTTCTTGGGGGCATTCCAAAACTTGCCTGGTTGCGTGTCTGGTTCTTGGTGAACTGCATCAACTGCCTATTTGGGGCTGTCGTGGGATTCGGCGTCATTTTAATCAATTGCGAAATTTTTTTTAATGAGGATGGCAAGAATCACCTGGTGAAAATTGAAAATATATGGATCATCTTGCTTGTCCTTGAACTTTTGATCACAACTCGCGTCATCAACGCGGCGGCGATCTGGCTTGAATCAACATGGGTACAAGTGTTTCAAGCCATCGTGGTCTGTATGATTCTATTTTCTTTTGCTTTGCACATGACGCTCTCGTTGGTTCCACAGACTCCTGATGACATAGGTGTTGCAACATTGATCAGAACGGGCGCCATTCTTACCGCTGCGGCGGTTAGTTTAGTCTCCATTTGGTGGATCACCGATGGCGTGACCAGAATGACGCTCGCACTAGCCAATGAGGTCGGCGCAGAATCGCCGAAAGCCGTGTGAACTTATCCAAAACCACATGATTTCAGAGCTATAAAAGTTCGCGTTCGCAACACCCATCATGGTTTACTGTGCGCGACATGATGTGGCAAAAATATCCTCGGCCAAATCCATGGCGCGCGCCAAACCAGCGGCTTTTGCCATGGTTTCCTGCCATTCTTTGGCGGGATCGCTGTCAAGCACCACGCCCGCGCCCGCCTGCAAATGCACCGTCCACGGATCGCCAGGCGCGCGTGCGGTTGGCATGACCATGGTGCGCAGCGAAATGGCCATGTCCATGGAGCCATCAAAACCAATCACGCCAATTCCACCGGCATAAGGACCGCGGCGAACGGGTTCAAGTTCATCAATAATTTGAATGGCGCGAATTTTTGGCGCGCCTGAAACCGTTCCAACTGGAAGCGTGGCGCGCAGCGCGTCCCATGCGTTAAATTTATTTTCAAGCGTGCCCGAAACGGTTGAAGATAAGTGCATCACATGGCTGTAGCGCTCAACATCCATGCAGCGGTCAATATGAACCGAGCCTGGTTCGCACACGCGGCCAAGATCGTTGCGTCCAAGATCCACCAACATGACATGCTCCGCGCGCTCCTTCTCGTCGGCCAATAATTCTGTTTCAAGTTGAGTGTCAAGTTCTGGCGTTGCGCCACGCGGGCGCGTTCCGGCAAGCGGGCGATTGACCACAATTCGATCGCGCACACGGCACAAAATTTCCGGGCTTGAGGCCGCCAAAATGCAGCCAGAAGCCTGCAAATACACTTGATATGGACTGGGGTTCACAATGCGAAGCGCGCGGTACAACTCAAATGGATCAATGTTTGTTTGACGCTCCAAGCGCTGCGAAAGCACAATTTGAAACGCGTCGCCGGCGGCGATTGCGTGCTTGGCTTTCACCACCGCGCTTTCAAATTCCGCGCGCGTCATTGAACTCCGCGCGGGCGCTTTGGGCGGCGATCGAAGATCCATTTGTATTTCGCCAGTTGGTAATGCGGGTCGCTGATCAAGTAAATCCGCTTTCAATTGATCAAGCGCGACGTTGGCGGCGGTTTGCGCGGCGGCTTCGCTGCCATGCTCATCAAGGGCCTGCGCCACAACGCAATCAAGCGTGCGCGTGAAGTGGTCAAACACAACCACTTGGCGATACAAACCCAGGTGCATGTCTGGAAGGTTGCGGTCGTCTTTGGGCGCGTTTTGAAATGACAGCGCCTTGGGTTCAAGCCAACGCACCGCGTCAAAGGAAAGAAATCCAACCCAGCCGCCGTGAAACGCGCCCGGCAGCGCGGCGCGCGAAAATGGTTTCCACAGCGCGGCCATGTCGCGCGGAACTTGCAGCGGATCGGCGCATTCAAAGCGTTTCTCGCTTGTGCCGTCGCGAAAAAGTTCAACCATGTTTTCTTTGGCAACCACTTCTTGCACGGGCCGCGCGCCCAACATGGAATAGCGACCAACGCTTCCGCCTTGCTCCACGCTTTCAAAAAGAAAACTTGGCGCGTTGCGATCATCCGGCGCCACAAGCCTGCGATATGCAAGCACGGGCGTGAGTTGATCCGATGGAACTCGCCGACATTGAATCAGAAGATTTCCTGCTGACATGTTGTTGAGATTAGCGGGACTTGCCTTCCAACGAGAGTCGCCGCGCCGCCGTGAGTGCGATGGCCATTGCGTCGCTGGCGTCATTCGGACCCTTGAGCGTGCGCAATCCGTATTGCGCCATGACCGCGCGGCGAACTTGCTCCTTGCTGGCGTTGCCATTTCCCGTGACAGCGCGCTTGACTTCTTTGGGGGCAAACTCCGTGATGAGGAGGTTTTTTCCCGCCATGGTGGCTAGCAACACTCCGCGCGCATGCCCCATGATGATGGCGGTCTGCGCGTGCTTGACATGGCTGAACAGCGTCTCAACAGCGGCGTGATCCGGCTTTAAATCAGCCAAAACCTCTAGTAATTCCGTGCGAATTTGCAACAACCGCGCGTGCAGCGGACCAGTTGTGGCGATGCGCAACACCCCCGCTTCAACCAACGTTGGCTCGCCACCGCGCGCGTTTATTTTCACGCACGCATATCCAGTGCGCCGCAGACCAGGATCAATTCCAAGAATTCGCATGGCGACATGCTACGGCGTGAGCGCCTTCAAGATCAGCACCACGTCGCTGCCCTCGGGTGGAATGCGCGCGGTGTTGGCTTGCCAATGCGGTGTTGCAATTTCCGCTTGATCGGGAATCACTTGCGCGTAGGCGACAAGTTCATCGCCAAAGGTCACAAGGCCCACGATGCTGCCCGTGACATCCGCCGTGTAGCGCTTCCCACCGCGGCCGTCTGCTTCAAAGTGGCTGCCCGCGAATACAAATATGGATTTGAATTGATCCTGATGGCGCGCGTCCTCTATCCACTCGCCCAAATCGCAGCGGCGCGTCACGCCGTCCATTACATATTGAACTTGCACGCTTAACACATCGCCCGCGGGCGGCTCCAGTTTCAAATCGTTTGTCGTGGACTTATCGCGGCTCCATATTCCAGGGTGTGTTGCGTGTGCGCCCACGGCCAACAAGGCGGCGTGAATATGCGACGCGGCCACATTGACAACAATCAACGACTCGTGCTCGCGTGTTCCCTTGAAGCACACCAATTGCTCTAGAAAACCTTGCCGAATAGCCACTTTGCCACGCACCAGAACTTCGCCAGCGCTTTGGTTGATTAAAAGGCCATTCGCCAGATTTATTTCAACCGCACTAGTGCTGGGCGCCGAAGTTGGCGCCGGAGTTGGCGCCGGCGTAACTAACGCTGTTGGCGGGGTGCAACCACATATATGCAACACAATGCAAAGCGCCGCAGCTATTTGATATTGCAACGCCATGGTCAAGGCAATGCTAACCCACTGAAGTCACACCGCTTGCTGGGTGCGAACATCTGTTTCTACAAGCAATTTCAATAGCCACGCAAGGTGTATCTGGGCGGGGTTCATTTGGGCAAATAAAAAAGGCTCAGCGGAGGCAAGCCTCACGCCGAGCCCTTCCGGGGGCTTGGTAATGCTCGAAGTCTATCCCCTTACGCAGTACAATTCAAGAAATACGACCTAAAATGATAAATATTTTAAAAAAGTTTGATATGCAAGGATTGCTAATTACAAGTTGGGGTCTACGCCACTACTTATATGACTTACGGGGATTGCTTCTGAAATATGCGCTTTATAAATATTCGCTCACGCATGAATGGCGTGGATAGTCTTTGGACATGCTGCTGTGCCGAACCGTTCGCTTTGCCCTGTCACCAACGCGCCCCGTTGATCTGATTTGCCCTAAAACCAACGCCTATGCGGCTTGGCCAAGCGCGCAGGGCTGGCACGCGCATATTTCTTTAGAAGTTGTGATTGCCGGCGTGCCCGATCCGCGCACGGGCTACCTGATTTCCATTTCAGAAATTGATGAAATTACGCGTCGAAAAGCTCTTCCCTTGCTCGACCAGGCGTTCCGCTCTGGTGGCGCTCAGGAATTGTCTTTACAGCCCATCGCCCAGGCCTTAAAAAATGAAATGCCCTTTCCGTTGCAATCCATCACGCTTGTGCAAAGCAACTTTCTTTCATTCTTCTACGAGGTTTCCATGCCCAACCACGCCACCATGACTCAATCGTTTGAATTTGCCGCCAGCCACCGCCTGCACTGCGACGATCTTGACGCCGCCACCAACTTGAAGATTTTTGGCAAGTGCAACAACGCAGCGGGCCACGGCCATAATTATCGAATTGAAGTTTCTGTTCGCACGCTGATTCAGGATCCACCCAAAGTTCGGCTTGATCAACTTGAACACGTGGTGCGACAGAATGTGATCGTCAAACTTGACCACAAGCATTTGAACACCGATGTTCCCAGCTTTGCCAAGCACAATCCAAGCGTTGAAATGATCGCGCGTGTTTGCCACGACTGGTTGGTTCAACCCATCAAGGATGTGGGCGGAGAACTTGTTCGTGTGCGCGTGTGGGAAACCGAAAAGACCTCGGCTATGTACCCAAGTTGAAGACTTGGTTGAAGCGCTGGCAGCGGCCTGACATATTTCCACAAAGGATGGCTACTGGCATGCCGCGCGCTTGAGCGCGTTCACGCACTCACTCGGCGACTTCGGTGCGCTCTTGATCCGCGTTGTACACAAAGCACTTTCCTTCAGGTTCATCGCGGCATTTCTTGTGGCTGCCATCGCAAAAAGGAGATTTTTTTGTAAGGCCACACGCGCAAATAAAGATGGGCTTGTCTTGCGGCTCTACTTTGATTGGACCAGTTGCGCCGAGGCGGATTATTCGTGCCATGGGGATTCTCTCTTTTAAATGTTGTGAAAGGAAATAATCAAGCAAGGCAGTGCCGTTATGACAAATCTTCTTCACCCAAAAGCCGAAACCCTTTGCGAAGCAGAATTTGACCGGCAAGCGTCAGATCGTCAACGGCAATGGCCACGGTTGGAGCGTCTTGGCGGCGCAACATCACTGGATAGGCGAAGCGAATATTCAACTCCGCTCCCAATAAATGCAGGCACAAATTGGTCAGGCTTTTGCCCTCGGGCAATTCAACCACCAGCAAATCCACTTCGCTGAAAGTGAAGTGGTTGGCGCGCAACACCACGCGCGCGGCGTCGGCGTTGTTAAAGATGAGTCGCACAACGGCGTGATCGCTTGAATCCAGAATGCTAAATGCCGCCAAATTCAGGCCAGATTGATCGTCGCACTTCTGCAGAAGGTCGAGCAACTTGCCAACTTTGTTGTCCAGAAAAACGCCAAACTGCCGCACCGATGGCGGGGTGTAGCCTTGCAGGGTTTCTTGAGGAAGAATGCTCATGTGAGGGGGCAAGAATATAGCCGCGATTGAAGAATGCGTTGCGCGGTGAATAGTCCGTGCCCGCTTGATGGCTTTCATGCCGACTTGGGTTGTGTAGAGAACATTGAAATTGCGCTTGAAAACCCACAATGCGGGCGCGTAAAGTCTTGGTGCTGCGAAATTGCCTTGGCCAAGTTGAATGGGCACTCGGTGAAAGAAACCAAACACCTGATACTTTCAAGCCATGACTGTACAGAATCTTTCGCGCGTGAATGGTTGGCGCAGGTTGTGGGTGGGCGTGATCATGCTGACCGCTCAGACCAATGCGTTTGCACAAACAACTTCAAGCGCCGTGGTGAATGCGACAAATGATTTGAAATCTCAGAGGCAATCGCAAACGGAAGTGAACGCGCAAATGCCAGCTGAAAAGTCCCCCGCCCCAGTCCCCGCTTCCGCTACGGACAACTCCGCCGTGTTGCGCGAAGCCTTTGACGCCATTCAAACGTTCCGCGATCGCGAGGATCCAATGGAGGCGATCGCCAATGGCAGACCAGGCGACGCGTTTCGAATCAGCGACCACAGCGCCGCCGCCATCGCGCGCCGTGATAAGGAAACAATTGGTTTGTTGAAGGCATTGCAAACCGTGCCGCGCGAAGGGTTGAGCGAATCGGAGGCGCTTGATCTGAATCTTGTCATTCGCGATCTCTCTTTGGATGTGCAGGCGCAAAAATTTCTTGGGCACTTGCTTGTGATTGGTCCGCTTGGCGGGCCGCAACAATCCATCGCGCAAATGTGCGATCGAATGCCGTTTGAGCGCGCCAATGATGTGCAGGCGCACGCCGCGCGCCTGGAGCAAGTGCCAAAGCAACTGGCCGACGATCAGGCGTTGCTGGAGAAGGGCTTGCAGAAACACATCACGCCAGCCAAGGTGATTTTACAGGGAATTGACGCCCAATTTGCGGCCGTGATCGCTGGAAAGTTGGACACGCTGCGCGCGCCGTTTCTTCGCGAGTACCCCGACATGACGCCAGAGATGCGCGCGCAATTGGTGGAGCGCGCGGACAAAGCGATTGAAAAAATTCTGGCGGCCATGGAGGCCATGCGCAATTTTATTCGCGATACATACTTGCCCAATTGCCGCGATGACATTGCCTGCGCGGCTTTGCCCGATGGACAAGAGTGGTACGCCTTTCGTTTAAACCAACAAACCACTACCAAACTTTCGCCGCAAGAAATTCACGCGCTGGGATTGTCGGAGGTGGCGCGCATTCACGCGGAAATGTTGGTTGTGATTCGAAAGACCGATTGGTTTACCAAGGACGCGGCGCTTGCGGCGCTGAATGATGACGAATTGTTCGCGCGTTTCACGGCATACTTGCGCAGCGACGCGCGATTTTATTTTGAAAGCGCCGAGGAATTGCTGCGCGGCTACCGCGACATCTGCAAGCAAATTGACGCGCACTTGCCAGAGTTGTTTGGAAAGTTGCCGCGCCTAACCTACGGCGTGCGCGAGATTCCGCGCTTCATGGCGCCCAGTCAAACTACGGCGTATTACCAACAAGGCAGCATTGATTCGGGTAATCCAGGTTGGTTTTACGCCAACACTTTCGCGCTGAATCAGCGGCCCAAATATGAAATGATTCCGCTGGCGTTGCATGAGGCGGTGCCGGGGCACCATTTGCAAATCGCGCTCACGCAGGAATTGCCGCAGCGCCACTCGCTTCGGCGCGACATGGGCTTCACGGCGTTTGTGGAAGGCTGGGCCCTGTACGCGGAGCGTCTTGGAATGGAAATGAAATTGTTCGACGA
>SIAM01000027.1 GCA_009691785.1 Phycisphaerales bacterium
GAGTTCGGCTCGCTGAGCAACTCGTACACCACCTCAATATTCTGCGGCAGCATGCGAATGCAACCCATGCTCGCTTGCTTGCCAATAGAAGTGGCGTCAATTGTGCCGTGAATTCCATATCCCGAGAAGTCTTTGTTGTGCGGTTCGATTCCCTTCAAGCCAATCCAGTGTTCGCCGATTGGATTCGCCGGATCATTGCTGTCAAAATGTTGGCCCGTGCGCGGATTGCGCCACTCTGGATCGATCAGCTTGCTGCGCGGACGAATTGCGAATGAGCCTGTGGGAGTGCTGTTGAATTCACCAAGTGAAATGGGATAACTCGCCACCATGACTCGCTTGGGGCCGTCACCCTCAAAAATGTTCAATCGGAATTCACCCTTGCGAACCTCCGCGTGAAATACACTAGTTGGAGTTTTCAAGACTTGCCCAACACGAATTGATCGCTCGGTGGGCAAATGATTGATGCGCTGAATAAATCTCCACTCGCAATCCAGGTTTAAAGATCTACGAATGTTTGAAAGTGAATCGCCTTCTTTCACCGTATAGCGCTGGGCGTAGGGATCATTCGCCAGAACGCGATCGCTGAATGTAAGAACCGCATTGACCTTATTGATGGCTTCGTATGCTGTAAGACGATCTTCCGAAGCCGTGGCGGAACCTTCAAGAATTCGCGTGAGCGCGTCGCGTGCTCCTACTGGATCTGTGTCAATCTGTGCTAGCGCCTCCTGCAGTGTCGAATTCATTGCGGCCATTTCCTGCGGCGTGTTTACGGGCGCGTTGATTGTTTCGGTGCTTTGGGACGCACCACTTGTGGGCGGCGTTTGATTGGTGTTTGTGTCTCCAAGCACTCGGGGCGCCATTGCTTGAACATTTTTGGCCGGCTCAATGGTTGCCACGGAAATTTCTTCAACCGGATTTGTTGCTGGCATGGACACGCTGTCAGCGGGATTCACTACGCGAATTTCACTGGCTGGTATTTCAGGTTGCGAACCCAAGAAGCGCCAGCCAAGCCAACCAAACACAATCACCAAACCCAGGAACGCGAATAACTTCCACCCACGGCGGCGAATGCGTCGGCCGTCACTGGACATCATGCGCCGACCATCTGAACGAATGCTTTGACTAGAAAGAACCATGCGTGAATCCTTGAGTTAAAAACAGGTTTTGCAATGCGCGATGAGTGAAGTGTAAATGCAAGTGTGGGTGTAAGAGTAAGGGTATATCGGCAGATTGCAAAGGTAAACCGCAAATCTGACGGCCTTCATGTTGGCACTTTTTCTTGACGATTGAGCAACCAGGTGTATATCAAGACTCGATTGCGGTGAATCAGGTTTGGGTAACTGGACTCGCATCGCTCACCAACCACCTCACGCGGCAATCATGCGGCTCCATGGGCACGCTTTGCACAATGCGCCGCGCGTCGGTCACGCCAACTGTTTGCGCGCCCGCGCCAATTTTTGACAAAAACCGATCGTAAAAACCGCCGCCACGGCCAAGGCGTCCGCCGCTCTTGTCAAACGCAATGCCAGGCACCAAGACAATATCCAGTGCGTCCACATGAATGGGCGTCCACGCGCTTGGACTTTTCACGCCCATGGAATCCGCCGTGAAATGTTCGTCGTTCATTGACGCCACGACGCCAACTTGAATGGTGTCGCCGTCCACAATTGGAAACGCAATTTGTGCGCCGCGCGCAAAGGCCTGGCGCAAGGCCGGCAAAACGTCCGGCTCGCTGCCCAATGCCATGAACCCCATGATGACGCGTGCGGAATTCCATGCAGGCCAGCGCTGCAAATGGTGGCAAACACCCTTTGAAACTTGGGCGTTGGCAAGAACGCCTTTGAATTGCCCGCGAAGATTGGATTTCAGTTCTGGATTCATATTATTTCTTTAGTCGTCCGCGTTTTGTGTCGACAAGTTCGGGGTGGAATAGAACCCACTTGGGCTGTTACTCTTACTTTTCGGCATCTGGTTTGTGGGCGGCGCAATCATCTTTTTGGAGACCTCATCATGTGTGGCATTGTTGCATATATCGGTAAACGACACGCCTTGCCAATTTTAATTGAGGGCTTGAAGCGCCTTGAGTACCGCGGCTACGACTCCGCGGGCGTGGCCATTTTGAATGGCAAGATGGAGATCGCCAAGAGCGTTGGCCGCGTGCGAAAGTTGGAGGAATTGGTCGAGAAGACCGGCGGATTTAAGGGCACCATTGGAATTGCGCACACGCGTTGGGCAACCCACGGCGGCGTCACTGATCGCAACGCCCATCCGCACTGCGACGATAAAAAACTAGGCCACAACATTGCCATTATTCACAACGGCATTATTGAAAATTATTCAAGCCTGAAAAAATACTTGGAGGAGAAGGGCCACACCTTTGAGAGCGAGACCGACACCGAAGTGTTGGCGCACTTGATTGGCGAGTTGTACAAGGGCGACTTGGAGAAAGCCGTTCAGGCGGCGCTGCGTGAAGTGACCGGCGCCTACGCCATTGCCGCAATTTGCAAGAGCGAACCCGATGTGTTGGTGGTGGCGCGCAAGGGCAGCCCGCTGATGGTGGGCGTGGGCAAGGATGAATACATTGTGGCCAGCGATTCAAGCGCGATTGTGGCGCACACCACGCAGGCGTTCACGCTTGCTGATTACACGGTGGCCAAACTTACGCGCGACAGTTTCCGCACTTCCACCGTGGATGATGTTCCGATTGACGCGCAAGTGAAGGAACTTGAATTTGATCTGGCTGAAATTGAGCTTGGTGATTTCGAGCACTTCATGTTGAAGGAAATTTACGAGCAACCCGGCGCGTTGCGCACTTGCTTGAAGGGCCGCGTTGACACGCGCAGCGGGCAAATTGTGCTTGGCGGCGTGTTGCAACACGCCAAAATGTTGGCCACCGCGCGCAGCGTGACATTCGTTGGCCAGGGCACCGCGCTGCACGCGTGCATGATTGCTTCGTACTTAATGGAGGAACTTGGCAAGGTCAACGCGGATTGGGATTACGCCAGTGAATTCCGTTACCGCAATCCGATTGTTGAAGAGGGCACCGTGGTTGTGGCCATCAGCCAGTCTGGCGAAACCGCCGACACGCTGGCCGCGCTGCAAGAAGCCAAACAACGCGGCGCGTTTTCGCTTGGAGTTGTGAATGTGGTTGGCTCAACCATTAGCCGCGAGACGGATGCCGGCGTGTATTTGCGCGTGGGTCCCGAGATTGGCGTGGCCAGCACCAAGGCGTTTGTTGGTCAAGTCATGGTGGCCACCATGCTCGCGCTGTTTGTGGGGCGCCGCCGCTATCTCAGCAACGATTTTGTGTCATCGTTCTTGAAAAGCCTGGAGCAAATTCCAGACGCCATTGAACGCACATTGAAGCTAAGCGACAAGGTGAAAGCCTCCGTCGCCAAATACATTGACCGCGAGAATTGGTTGTTCTTGGGTCGTGGTTTGAATTGGCCGGTGGCGCTTGAGGGCGCGTTGAAGTTGAAGGAACTTTCCTACATTCACGCCGAGGGAATGCCCGCCGCGGAGATGAAGCACGGACCCATCGCGTTGATTGACAACGGAATGCCGTGCGTGTTCATTGCCACCAAAAATAGCCAGTACGAAAAAGTGTTGTCCAACATTCAAGAGGTTCGCAGCCGCGGCGGCCACGTGATTGCCATTGCCACCGAGGGCGATGAGCACATTGCAACCATGGCGGAGGAAGTGTTCTATGTGCCAGACGTTCCTGAATTGTTGCAGCCGTTGGTGACCGTGATTCCATTGCAATTGCTGGCGTATCACGCCGCGGTGTTGCGCGGAAAAGACGTTGATAAGCCGCGTAATCTTGCTAAAAGCGTCACTGTGGAGTGAGCCGCTCGATACAGGGCGAGAGTTGAACTGCGCTTAGCAATTAAGGCACTGGTCCATAGTTCAGCAACGCCAGACCGACATCGGCCGAGTCAACCACATTGTCATTGTTGATGTCCTCGATCAAGTCACCACTCTCACCTATGGAAAGCAAGATAAGACCCACATCGCCGGAGCCCACTTCACCATCAAGATCAAGGTCGCCGTAGGCATATTGGCAAGGATCTGGAACACCATTGCCGTCCAAGTCGGCGACCACATTTGTAGCGATGGCGCAAATATCTCCGTACCCGTCCGCATCGCAATCTGTTTGATTGGCGTTGGCCGTGGTTGGACAATTGTCCAAATATCCAATTATGCCATCGTTGTCGGCATCGGTTTGATTGAACATGCCAAGCGTGAATTCAAAGCCGGCGGAAATGCTTTGTGCGCGATAGCCCTCGGG
Source organism: Phycisphaerales bacterium (assembly GCA_009691785.1). Lineage (GTDB taxonomy): Bacteria > Planctomycetota > Phycisphaerae > Phycisphaerales > SM1A02 > SYAC01. Next base: position 4,289 of record SIAM01000027.1, read on the forward strand.
TGAATTGCACTGCCACGAGGTGTTGTAACCCCAAGATCGAATTATGCCGTTGCCTAAACGCACGACCGTGTGTTTGCCACCACCGGAAATTTCAACGACATTCGTCACATCACTTGGAACCATGGACTGGCCCCAATTGTTTGTTGCACCAGTGTTGGTGAGACCAGCGCCCCAGCACACGACTGTGCCGTTGTTCTTCAAAGCCAGACCGTGATAGGCACCAGATGCAATTTTGACCACGCCAGTCAAGTCCGCGGGTATGGAAATTTGTCCATTGAAGTTGTAGCCACATCCGCGCACCGTGTTGTCATTTAACAGAATGAGGGTGTGGAAATATCCCGCGGCGCCTTGCAGGACATTGTTGGTCACGCCCGTTGGAAGCGTGCATTGGCCCTGCAAATTGCTGCCCCAACACACCAATGTTCCATCAGACTTGCGCGCCAAAGTATGGTACGCGCCGGCGGCAATGTTCGTGACGGCTGTCAAATTGGTTGGCACAATGGATTGCCCGAAGTTGGGCGAACTTCCAATTGATTTGCCAGCACCCCAACATTCAACCGTGTTGTTTGATTTCAATGCCGCGCTATGGCGATAGCCACCGGCCACTTGCAACGCGCCAATAATTGTTGTTGGAGCGGTGGACTGACCATAGGCGTTGTTGCCCCAACAAATCACGGAGCCATTCTGTTTCAGAGCCGCGCTATGGTTGTAGCCGGCGGCAATAGATGTTGCGACCACGCCCGCAGGAATAGTCCGCTCACCATACGTGTTGATACCCCATGCAACAAGATTGGCAACGGCGGTGGAGCACAGTGCCTTGCCAATTTGAATATCGCTCATCATGCCGGTGGCGGGCCCGGTTGAAGCAGTGGTGTAGTTGGCTCGAACGTAGTACTCGTAGTTTTTGTCGCAAACCATGGATGCGTCAATCAAGGAGGCGCTTGTCGTGGTGGTAATCGCTACGGGAAGCGTGAGATCTTTTGGTGATGTGGTGTCGGGCAAGCGACGAAACACCGTGTAACTGATGGCACTTGGATCGGTTGTCCAAGCCAAGCTCACTTGCTCGGTTTGATTTTGCGTGGCTGTGATCGTCATGGAACCACAACTTCCAAGGCAGGTTTTCCCAGCGATATATGACTTCATTCCAGTGACATTGCCGTAATGGAAAATCATATTGTTGTTGCTAGTTCCGCCCGGACATAAGTGGCAATAGCTCATTATGGTGCCGCCGATTGGCGGATAATTGCCATCGGGGGCTACGCAACTTCCAATGCCGGAAGATGTGTAGCAATTATCCAAACCAAGATCATGCGTATGCGGCGCGCTAAAGTTGTGACCCAACTCGTGGCAGAAAACCATGATGTCCCAATTTTGCGAACTTCGAAGGCTGAGCGGATATGGAAACGAGCCATCCAAATTTCCACACATGGAAAATCCAAGGGTCTTGGAGCAGAGTTGACTCATCCACGCCACGCCGCCGCCGACAGTTTGCGAAGTCAAGTAGGAAACCAGCGTTCGCGAGTAGGTGTTGTAAGGTGCGGCTTGCCACTTGCTCTGCACGTCATCAAGGGCGCTGCTTGAATCCGTGTACGCGCCAAATCCGTCGGACGCATCGGTGGTGTAGATAAACCAACCAGCCAAGCGCAAATCAATTTGAAGATCTTTGTAATAAATAATGTTGGCCGCGCCCACCATTTGCAGGATGTAGTTGGTCAGCGCGGTCTGGCTTTGACCTAATTTCACATACAGTTGGTAGTCAGTATCAATATAAACGGTGGCCACTTTGCAGCCAGCCACGGCATTGGAATAGGCGGCGTCGGGAGTCTCGTCAAAATCAAAATCAGGCGCAAGAACGCTTGTATCCGCGGCGCAACTGAATGGTTTCCAATCAATAATTCCCGGAGGAAGTTCCGACATGCTTGTGACAACAAGCGGTCCGCGGTTGTTGACTTCGCCGTCGCTCATGATGTAGGTCATGCCGTTGGAGGCGATGAAAATTCCAATATTGGCGGTGCTGGAAAAACTAATAAATGCTTTCGAGCCTTCGTCCCCCAGCATGCTTCCAGAAAATTGCACAGCGTCGCCTAGACCGAATGTGGGTTGCGCAATGGGTTGATTGTTCAAGCCGGGGTATGAACATACGGCGTGGGCATCAGCCAGTTTCACATCCATGTGCTTAAGTTCAAGATCAATTGTTTGTCCCTTGCCCACGGGAAATCCAAGCAAGTTGAATTGACCGCGCTTTGGAAGTTGCTCCACCAAGGCCGGGTCTAGTGAAACTTCCAGAACGCCTTCAAGATCTTGTTTAGCCATCACGCCTTGTCTCAAATTCAAAACAGAGTTGGCCGAGGGTTGAACGGGTGATGTGAAATCAGATGCCTGCGCAAGGTTCACGCAAGCGCACGCCGCATAGACAAGCATGGCGGCAAGTTTGAAGGCGGGGGCGCGTTGCTGGAAATAGTGTGTACGGGTATGCATTGTGTGATCTTTGAAAATGGATTGATAGTCAACAAGTCGATGGACAATTGCATTGTGTCACTAATGCACTGGTTTGCAAAGACAAATATTCAAATTAATAAGATATTGGGGCTTGAAATTATGTTTTTTATGGTTGCGCACACCGATTGGGACCTTAACCCATTTGACGCGCGATCGCCGCCGGCGTGGAGAAAGTGTGGAAGTGGTTTGGCTACAAGGTCTTCGTTGCTGTAATGCTTTAGGTTTTTGAATTGCTAGTGAACGTGAAACTTTTACCAGAGAAGTCCACATTCACCGTGTCGCCTTCTTGGAACGCGCCTTCCAGAATTTTTCCGGCGATTCTATTTTCAAGCCGCTGTTGAATGACACGCTTCAGTGGTCGCGCGCCAAATGATGGGTCGTAGCCCTCATTGGCCAACGCTTCAATTGCTGTGGCGCTTAGGGCAAGATCCAAGCCGCGTGACTTCAGGCGCTTCTGCAAATACTTGATTTGAATTTGCACCACGCCCGCAAGTTGCTTCTTTGAAAGTTGATGAAAGACAACTGTTTCATCAATGCGATTGAGAAGTTCAGGGCGCAAATACTTTTTCAATTCTCCGCGCACGTGCGCTTCGATCATTGAATCGGGCTGGCCCTTCTCGGTCATTTCCAAAATGGCTTGCGCGCCAATGTTGCTGGTCATGACAATAATGGTGTTGGTGAAATCAACGGTGCGACCTTGGCCGTCGGTCAGGCGGCCATCATCAAGCACTTGCAACAGAATATTGCTGACATCCGGGTGCGCCTTTTCCATTTCGTCAAACAGAATCACGGCGTACGGACGGCGACGAATCGCCTCCGTGAGTCGGCCGCCTTCTTCATAGCCCACGTAGCCGGGCGGCGCGCCAATAAGACGCGCCACCGAGTGTTGCTCCATGAACTCGCTCATGTCAATGCGCACCATGGCGTCTTGCGTATCGAACAGAAATTCCGCCAACGCTTTGCACAACTCGGTTTTGCCAACACCAGTTGGACCAAGGAAAAGAAAGCTTCCAATAGGTCGATGCGCCTCGCCCAAACCCGCGCGACTTCGGCGAACGGCGTCGGCGATACTTTTTACGGCCTCGGCTTGACCCACCACGCGGTGCTGAAGTTCCTCCTCCATGCGCAATAATTTTTCGCGCTCGCTTTCAATCAAGCGGCTCACGGGAATGCCCGTCCATTTGGCCACAACATGCGCAATTTGTTCGGAGTTCACTTCTTCGTGCACCAACGCGGCGCCTGTGGCAATGCGCGCCTGCAACGCCTCGGACGCTTTTTTCAGCCGCGCGTCAAGGTCGCGCATTTCGCCGTATTGAATGCGCGCCGCCTTCTCAAGTTGGCCAGCGCGCTGCGCTTGCTCAAGCTCGGTGTTCTTGCGGTCCATTTCCAACTTGCACGCTTTGATGGCGTCCAAATCTTTTTTCTCCAGTTCCCACTGCGCCGTCAGTTTGCGATTTTGATCTTGCAGACCCGCGAGTTCCGCTTCAATGGCGTCAAGACGCTTTCGGCTGTCGGAATCTTTTTCCAACTTCAATGCCTCGCGTTCAATTTCCAGGCGCATGATGTCGCGGCGAAGCACATCCAGCACCGCGGGCATGGAATCATTTTCAATGCGCAGGCGGCTTGCGGCTTCGTCAATTAAATCAATGGCTTTGTCTGGCAGAAATCGATCCGCGATGTAGCGCTGACTCAACGTGGCGGCGGACACAAGCGCGCCATCTTGAATGCGAACCCCGTGATGCGCTTCATAGCGATCCTTCAAGCCGCGCAAGATTGCGATGGTGTCCTCCACGCTTGGTTCGCCCACAAACACGGGCTGAAAGCGGCGCGCGAAGGCTGCGTCTTTCTCAATGTGCTTGCGATATTCCGCCAATGTTGTGGCGCCAATACAGCGCAATTCACCGCGGGAAAGCGCTGGTTTAAGCAAGTTGCCGGCGCTGGGCGAGCCTTCGGTTTGACCCGCGCCCACAATGGTGTGCAACTCATCCATGAATAAAATAATTGAGCCCTCGGCGGCGGCGACTTCGCGCAGCACGGCCTTGAGTCGCTCCTCAAACTCGCCGCGAAATTTTGCGCCAGCCAAAAGCGCGCCAACATCAAGCGACAGCACGCGCGCGTGCTTCATGCTCTCTGGGCAATCACCATTGATAATGCGCAGCGCCAAACCTTCGGCGATGGCGGTCTTGCCAACGCCAGGCTCGCCAATGAGAACAGGATTATTTTTTGTTCGCCGACTCAGCACTTGCATGCAGCGGCGAATCTCCTCGTCGCGGCCAATCACTGGATCAATCTTTCCAGATTGCGCGCGCTCGGTTAAATCAATCGCGTATTTCTTCAGCGCCTCCATGCCGCTCTCGGCATTGGGATCATTGGCGCCAGTTGAACCACTGGCTTTGCGAATGGCCTCGATGGTTTGCAGAACGCGCGCGCGCGTGACGCCCAGCGTGCTTAAGACTTCTTTGGCGGAGGTCTTAGTTTCTGCAAGCGCCAACAATAAATGTTCGGTGCTGACATAGGTGTCCTTCATGCGCTGCGCTTCACGCTCGGCGTCGGTCAGAATTTGCCCAAACGCCATGCCGGGAGCGGCATTTGCGCCTTGCACTTTTGGCATGCGGCGCAGTTCTGCCTCCGCGGCATCACGGACGCGGTTGGCATCAACGCCCGCGCGCTGCAAAATGCTGCTGGCGATTCCGTTTTTCTCCTCAACCACCGCAAGTAACAAATGCAGGGGAGTGAGCTCGCCGTGGCCCGCCAAATTGGCTTGGCTTTGCGCGTTTTGAATGGCTTCCTGGGCCAGGGTTGTCAATTTGTCAGTTCGCATTGTGTGAGGTCCTTTCAAATGGGTTCATCAGGCGCCCCCCCGAGGACGCAAGATGAGTTCCGTTAGATATGACTAGCAATCTGCGTGCCACGGTTCACCATGCGAACCGGAAAGTTTGTCGGAAATACTTCCGGGCGATTATTCAGCCAACTCACAAGCCAGGCAAACGCGTCAACAAGTCGCGGACCTGGTCTGTTGAACATTTGATTTCCATCAACAACTGCGATGGCGTTTGGTTTGTTGTCCATCACCGCGGGAAGCAGCGGCCACCACTTTGTGGCGCGCAACACATCAAGTTCTTGCCACGCGCGATCAAGCGAGAAGCCGCAAGGACAAATCACAATTCTCTCTGGTGCGGCGGCGATAATTTCTTCCCCCGTAAGTGCTCGACTTTTGGCGTGCGCAACTTGCAGCGAGTGTTGTCCGCCAGCGGCTTGAATAAGTTCGGGCGTCCAATGACCGCCGCAAAATGGAGGATCGCACCACTCTAAAAACAGCACTTCTGGCCCAGGAATATAAGGATTTACGTAATCGACGGCGCTCCAATACGCGCCTCGCAATTCCACCATGGCGCGCTCGGCTTGTGTCTGCAAGTTCGCCGCGTCGCCAATCACAAGCGCGTCGTCAAACATTTGCCAAATGCTTGCGGGGTTCAAACTCACCACGCGCGGGCGCGGCGACATGTCGTTGGCAATTCGCTGCACCGTGCGCAGATCAATGGAGCACACATCGCACAAATCCTGCGTCAAGATTAAATCTGGCTTGAGCGATCGAAGCAACTCCTCATTGAGTTCATACAAACTTGCGCCGCCACTTCCAGTTGCCAGCGCCGCGCGAACTTGCGCGTCAATGTCGGCGCTGCTTGCGGCGTGCGTGATTTGCTTGGTCAACACGGGGCGGTCTTGAATCTCCGGCGGGTAGTCGCACTCGTGGCTGCGGCCCACCAAAAATTCCGCGCCGCCAATTCGGCACAGAAGTTCCGTGGCGGATGGAAGCAGGCTGACAATGCGCATGGGTGAATGTTAGGAATTGCGTTGGCCACGCGCCTGTGTGATTTAAAAAATATCGATCAATAAAAAACGCTCCATCGCTTGTGGCAACAGGGCGTTTGCGTTTTAAAAAATTCTGAAATTGGGAATCCTAGATTCGAACTAGGACTAACTGAGTCAGAGTCAGTCGTGCTACCGTTACACCAATCCCCAAATAAACCACGCGGCGTGATTTCACAGTCTAGCAGGACTTTCAGGGCGTTTCTGCGCAGTTTTTATGGCTTTCAGCGCGACGCGAACTAGCCAAACGCGCACAATTACGCATTGGATTTTGCGTTGTTTATGTCGCTGTTCTTAGACGCGTTGCCACCCAAAAGTTGCGACACCAAAATGCCGGCAAGCATGAGCGCGCATCCAAAATACTCGCGGCTACTGAGGCGTTCTGAAATAAGGACCGCGCCCGCGATCGCCGCGAATGGACTTTCCATGCTCAACAACATCGCCGCATGAATTGGTGGCGCCCTGCGTTGACCAACCACTTGCAATGTGAATGCAACGGCGGAAGCGAGCGCGCCCAAATACACCAGCGACATCCACGCGCTTGAAACATGCGACCACTCTGGAAGTCCATTGCATATCATGAATATGAACGCAATCAAACTCGTGACAAGAAATTGCACGGCGGCAAGTTCCATGGGGTCGCAACGTGGCGCGTAGCGGCCAATGATTAACACATGAACGGCCCAGATGACAGCGCAGCCAAGCACCAGCAAGTCGCCGCGGCTCATGTGCAACTCCGCGCTGACGCTGAGCAAATACAAACCGACCGCGGCTAGCGTCACGCCAAGCCACGCCGACCAGCCAACGCGTTGACCAAACAGCAAGCCAATAAGCGGCACAAACAACACATACAAACCCGTGATGAAACCGGCGCTGCTGGCGGTGGTGCTTTCCATGCCTTTTTGCTGCAAATATGAGGCCAACAACATGGCCAGCCCCGCACATATTCCGCCGCTCCATAGCAACGCGCCTGGCGCGGAAATATTTGTGCCACGCATGCGTCGCACAATAATCAACGGCGCCAAAATCGCGGCGCCCATTAAAAATCGTATGGCCATGATTGAAACAGTGTCCAAACTTTTTGCGGCATCTTGTTGCGCGACAAAAGCCACGCCCCAAATCATGGACGCTAATAGCAGCAGAAAGTCGGCTTGAATTGTTTCACGGCGTACGTTCACGGTTTTTGATGTGGGCAGTACACAGTACCGTCGGTTGTCAACGCCTCGTCCGCATCTAGATTCAGCGTGGCATTCACCGTAAGAAACGCTTCGAACTTACAAATGAAATCCTTCGGCAGTGGAACCTCAATTCGATAACAACGGCTGACAGAGTCCCAGTACAAATTATTCTGCGACAAATTAGCCAGATTGCATTTGAACTCGCTAATCGATTTGGATTTTGGGTCTTGAACATGCACAAAAAGAAAACCCAGGGATCGTGTGGTTTGTTGGTCTTGGTCAAGGCATTCAATATAAATTGAAACCTTCGCAATCGTTGCATTTGCAATGAAATCATTAAAATAACTTAATGGGTGCACAATAATTGTCCGTGGGCGATAGGTCCAGCAATCCACATTTGGCAACGCCGCGATTTCGGTGGCAGTCGCCTGGGTTGAATCTGTATTGATGGTTTGACACGCCACCATGAAGTAGCAGAAGAGTAGGGCAATCACGGGCAACGCTTTCATGTATTGAGCATAACGCTCAAACGAAATACATGAGTACGCTAGACTGCGCGCATGAAGACATCACTTTTTATTTTGTTGGGCGCCACAATCATGTCCACATGTTTTTGGGGATGCAACACGTTGACTACTTCAAGCACCACGTCCATTGCGCCAACGCAAGCGACCGCCAATAAATCTGACGCGCCCAACGCCGAGCAATCCACAGAGGGACCGCGCCCCGCATTTTTAACGCCACGCTCTGACGGAACCTATGTTGATATCAAGGGCAATGTGTTGGTGCCGCCCACCGTGATGTTGGGTTTGACTATGGAGCAACCCGGCCCCGCTCTGTGCAAACATTTGAATATCAATCCCGCGCGCACCACGCTGCTTGTGGACATTATTCCCGGCTTGCCCGGCGACAAGGGCGGCGTTGTTGATCACGACATTGTGATTGCCGTTGATGGTTCACCAAATGCCAGCGCCAATGACATTCGTAACAAGTTGAAGAAAATGAAGCCTGGTGAAACGATCACATTCATGCTGCAGCGCGGCAGTGAAAAGAAATCGGTCACGCTGACAACTGTTCCTTGGATCGCGGAGCACATGGTGCGGCCACTGCACGCGGGCTCATTCACGCCGCCTGGACTTTCAAGCGACGCGGAACGCGACGTTGCGCCGCGCGAACTTATGCCAGTGATTGATCGCTTGAACCACATTGAGCAACAATTGAATGAGATTCAAGTTGAATTGAAGAAGGCAAAGAAGGGCGGCTAATGCTTGGCTTTGCCCACCGTAGCTTTTTAATTTGATTTAGAGAGCGTTTCAATCGCGTGACGCACCGTTGCAATTTGGCACCTAGGCGAAATTACTTCACCAGTTCAATCACGCTGTACTGATCTAGATTCAGCGTGACCAATTCGCCGTCATCAAGGCGAATTTCAAGTCGATCAAGCCACACTTTGTCATCGCGGCCGTGCACAAACCAAGAACCCGTCTTGGCTTGCTGATAACGAATCACGACGCCCTCCATGGTTGTGGTCCACACATCATGCGTCTGCGCATATTGCTGCGTCACGCGAACGCGGGTGCCGGCGGACATGGGTGGTGCTTCAAGGGACATGGGATTGCAAGTGTAGCCAACTCACACTTCGTCGGCGATAGCGTCAGGACCAACGGTCGCACGACTCATATTGGCGCGCCAAGTGGCGGACATTCTGCGCTTGATCACATCATTTACGCGTTCAAGGGTCCAGCCTTCAAGCGTGGCCGTAAGTTCAGCCAAGGTTCGCGCTTTGCCCAAACGAAACAGATCGCTGGTGATGGTGCTGGCGCGGGCCATGGCGCTTTCACCCGACATGACCATGCGACTTTTAAATCCAATTTTGGCGCGGTCAAATTCAATTTGATTCACGCCCGTCTCAAAGCGAACAAGTTCGTCCATGATGCACTTGCTGGTGGTGGTGGCGCGTTGCGGCGTGCTACCGGCGTAAATCTGCAGCACTCCGCGGTCGCGACCTGTGGAGGCGCTGGCGCCAACGCTGTAGCAAAGACCGCGTTTTTCCCGTACTTCCGTGAATAAACGGCTGCTGGCTTCGCCCCCCAAAATTGCCGCGGCAATGCGGAAGCCAAATGAATCAGGATCGCTTTCGGTTGGCGCGTCAAAGGCGAACGCCATGTGGGTTTGCGAACTGGCAAGCGTGTAATGATCGCCGCCGCCGCTTCGAGCGCCTGAAGGTTTCGCCTCCACATTGTTGCCGCCCCATGCGCCAAATAGTTCTTTCAACTTTGGCATGGCATTCTCTGGTGACACCGCGCCGGCAATTGAAAGAATGGATCCTTGCGCAACCGCGCGCCGCTTCCACACGGACCTTAACGATTCCGTTGTTAATGATTTCAAACCAACTTCATTGCCGTAGCCAGTGCGATTGAATGGCGATGGAAAATGCAACTTGGCCAGGCGCAACATGACCAGGTGTTGCGGATCATCCGGTAGCGCGTGCAGCGCTTGCAATGAAAGTTGGCGAACGGGCTCCAGATGTTCCGGATCAATTCTGGGCCGCAGAACCATGTCCGCGATAAGTTCCAACGACGCGTTCAAGCGCGACGCCAACATGGTTGCGGAAACTAAAACATGATTGGCGTTGACGGTGGTGCTGCGATCGCAACCCAATGTGTCAAGCGCCTCGCTGAATGCGCGGCTGTCACGGGCGCCAGAGCCGCGCACAATAAGCTCTGAAAGCAGCGTGCTTTCGCCTTCTCCAGCCGTGCCTTCATGGTCGCCGGCGGTGCCTGCGGGAATGGCCAATGACAAAGATGTGGTGGCCATTCCAGAAATTGGCTCAAAGGCCACGGTAAGTCCGTTGCTTAATTTTTCAACTGTGATGCTCATGATTTGTTCTCTTTCAAGAGTAGATCAGAAAGCCATTCTTGGGCAGTGTGCATGCCAGTTGGTTGATGGCGCAGCCAATCCGCAATGCGAAGCGCGCCCGTTGCAAAGAGCTCGCGACTCAGCGCGCGGTGTTCCAAAGACAAAGTTTCATTTTCCATTTCAAAGGTCACGCGATGATGGCCAACCACTTCACCTTGGCGAATACTTTGAATGTTTGTGTTTGAAATCGTTGCGCCAGACTTGCGCAACGCGTCCGCCAAAGTGATTGCGGTGCCAGAAGGAGAATCTTTTTTGTGCGCGTGATGTGTCTCTTGAATTGTGATTGAGGCCTTTGAACCTAAAATTGTGCTTGCAACGGACGCCAAACGGGTCAAAATTGCGATTCCAAGAGAAGAATTTGAAATTTTTATTGCAGAAATCTTTTGCGACGCATTTTCGATGTCCAAGAGAGTTTTTTCACTCAAACTAGTCGTTCCAACAAGCAACGCGGCGTTTAATTTTGTCGCAATCGCAACCGCGCGACGCGCGCCATGGTCAGATGAAAAATCAATCACAACATCGGTGTTTTCTGCTGATTCTGGAATGTGGTTCAGCACACACACAATGGAAATCGACGCAACTTTCGCGGCCGCATGTTGTATGGCCTGGCCCATTCTTCCATTTGCGCCAACAAGCATAAGTTGAAGAGGTTTTGATGGTTGAAATGGTGTCAAAGTGGTCCGATTTTAAAAAAGTTTCAAATAGTTGTGTAAAGGTACTTCACATTTCGTGTCGATAAAGGTACAAGTATGCGTGGAGACGCTAATGTTACGCAGCGCCTCCTCACTCCGACAACCTAGCGTAACGCATGGGAGCCACACAATGGCTAAGAAGAAGAAGGCTGCTAAGAAGAAGGCTGCTAAGAAGACCTCAAAGAAGCGCTAATTGCGTTTGGTCTAATTAGAACCTTACTGAACAGTTCCAAAAGAGTCGACTTGAAGTCGGCTCTTTTGGTTTTTCTAAATAGAATTCATCCATGAATCTTGTGTCTATGATGAATTGTGGCATGATGGGCGATTGATTTCTGGCTATAATCCCGCACCGTACGCTTGGAACTTTGAGAGAACAAATATGGCCCACGTTATCGCTGAACCTTGTATCGCAACCAAAGACACTTCCTGCGTTGAGGTCTGTCCTGTTGATTGCATTCATCCTGTCAAAGGCGCGGGCACATTCACCGACGCCACGCAGTTGTACATTGATCCAGAAACTTGCATTGATTGCGGGTTGTGCGTGGACGAATGTCCCGTGCGAGCTATTTTCCCCAGCGAAGATTTGCCCGCAGAATGGCAGAAATACGTGCAAATTAATGCTGATTGGTTCAAAAAGAAATAAGTTTTTCAATCGTCAACGCGAGTTGGCTTTCGCCAAGATTTAAAATTTGGTTGCCATAAATTGAATCACTACCCGTGATTCAATTGCGCATTTTTTAAGACGCGTGTTTTTTCAACCCTTTTTGTCGTGAGCCAATTGGTCCACGCCAATCACCGCGTCGGCATGTTCGGTCCAATCCACGGCGCGCGAACCAAGATCAATTTCGCTTTTTAGCGTCTTGCGATATCCCAGTTTGCGAATAATCTCCAACACATCCGTCCATGTTGGAAATGATTTGTGGTTGACGCGCTTGAATGTGTCAATGGCAAGCAGGAACAAAAACTGCTCCTTGTTCATTTCACCTTCTTCCGCGGTCTTCACAAAATCCGTTAGACGCCGACCTGGTCCACGCCGTCGTTCAAGATTGGAAGCCTTGGCAATCTCAATGTCGCGGCGGTCAAGTCCAATTCGGCGGTCGGTGACATCGGCGGGTGTGGAATATTTATTAGGCTCTGGAGATGATGGATTTTGTTTCATATGAAGCCGTTTCGTAAAAGTGGGTTGCCAGATTCAGACCTTGAATTCTAGTTACACTGTACCACGCAAGGCTATTTCGCCCTTATTGCGACTGTTCTTAGAATACACCACATGACTGACGACTTTGAAGAACCAGCTTTCAACCTGACCGCCGCAATTCTTGGGTGGATTTTACCAGGTGCGGGTCACTGGAAAGTGGGCGAAAAGGATCGTGGGATGCTTGTTTTTATAGGCGTTGGCGGTCTCTTCCTGCTTGGCGTGCTTGTAGGCGGCATGGATTGCGTAGATCGCCACGAAGATGGGATGTGGTTTATTGCCCAAGCGGGCGTCGGTGGTTTGGCATTTGCCACGGATGAATTGAATACCGCAATTTTAAAATCAGGACGAGTGGGGGAGTTGCTTCCGTTGGCCGTTCAAAGCGGCAACGTCATGGTGAGCAGCTTCAAAGGCGCTGGACCATCCAATGAAATTGGCACGCTGTTGTGCGGCCTTGCTGGCATGATGAATGTAATCGTGGTGCTTGATGTGTTGTATCGACCTTGTCGATCCGCTAAGAAAGGCGCCATGGAATGATATTCCAAGCCGCCTACATTCCATTTTTGCAACCGCTGCCAACCGTGGCGCAGTGGTGGTGGCTGTTGCTCATACCCGCATGCGCGGCTATTAGCGTGACATGGAAAGCTGTTCGCTTAGAAACACTGGAACATTTTTGGCGCGAAGCAATCACCATGACGATGTATTCTGTGTTGGCCATGGCGGCGCTTGCCGCGGCGCTTATGGTGTTGCTGCGGGTGGTGATTCCAATGTTGCCGACGCCCTAAGAGCAGCCTTCAATGCCGCCTTGCGATCGCCGAATCGCCGATAGAATCGCAGCGCGTAGTAGAACAACGCGAACCACGGAACCAGATCAATCACCACAGCGACTGGCATCCATACAAATATTTGCGGATCTTCCCACAAGCGATCCTTACCCATTTCAAGGCACGCTCCACTTGCGTCAAATTCCGCGTTTGGCGGAAAGAGTTCGTCATTGCGCGTGGTCACCCACACGCGAGCCACTTGAATCATTGGCCAGCCGGCTCCCAGCGTGGCTACGCGAGTGCCGCGTTCGTACTGATCTATTGGTGACATTGCTTTCACGGCCCACGATGGCGGCGCGCCGGCTTCCTCCACTTGAGTCAGTAGTGGCGCGTACGCCTTCACGCCATTGACCCAGCCCACGCCGAGTGCTTGGTGATGTGAAACAGTCCACGGGTCGCGGCCGTTTGCGATCCAAGTGTCAATATCCACAAGGTGCACGCCAACAACCACATAGACGCTCCAAGCGGCGATACACAAAGAAATAAATGCCGCGGACACCAGAGCCAACGAGGCATCAGCGATCTTCCCATGCATCAGCGAGTTCCTTGGTTTGACTTAATTCCCTTTCCAACATTCACTTTTGCGCCGAGTGGTTTGTTGGATTGTTTGCCACGCAAGCGGCCCTTTTGTGCGGCGGCATTTTCGCGCGCGGTCTTGGCAACTTTCAAGCGGCCGCTTAAAGCCATAATCATTTTTGTGCTGCGTCGAAGCGGACGATTCACACCCGTCGCTTCTTGCTTTTGCTTTGGCGTTATGCCGCGCTTCTTTGGAGCCACGCGCGCGGCCTCTGGATCAGGCGTCAAATTCGGTGAAATGTCCAGCGCCAGCGCCACGCGGTCCCAACGCGCGCGGTCGCGCACTTCAACAAACACAAACGACTCCGCAAAATCACTCGCATGTCCAGCGCGACCAATGCGATGGATCACATCATCATCCATGGGCGGCAAATCGTAATTCACCACGCAACGAATCGCAGGCACATGCAGTCCGCGCGCCGCGACATCGGTGGCAACCAGCACGCGGTTCAGGCCGGTGCGAAGTCCATCAAGCGCGGTCTCGCGCTGCTTTTGCGAGCGATCGCCATGCAGCAAACCAGTGGGAATATTGTTTCGATTCAGCGCCGTGGCAACCCAGCCCGCACGACGGCGCGTGCGTGTGAACACCAACACGCCTTTGCGCGTGGGCTCCTTTAACAAATGTAAAAGCAGCGGTGTCTTGCCCGCGTCTCGGCAGTCATACGCGGTGGGAATGGTGCGCGCCGCGGTGGAACTTCCGCCGTAGCGGAACGGTTCGCGCACCACTTGATCGGCCAAGTCCTCAACGGCGCGGCGCAACGTTGCGGTGTACAAAAGTGTTTGACGCTCCGCGGGCATGCGCTCCATCAATGAGCGCACTTGCGGAGCGAAGCCCATGTCCAGCATGCGATCGGCTTCATCAATGACAGCCATTTGCACCCACGCCAGCGAGCACGCGTCCAATTCTAAAAGTTCACGCACGCGCCCTGGCGTTCCAACCAACACATCAACGCCAGCGCGAAGCGCCGCAACCTGCGTGGAAATTGCGCTTTTGCCCCACACCACGGCGCAGCGCAACACGGTTCCACCTAGAAGTTGCTCAGCCTCTTTGCCAATTTGTTGCGCCAGTTCGCGCGTGGGCGCCAACACAAGCGCGCGCAATCGGGCGCGAGAATCGGCGAATCGCTTTCCATGTTCATCGGGTCGGTCAGCGCGCAAGCGCGTGGCGATAGGCAACAAGTACGCCAAAGTTTTTCCAGTGCCAGTTGGAGCCACTGCCACAATGTCGCGGCCCGTTATCGCGGCGGTCAACGTTCCTGCCTGCACTTCGGTTGGCGTGGTGATATTGCTGCGCGTTAAAAATGGAATGAGCAGCGGATCAACGCCGAGGGTCTTGAAGTCTTGCACAAGCACAGGCTAGCCGACTGCGGGCATGCGGGGCTCACACAGGTTTTAGAACGGGCGCGGGTGCTGTTGTCGCGGCGGGCAACAAACCCATGCGTTGATATTTTTCGTGGTACTTCACATCAAGGCGCTTTTGACGATCGCCAAAATCAAGTCGGCGACCTTCCGAGAAAATAACGACGGGTTCGGTTGTCATTTCAAGCGGCTCGCCCGAGGCAATTTGCAGCGTGGCCAACTTTCCAGGCGCGATTGAACCCAGTTGATCGCCAACACCGGCAATTTGCGCCGCGCTACTGGTAACGCTTTGCAGCGCCAGATCTCGTGACAAACCATACGCCACTGCGGTGGCGGCATGATCAGGTAAATGGCGCTCATTGCTTGGGTCGTTTCCTGTGGCGATGCAAAATGCAACGCCCGCGTCTGCCAAAGTTTTTGCAAGCGTGTAAATAGCGTCCACCGCGTCAGCTCGACGGCCAGGCAATCGGTGCGTGCCCGCGATGACAACGGGAACTTTCATTTCTTTCAGCAGGGCAACGCAACTTGCGGCGCCGGCGCCGCCCCAAATAATTGGTTTTAGATTTTTGCTTTTGGCCCACAGCAACACGCTTTCAATTTGTCCTGGCGAGTTGGCCACAAAATAAATCGGCTCCTCGCCTTTGAGCACGCCAATCATATTTTCAAATCGTAAATCGCCTTCGGTCTTGGGGTCTTTCTCTCGCGCCAACATCCAAGTCTTGGCGCGATCAAAGAAGGTGTCAATCTCTTTCAAGTTTTTTACGGAGTCTTTCTTCTGATCCTCCACGCTTTTATCCATCCATGGCGCGATAATTGGCTCCGACATGGGCCAGTTCATAACCAAGCCAGCGCGCGGCGTGAGCGTTTGGTCCTCGCTTGTCCAGCCATCAATGCGCATCACGCTGGCGTGGCCGGCAACAACGCCGCTTGGCGGAAAAACAACCGTGTTCAGCACGCCGCCCGAACGCGCCACCGGAATTAAATCACTGTCGGGGTTCACCGCAACACACGCGCGAATTTCAGGGTGAAACGCGCCAAATTCATTGCGATCGTCGGTGGCGGACACTTGTTGTACTTCAACAAGTCCAAGCTGGCTTCCCACATGGATAAATCCTGGCAACACCGTGAAGCCCGCGCAATCAAACTTTTCGCAACCCGCCGCAAGAGTTGGCGCGTCGCCAGCGCCCACCGCGGTGATCACGCCCTTGTCAAAGATCACATAGCCGCGATCAATGGTGGCTTGACCAGGCACCGCGGTGTAAATGCGCGCGTTCACAAGCGCCACTTGTTTTTGTTGTGGACGAGCCGGAATCTGATCGCTCTGCGCCGTCACTATTGAGCACAGACCAAGCGCGCCCACAAGTCCAAGAATTATTTGTGTTGAGCCAGTCATTTGCCGACCTCCTCTAAAAGAATTTTCCATCCTTCAATTGATCCGCCGCAACCGCAATCTCCGGGACCCATGGTGTCAGGGTCGCGGCCGCGTCGCACTTGATCAACCAACGCCTCGCGGCGAACATCAAGCATGCGTGCCAGCAATGTCGTGGGCACCTTCGCGGGCTTGACGTCTTTTGCGGGCTCCACCTTGGGGGGCTCTATGGTTTTTAAACTGCCGTCCTTCTCGCCAACGTTAACCGCAAGCTCAAGAAGGCGCGCGCGCAATTTCAGGTCGCGCTCGCGCATAACACGCTCATTTGCGCGGTCGAAATAGCATGCGCCCTCTATCCAAGTGCTGTCGGCCACCGAAAAACTACTCAGTGGGTCGCCCGACCAAATCACAAAGTCGCCGTCCTTGCCAACTTCAAGACTGCCCACGCGCTTGTCAATGCGCAATTGCTTGGCGGGATTCAGCGTGACAAATTTCAGCGCCTCCACCGAAGTGCAGTCGCCGTACTTCATAGCCTTGGCCGCCTCCATGTTCATGCGGCGCGCCATTTCATCGCTGTCGGAATTAAAGCTCACCACAACTCCAACATCATGCATCATTGCGCCATTGAACGGCACCGCGTCCATGACCTCCATTTTGTAGGCCCACCAATCACTAAAGGTGCTCGCGCCAGCGCCATGTTTGGCGATCAGGTCGGCCACTTTGTAGCCCTCAAGCACATGTTGAAATGTTCCAATGCGGAAATTAAATTCCTCGGCCAGTCGCAGCAACATCAGAATTTCATCTTGGCGGTAACTGTGGCAATGGATCAAGCGCTTGCCCGCAAGAATTTCCGCAAGGCATTCCAGTTGCAAATCACGCCGCGGCGCCATGGTGATGGCGCGCTGTTCATCCGTCAACGCGGCGTAGTCGCTGTGCTTGGTGGCGTACTCGCGGGCCTCGCGGAAACTGTCGCGCAGCAACGCTTCAACGCCCATGCGGGTGTTTGGATAGCGCCCGCGCGGACGCGTGACATTCTCACCCAGCGCAAATTTAATTCCAGGAATTGCGTCTTCTATGCGGAAATCATTGGCGCTTTTGCTCCACTTTAATTTCACCACGCTGTTCTGGCCACCAATTGGATTGGCGCTGCCATGCAATTGATTGGCGGCGGTCAGACCGCCCGCAAGTTCGCGGTACCAACCAATGGCGTCGGGATCAATGCAATCACCAATGCGGCATTCAGCCGTGTCATTGTTGGTTCCTTCATTCACGCCGCCTTCAATGCCAGTGTGACTGTGGCAGTCAATCAAGCCGGGCGTGACATGTTTGTTGGTGGCGTCAATCACCAGGGCGTCGGCGGGAATGTTGGCAAGGTTCGTGCCCACGGCTTGCACTTTTCCATTCACCACCAGCAGGTCTGCGTTTTTTAAGGTGCCCGCGGGACCACTGGTCCAAATGGTGGCGTTCTTCACAAGCACGGTTTGTGCTACTGGCGCTTTTTCAAATCCATATTCGCCAAGCGGCATGACCGCAGGAATAAATGCCAGTGGGTCTTCAGTTTTCTTTTCTAATGTGGTCGCGGCTACTTTTGCGTCAACAGGTTGTGCATCCGCAGCTTTCGCATCGGCTACTTTTGCGTCAACAGGTTGTGCATCCGCAGCTTTCGCATCGGCTACTTTTGCGTCAACAGGTTGTGCATCCGCAGCTTTCGCATCGGCTACTTTTGCGTCAACAGGTTTTGCAACTTCGCGCTTGGTCAGCGTGAACATAATTGACTTTCCATCACGCGTTTGCGCCACGCCATCAACGCGATCACCAATGCGAATTGCGGTGCAACGCAACACGCCTTCGCTCGCAAGCGCTTCGCCAGGCAAGGTGAAGCCCACACGATCTAGGTCAAAATCAACGTGTTCTGCGGCATATTTCTTGGGTTCGAACGGTTTGGCGGCAGCATCAGCCACCGCCGCCGCAGGCTTTGCGTCCGCGGCATTCGCATCCGCAACTTTCGCATCGACCGCCGCCGCAGGCTTTGCGTCCGCGGCATTCGCATCCGCAACTTTCGCATCGACCGCCGCCGCAGGCTTTGCGTCCGCGGCATTCGCATCCGCAACTTTCGCATCGACCGCCGCCGCAGCAACTGGCGGCAATGTTTCAAAACTAATTACCTTGGTCTCTGGATCAAATGTTCCATTCAACTCAATGGAGTCGCTCTTCAATGTGCATGGACCTTTAAAACCAAAGAGCACTGGCTCGTACACATTCACTTTGTCTCCCGCAACCATGGTCGCCACGACATGCGTTTTCTCGCCAAAGAGCGGTCCATCAAGCAACACCATGTTGGCCAAGCGACCAACTTCAATTGTTCCAACAACATTGCTCAATCCAAGTTGCTTGGCTGGCCGCGTTGTCAAACATGAAAGCAATTCATCCTCGGACAAACCGCTTTGTAAGGCGCGGCGCGCGCGCGCAGGAAAATCGCTTTTATTTTTCAATCGAACGGTGCCCACGCTCACATCCGCGCCAGCGTCAAGCAATTGTTTCACATTGCGCGGAGCCAACGCCCATGTTTCCAAATCGCGCAGCGAAACCGATTGATCCTTGCGCGGATCGCTCACGTCTGGCGTCTTTGGAAAATCAAAGGTAGCCACAATTGGCAAATGCGTAGCCACCACTTCATTCAAGCGTCGAAACTCACTGCCCGAACCAATTACGCGCGCTTTCAAGCCAAATTCCTTTGCCAAACCAGCGGCGCGCAAAACATCTTGCTCATTATTGCAATCAAAAATCACAACGGACATCCCCTGAATCGCCGGCTCTAACGCCGTCAAAGCCGCCGACGCCTTCGGCGCATCATTGCCTTGAGGATGCGCTTTCCACACCGCGTTGGATTGCGACAACCACTGCGCGTCAAGAAGTCCTTGGCGAATCACGGCCATTGTTCCCATGAGCGCGGTTGGGTAGCGGCTCTCGTCTGGGCCTTCATCGCCAATATGCGCGAAGGAAATATTTTGTCCCGCGTTGGGCATCAACTGCTCCACTTTCTGGTCATCGTTGGCCAACAACACAACGGCACTCTCGCCGCGAAAAATTCCAGAGTTGGGATTCACAGACGCAACCGTGAAGCCCATATCGCGCATTTCTTTTCGCACCCCACTGGCCAGCGTCGCCATGGTGGCCACGCGCACTTGCGGCGTGACTTTGTCATTCCAATAATGCGTCGCGTCCTCGGCGGCGGCGGCGCGCGCGGCGGCCGCGCTGTCAATCATCAATCCCGCGTCGATTAAGCCGGGATAAAGCGTCAAGCCCTTGGCATCAATTATATTTGTTCCAGCAGGCGCAATCACCGCGCCACTTTTTCCAACCGCCATAATCCATCCATCCACCACCAGCACGGCGCCATCTTCAATTCGCTCGCCGGGCTTCACGACCACAGTAGCGTGCTCGATTAAGTCGCGGCGCACTTGCGCGGGGCGCATGGCCACTGGCGGCGGACTCTGCGCGAAAAGCGTGGCAACGCAAGTGAGCGACAAAAATCCAAACGTATTAAAGACTCGATTCATGAAAGCTCCTTCTAGATCCGTCATGGTAGAGGGCATAGCCCCATGTTTAGATGTAGCAACGGCTAAAAAATATGTAATAAATAGCCCTAGAATGCAAAATTGAAAGCCAAATCAACGCTTTGGCAGCGCGAGTAAGGCAGCGATAACAAGTTTTTTTTCGCTAGGCCGCGGGTCAACGCGGCGCCGTTTCAGTTTCAAATGCGCAGCGATGACCACTTCATTTAAAACACGGTCTGATTAAATTATTGTTGAAGCGAATGACCAACTAACTTGGTTCAATCTCATCAAGCAGCCGCAGCAAAGCCGCGCGAAGCCGATCAGGCGTTTCGTAGGTTCCTTGCGCAATCTCGCTGCGAGCCGCGTCTATTTTGGACTGGCGAATATCCGGCGATTGGCGAAGTTTTTCAAGGTGGCGGGCATGGTCAGAAATTTCCACTCGGTCACGAATTTCAGTGTGCTTTGGCGAGCTAGCCGTGGTGGCTGGGGCGTCAACTTGCGTGCGCTGAATTGAAGCGGGTACGGAACTTCCTTGAAGATGGTTGATCGGCGAAATATCAGGCATAAAAAACTCCTTGTCATCTTCGACTCAATCCTTTGGGTCGATTCAAACAGGTGTAACAAACGCTTCCTGCGTCTTAAATGGGTCGCGGCAATCCGCTTCCGTAAGTATAGAATCGACCACTTGCGCCTCCAACCTTGAGCAAATTTTCATGCAAAATAAAATCTTTAACTTCCCACAAATACTGCCCTTGAGACGCAGTTTAACGGTCATTTCAGGTGTCAAATTGGCGGTCATTCTTGGCAGCATCACCCTCGGTTGTTTTTCTGCCAATGCCAATGCCCAAACCACAAACCCCGCCCAATCGCCGGGCGGAACTTCGGCCGCGCCCAAAGGCGGTGGCGCCAAGGCGGATCCAAATAATGAGTTGATGAATGAAGGCGACGAAGTGGACGGAAATATAACTGGTGCCACAAAGAGTGGCGCGCAAAATAAAAAAACCAAAGACGCCACTGCGGCAGGAAAAAATTCTCCGCCAGCTGAAAATCAGAACACCACAACAGGCGAGCAAAAGCCAGAGTGGTCTGTGTTGTTGATGACTTTTACTGAGCAAGGGCATGCCGCCGCGGCCAACGCCACTCGCGAAGCCATAGTAAAGCGGTATCCAACTCTTGCCACGGCGCGAGTGTGTGCGCTCGATAAGGGAAGCGCGATTGTGTACGGAAGTTTTGTGGGGCTTGAAGACGTCAATGCCAAACCTGCAATCGCAATTGTGAAAGCCATCGAGGAAAAAGGCGCTAGGCCATTTGCGCGCGCCTATTTAGTTCGACTTCAAACCACATCCAATCAGGTAAAGCTAGGACCATACGACTTGTCCAAGGTGCGCGCGCGATTTCCAAATGTGGTTCCCTTGTTCACGGTGAAGGTAGCCACATGGAGCGACTTTCAAAGTGGCGAGATTCCGTTCAACGAGTTGCAGAAAAAAGCTGAGGGGTATTGCGCCGAACTTCGGTTGCAAGGTTTCGAGGCCTATGTGAAACACGACGCCGATGATCGATCAAGCACCGTCACTATTGGTGTGTTTGATTCCTCCGCATATGACGCACGCAGCACATTGTTTCACCCCGATGTGGAAAAAATTATGAAGAAATTTCCGGTGCTGTTGGTGAATGGCGAGCCGCTTTTCATGCCGCCACCACGCGGCTTGACCAACGCAAAACCATCTGCAAAACCCTGCATTTTGATAGAGGTTCCGCGATGAGTGGCGCGTTGAAAAGTCCACTCCTTGGTCAACCCAAAGCCATCGCCGCGCTCACGCGCGCCTTTGCAACAGAGCGCGTGCACCACGCGTGGATTTTGCATGGACCCATGGGCGTTGGTAAATCGCTTGCCGCAAGAATGTTCGCTGGCTTGGTGCTGGATCCAGCGACAACGCCCGCCAACATCGCCGCGTTCGCGCCGCCCATTGGCACAGAGGACGCCACGCTTCTAGACGCCGGTTCGCATCCAGATTTTATTGTCATTCGCAAGGAGTTGGCGGCTGTAAGTCAAAGCCGCGAGCTTCGTGACAAAAAGCAACTGAACATTCCTGTGGACTTGCTGCGCGAAACTTTAATTGGTGGCGTGGACAGCGAGGGCCGCATGTTGGATTCCGCAGTGCATCGCACGGCCGCGCGCGGTCGCGCCAAAGTGTTCGTGATTGACGAAGCCGAGTTGCTAGAAAGCGAGGCGCAAAATGTTCTTCTGAAAACCTTGGAGGAGCCACCGCTTGGTACCTATCTTTTTTTGGTGACTTCGCGTGAGGATCGATTGCTTCCAACTATTCGCAGTCGCTGTCATCGCGTTGCGTTTGGTCCGCTTGCGCCTTATGCCATGCAACAGTGGTCTGATCAACACAATTGGCAAGTTGATGGCGCGGAACGCGCGTGGTTGCTGCAATTTGCACAAGGCAGTCCGGGTCTTGCGCTGCTTGGTGCCAAATTTGGTTTGTATCAATGGTGGCAATTGCTGCACCCGCAATTTAAGCAATTGGATCAAGGCAATTTCCCGCCAGCCCTTGCGGATGAAATGGGTAAATGCGCTGAGGAATATGCTGAAAAATTAATCAAGGACAATGAAGGCGCCAGCAAGGACGCCGCCAATCGCCAAGGCGTTGGCATGTTGGTTCGCCTGGCCGGTTTGCATTTGCGGGAGCGACTTATGAACGCCGCTACCGCCAATGATCGCGAGGCGCTTGACGCCATTCAGCGCGCCATGCGCACGTTAGACACATTCGAGGATGCGGTTCGCGCCAATGTCAATTTGAAACTTGTCATGTCTTCCCTTGTCGCAGCATGGAGTCAAGCCTGCGCGCCATTGGCCACTCGTTGAAATATTGGCACAGCCATAGAGCAACTTTCTCAAACGCTCCGTACCACACAACTTTCTAAGTATCTCAATCCCAATTCCATAAGCGCCACCCGCAAACAGAAGCACAACGCAAAGCAAGAACGCATGCCATGAGCACAATGCAAGAAATAGAACGAGTTTGGATTATGCGTGCATTGCCCACGCTGCCCGCGGGCGCGGTGATTTGGAAAATTCAGCAGGGCTATTTGCCGCAGCATTCTGTTCGTGATCAAAATTTTCGCGAAGGGCGCATTCGCTCAGTTGAGTTCGCCGACGGAGCCATGGAATATTTCCACACCATCAAGCAAGGGCAAGGCGTGGTGCGTGAAGAAACTGAACATGCGCTTGATCGATCCACATTTGAAACGCTTTGGCCACAGACGCAAGGCAAGCGCATTCGTAAAGTGCGCCACCGTGTCAGTGAGGCCGGACTGACTTGGGAAGTTGATCAGTTCCTTGATTTTCCATTGGTCATGGTGGAGGTTGAACTTGTAAGCGAGCACGCGCCGTGCGACTTTCCCAAGTGGCTTGCCGCAGATATTGTGTGCGAAGTTTCCCATGATCCGCGCTATCGAAATCACGCTTTGGCGGTGTACGGCTTGCCTAAATAATCTGCCAATCATCCCAAAAATCGCTAGAAACCTTGCTAACATCACCGCCCTCGGAGTTCATAAATATGGCCACACCAATCCACTGCACCGTTGTCACACCAAACGCAATTAGCCTTGAAGAAAAAGCCAGCTATGTTTCATTTGAAGCATGGGATGGACAAGTTGGCGTTATGCCTGGCGCAAGTCCATTTCTTGCGCGCCTTGGTACTGGCGTGTTGACCGTGACAAACGCCACCGGATCAACCGTGCAACTTTTAACTGACGGTGGATTCGCACAAATGCAGGGCGACAATTTAACGCTGTTGGCTGACAGCACCGCGGACATTTCAAGCATTGACGCCAAACAAGCCGCGGCCATGCTTGTCGACGCAAATCAAAAAGCAACCGCAGCCGGCGCTACTTCAGCCGCGGCGCGTGAATCTGTTGAGCGCGCGCAACGCGTGGCTCAAGCCAAAATAAACGCCGCGGGCAAACGAGCCAACCAGCGCGCTTGATGTCAGTTGTGGCAACAATTCAGCCGCCGCACGGGCAATGAAATTCGCGGCACAAAGGTGATGCATGGAACAGCAAGAAGCCACAGAACAATCCGAAGTCTCCGCCGAAGTCCCCGCGTTTATGAAAGCGCCCGACGAAACTCCCTGCGCCGATCAATCGATTGAGTCGCGCGTTGAAGCGGTGTTGCTTTCCATGAGCCGCCCACTGAGCGAAAGCAAATTGGTTGACATGCTTGGATTGGGTTCTGTCAACGCCAAAGACAAAATGCCGGCGACCATGGTCAAGCAGGCGATTGACCACTTGAATATTGAGTACGCGCAGTCGGGTAGAAGTTTCCGCATTGAGCGCTTGGCGGGCGGCTGGCAACTGCTCACGTTGAGCAAGTTTGGACCGCTCTTAACCCGCGTGCACGGCGCCAAAGCGCAAGGCCGATTAACACCAGCGGCGTTGGACACGCTGGCCATTATTGCCTATCGACAACCCACATTGCGCTCGGAATTAGAAGCGGTGCGCGGCGTTGCTTGCGGCGACATTCTGCGCGGTTTAATGGAACGGCGGCTTGTTCGCATTACTGGCCGCGCCGAAGAACTTGGTCGCCCAATGTTGTATGGCACCACCAGCGAGTTCTTGCGCGTCTTTGGTATTTCACGCATTGAAGATTTGCCGCAAGCGCGCGAGTTGCGCAACCCAGCCGGCTGATTCGGCCTTGGGAAACATTTCCATTGGCTTGTATCGAGCGAATCGAATTGGCGTGCGCGCCAGTGCTTGAGTTTCCATCGCAATATCGCCCATGCTGAATTCACAATGTAAATACAAAACGCTGTAAAAACGAAACGAGTCCTGTTTTAGAGGACTCGTAACGCAAACGGGGGAGTGACCTGAGCGGGTTTGCCGGATACATCTCACGGAGAGCCCGCAATTGTTGTGAAAGACTTAATTCAATCGACGGCGTCGTTTGATAATGATTCCTGAGATTGCACACAGAGTCCAGGCGCCTGGCGTAGGCACATATGCACCCCAATTTCCACTGAAAGAAACAAGGGATTGTGCGGAGAGATCAAATTGAAACTCATATCCAAGATTTGTTCCTGTACCACCCACGACCGAGTAAGCCGTGATACTGACCGATGGAATCAACGATGACATGGATCCTGGAGATGTGAATGTGGAATGCTGCATTAATTGTGAATTTGTTCCAGGGGACGTTCCGCCACGCAGGCCTTGCCAAAGTGGATTGGTTCCAATAGAAGACAGCGTAGAAGCCGCGCTTGAGTTGCTTGTCAATGTTCCGCCTAAATTTCCAAAGTACTGCCATGTGGGTGTACCACTTGCCACAGGAAGTGTGCCTGGAATATCAAGCAAAATATTGAAGCGCTTGGTTGCCGAGCCCAAATTTGCAATGGTTAAGCCGTTGGTCACAAATGACCTGTCAGCTAAATCGGAAACGATATCCCAACCAACAACCCAAGAAGTACCGGGAAATCCGTCACCACTTGAACCGATGTAACTGTAATCATTAAATACAGTCAACTGCCCTTCTTGAATGGTAGTTGATAAATTACCATCTACAGTAATTTGAATGTTGAGAATTGGACCAGCCAACGCGGACACGGAGAGTGCTGTAGCGGCGGCTGAAATAATTGCGAACTTGAACATCTTTTCTTCCCTCTACATAAATTTTAAACTCTCAACAACATGTTGAGAACTGTGAATCAAACATTTTCAAACACTGGACCAACCATCTATTTCAAACTTCCCATTGTCAAAATGGAATTTTGATTATTTGTAAATTTTTAATTAATTAGACCGACGACGCCCACGCACACCGAACCCGCCCGCCATAAAGATCAAGGCAACAGCCCCAGGGGTCGGAACAAAAGTATTAACTTCAAATGTGGCTGAAATAACCGCTTGATCGCCAACTGAAAGAATAAATTTCAACTGCATTTTAATAATGTCGTTGATGTTTCCTTGAACACCATAATTTTGCTCAGTAAATTGCGCCGAAAAAGAAGCTTGTCCAAATGGCTCAACTGGAACCAAAGGGTCCGAAGGCGTTAATGTGGCCACTTGGTAGGCATTTATGAAACTGGTGTAGATTGGCGTCAAACCAACGCTTTTTATATACGCACCGCCGCCACGAATATCAGAGACAACAATGGCAAGAGAACCAGAACCACCGGTGTTTCCCAAGTTACTTGTGAGTGTGAACATAGGAGTCAATTCATATGTTTTCTCGGCGCTGGTGTTGTTTGTGATAACTGTCGAATATGCAACCAATGCGGCGCTGGCTCCCGATGCAATCATTGCTGTCGCAAGCAACGGGACAACAAATCCTCTTCCCAAACCCATTTGTAAAAACATAACTTTCCCTTTCCTCAAATCTTTTAAATACCATTGATCACGGTTAACAAAAAACTGTGATCTTCCCTCAACCTGCTATCAGTTCGCGGTAGCCAAACTGATTTCTCTTCGAGACTTCATACGCACCCAAACCAGCATGTGTTGCGGCAATCAAAGAATTCCAAACATATTTGTGACTGCTCGTCATGCAACAAATGGGTTTTGCGCTACAAGCGCCATTTGCAACCATTCATGTCAGACACATACTTGAATTGAATTGACCAATCGCCAAACTGGAATGCAAATTTTCCGTCCTAATAATTAGTTATTGGGTCTTGGCTTACAAGGAAAAGGCAAACGTTTCGGGGGTTATTGGCAAAAATGCCTCAAATACGGCGCAAAAACGCTGAAATTGGCCATTGATACACAATTGCCTTGTAGTCACCGTATTTGGCTTGCAGGTTTTCTCATGTTCTAAATTGCACTAAGTGCCTGCGCGGCCACGTCTGCCACGAATAACGGCCGAAGGTGGGAAATGGAAAATTACAATGAAAACAAGCAAAAATCAGAGTACGCCTTGGAAATACATAGCAATTACTGCCTTTATTGCGGCAGGCGCAGTTCCTGTGACCTCTCTCGCGGGCGTGGTGAGCACTGCCGGGGTGCCGGTGGAATTGGAAGATCAACCAAGTAAGGTCGGTCAACACAATTCTGGCGCCATTGGCGGGGTGCAATCTTTCGTGAACCAACTTTCACCCATCACTATTTATAGCGATGTTGGATTCGCGCAACTTTCAACCGACCAGCCCCATCAGGTGTTTGGCTTTATGGCTAGCGCGGACAAGTATGACCAAGGCGATGGTGCCGTGTCGCAACCATTCAATGGATGGGCCGACTTTGCGTTAACTGGCAATCAGCGCGTGAGTATTCAGTGGAACTTCACTTCTATATCACCTGATCAATATCAAACGTGGTCGATTGCGTTGTTGGCCAATCCGTCGCACATCGTGTTAGGAATGCAATGGCGAAACGATGTGGGCGCTTCACTTGGGGATATTGCGGTTGTTCCATCGGCTGCGGGCAGCGTGGATGTTGCACTGTCATCGCTTACTTCCACACAAATATATCGCGTGAGTTTCAGTGGGTTATCACTTGGCATGTTGGACAGCGACATGCAGGGCGTGAACTTCACTTCGGTCGCGGTGCCTTCGGCTAGTCCAGTCGCGTTGTTGGCAATCACTGGACTTGTTTCAAAGCGTCGACGCGCATGAAT